>NZ_JANFVR010000069.1 GCF_024609805.1 Tahibacter caeni | reverse complement strand
GACTTCGGCTGCGCCCTGCTGCAGGTCTGGGGCTACTGGTCCGACGGCGACCTCGGCGCCTGGCAGCGCGCGCTCGAAAAGGCCCGCGGCCTGGCCGGCGAGCGGCCGATCGCGCCGCTGCTGACCCGGCCGCCGCAGCCCGCGCCGCTGCACTGAGCCATGGGGATGTGACGCCGCGCACAGGTCGCCGGCTGCGCAGTGAAAAAAAATCCGCAACGGAATCAACGCAGTGATGGAAAAGTAAGGAAACGCGAAAGCGCTCCGCATCGAGCGTGAAAGCGGTCCGCAGAGGGCTACCAATACTGCGTCGGTCCATCGGGCCGCCGGCCCTCCCCACCTCCCCCCTCGCCGGCCGTCCGGTGGACCTTCTCCCGCTCCGTCGAGGGTTCATCCATGCGTGTTTGCACACTTGCGGGCCTGATCGGCCTGGCCATATCCGGCGCCGCGCCGGCAGGCAGCTTCACCTCCATCGAACAGCCCGGCAGCCAGCTCGTCGCCCTGTCCGAGCACGGCCGCATCGCCGCCGGCGGCTTCCAGGGCGCCGACGCCGCTTTCCGCTGGACCCGCGACACCGGTGCCTCGCCGATCGCGAACTACTCCGAAGTGCACGGCATGAACAGCTGGGGCCAGCCGGTCGTCGGGCAGGCCCGCGACGCGAACCAAAACTGGGTCGCTGCGATCGCCTACAGCAACGCCGAATTCTTCGATCCGATCCTGGTCGGCGCACTGCCCGGCGCGCAGCCGATGGACGGCTGGCTCAGCAGCGGCTATGACGTCGCCGACGACGGCACCGTGGTCGGCCTGGCCAACAACGCCGCCAACGACGCGGTTGCATTCCGCTGGAACGCGGCGACCGGCATCGGCGAACTGCCGCGCCTGACACCGGAAGGCGCAGCCCGCGCCAACGGCATCAGCCGCGACGGCCAGGTCATCATCGGCTGGAACGACACCGAAGTCGGCTACCGCCGCGCGGTCAAATGGGTCAACGGCACGATCAGCGAATTCCTCGACGGCAAGGGCTCGCAGGTCGGCGAGGCGCTGGGCATCAACCGCGACGGCAGCGTCATCGTCGGCACCGGCGCCGGCGTCGACGGCAAGGAGGCCTGGCGCTGGACCGCGGCGACCGGCGTGCAGCCGATCGGCATCATCGGCAGCGGCAGCTTCTTCGATCGCGCCTATGCCTTCGGCGTCAGCGACGACGGCAACCTGATCGGCGGCGCCAGCGGCTTCGGCTTCCAGCGCGAAGCCGTGGTCTGGACCCCAGCCACCGGCATGGTCAAGCTGACCGACTTCCTCGCGGCCCGCGGCATCGCCGTGCCGGCCGGCTGGCTGCTGAACTCGGTCACCGCGGTATCCGGCGACGGCCGCGTCATCGGCGGCTGGGGTCTGGACCCGAACAGCGCGATCAACTCCTTCGTCATCGAGCTCGACAGCGTGCCGCGCCAGGACGCGATCGTCGAAGCCCGCGGCAAGGTCGTCTACAACGACATCGCCGCCGGTCCGTTCGCCGGCGTGGCCGTGGATGCGCCCGTGAGCATGAGCCTGCGTCTGGATCCCGCCGGCTTCGTCGTGGAGGCGGGCAAGCACGTGGCCTATCCGATCCGCCTCGACCGCGCCGTGCTGCAGGCCGGCGGCGGCAGCGAAACGTTCGCCGACGTCGACACGCCGTCGGTGCGCATCACCAACGATTATCCGCGCTCCGACGGCATCCATCTGTTCGAGACGCCGCTGACGACGCCGCAGACCGGCATGGAGTTCGAGCTGTTCAATCCCGGCGGCGACCTGTTCGATTCGGCCGACCTCAACGGCATCAACCGCACCTTCGGCCCCGAGCACTTCGAGAAGATCGCGTGGTTCGTGTTCGAAGGCCAGGGCGGCGCGCGCATGATGATGATGCAGCTCGAGTCCGTCACGATCGAGGACGAATGCGCGATCTTCTGCGGCCGCTTCGAAGCCCCGGCGCCGTAGTCACGACGACGGCGCGCTGCCCGCGCAGGCCGAGACTCGCGCTCGGCCTGCGCCTACGTCGCAGCGCGCATCCACGGCTCGTCCGATTCCCGACTCTCCACTCCCGATTCCCGCCCGCTGCAACGCAGCTTGACGCTCGCATGACAAGGGGCAAGTCTATGAGCGCGCCTCGCCCGTCGCGACGGCGTACCCGCCATGACCGCCCGCCCCGCGCCTGCCCGCCGGGGTAGCGCTTCCTTCGCGGACGACCATGACGGCCCTGCATCCACGTACGTTGGGAGGGTTACGTCATGTCCTACACCACCGATGGCATCCGAAACATCGCGCTCGTGGGCCACGCGAGCGCGGGCAAAACGACCTTGTTCGAAGCGCTGCTGCATGTCGGCGGCGTGATCCAGACCCAGGGCAGCGTCGAGCGCGGCAGCACCGTGTCGGACTACGATCCGATGGAGAAGGAGCGCCAGCATTCGATCGCCGACACCATCGCGTCGATCGACCGCGGCGGCTGCCACATCAACCTCATCGATACGCCCGGACACCCCGAATTCCGCGGCCCGACCCTGTCGGCGCTCGCCGCCGTGGAGACCTGCGCCATCGTGGTCAATGCCCACAACGGCATCGAGTTCTCCACGCACCGCCTCATGGAATACGCCAAGCAGCGCAATCTCTGCCGCCTGCTCGTCGTCAACAAGATCGACGGCGCGAACTGCCGCGCGCTCATGGAACAGCTGCGCGAGACCTTCGGTCCCGAATGCCTGCCGATCAACCTGCCCGCGCAGAGCGGCAAGACCGTCGTCGACTGCTTCTTCAAGCCCGAAGGCGTGGCCGACTTCGACAGCGTCGCCGCCGCGCACCAGCGCATCATCGACCAGGTCGTCGAGATCAACGAAACCGTCATGGGCCACTACCTCGACGAAGGCGAGCAGGGCCTGTCGGGCCAGGAGCTGCACGACGCGTTCGAACAGTGCCTGCGCGAAGGCCACCTCGTGCCGATCTGCTTCGTCTCGGCGCGCACCGGCGCCGGCGTGCGCGAGTTGCTGGACCTCGTCGAGCGCCTCGCGCCGAATCCTGCCGAAGGCAATCCGCCGCCGTTCGTCAAAGGCGCCGGCGCCGCGGCGACGCCGATCGAGGCCAGGCCCGATCCTGCCGCGCACGTGATCGCCGACGTCTGGAAGATCATCAACGACCCGTTCGTCGGCAAGCTCGGCATCTTCCGCGTCTACCAGGGCACCGTGCGCAAGGACACGCAGCTGTTCATCGACGACGGCAAGAAGCCGTTCAAAGTCGGCCACCTGTTCAAGCTCAAGGGCAAGGATCACGTCGAGATCGACCAGGCCGTTCCCGGCGACATCGCCGCCGTGGCCAAGGTCGAGGAAATCCATTTCGACGCCGTGCTGCACGACTCGCACGACGAGGACCAGATCCATCTGAAGCCGCTGGATTTCCCGGTACCGATGTTCGGCCTCGCCGTCGAACCCGCGCACAAGGGCCAGGAGCAGAAGCTCGCGACCGCGCTGGCCAAGCTCGGCGAAGAGGATCCCTGCTTCCGCGTCGAGCACAACAAGGAGCTCAACGAGATGGTCGTGCGCGGCCTCTCGGACCTGCATCTGAAGCTCATGCTCGAGCGCATGAAGGAGCGCTACGGCGTCGAGGTGAAATCGCGCCCGCCGCGCATCGCCTATCGCGAAACCGTCGGCGGCCCGGCCGAAGGCCATCACCGCCACAAGAAGCAGACCGGCGGCGCCGGCCAGTTCGGCGAGGTGTTCCTGCGCATAGAACCGCTGGAGCGCGGCGCCGGCTTCGAGTTCGTCGATGCGGTCAAGGGCGGCACGATTCCGGGCCAGTTCCTGCCGGCCGTCGAGAAAGGCGTGCGTCAGGTGCTCGACCACGGTGCCGTCGCCGGCTACCAGATGCAGGACGTGCGAGTGACCGTCTACGACGGCAAGTACCACCCGGTGGACTCCAAGGAGGTCGCCTTCATCGCGGCCGGCAAGAAAGCCTTCCTCGACGCGATCGCGAAAGCGCGTCCGACCGTGCTCGAACCCGTCGTCAATCTCGAAGTGTTCGTGCCCGACAACCACATGGGCGACGTGACCGGCGGCCTGGCCGGCAAGCGCGCGCGCATCAGCGGCACCGACTCGCTGCGCGGCGGCGAGATCATCATCCGCGCACAGGTGCCGCTGGCCGAAGTCACCGACTACCAGACCGAGCTCAAGTCCATGACGGGCGGCCGCGGCCGCTATGCGATCGAGTTCAGCCACTACGAACCGGTGCCGCCGCAGGTGCAGAAGCACCTCGTCGAGTCCTACAAGCCGCGACCCGAAGAGGATTGAAGTCTGACGACCGGAGCGCGCGGACGCGCTCCGGTCGGCGGCCCGGCCGATGCTGCAGGGACGTATCTGTCCCAAGGTTCCTCTCCAGCTGCATCGGTGCTAGCCTCGCCCGATGAACAAGATCACGGTCAGAAAAATCCGGATCGATCGCGAAAACGGCCGGCTCCCGACGCCGGCGCTGAAAACGACCGGATCGCTGATGGTCAGGGATTCCGCAACGGAGGCAGCGCCGTACGGCGCCGATGTCGGCCGCCCCGCATCGAGCCGCAAGCGGGAACTGCAGACCTTCAACGACGCGTTGCGTGACTCGATCCGGCAGAACAGATCCGCGATCGAGAAGCTTTCCAAGCGCTGAGACGATGGTTCGTCTGCTCGGCGTCGACGACGTCATCCGGATTCACGATACGATTCTTGCCGAGACCGGCGTAGGCCTGCCGGGACTCGCCGGCGACAAGGATCTCGCGGGTACGCTCGGCCGCGTCGCGAACCGGATCGGCTACGAGCTGCACGACGATCTGCTGCGCATCGCCGCGTTCTATGCCGTCGCCATCGCAACAGGACATTGCTTCACGACGCAACAAGCGAACCGCCTTCGTGACGATGGATGTGTTCCTGCGCATGAACGGTCTGGCCATCGGCATGGACGAAGACGCCGTCGTCGAGTTGATGGTGCAGACCGCGGCGGGCCGGCTCGATCACGAAAGCCTGACCGAACGCATCGCCGACCATCTCTATGAAATTCTCGCGGCGCGCGGGACCGGCGCCGCCGATGAGCCGTTTCCGTCGGATTGACGCGTAGTCGCGGCGGCCTCGCAGGTCGCTCACCTTCGCGTCCGTCGATATCGCTGCATGCAGTACCGACGTCGCGCCACGGAAATGTCGATCCGCACTGCTGTCCGCGTGCGCTTGCGCGCATTCATCGCTCGACTACACTGGGCGCGCGACAGTAGTCCACCCCATCGAAGGAGTCGAAGGCCGTGAACATCCCTGCCCTGCTCGCGCTGATTGCCGGCATCCTGATCCTGATCCGTCCGCGCCTGCTGAACTATGTCGTCGCGATCTATCTGATCGTCGTCGGTCTGCTCGGCCTGTTCCCACGGCTGGCGCATTTCTGAGCACGCCGCAGCGACGAATGCGGCGCTACGCCGCGCCGGAAACCCGGTCAGCAGACCGGGGGGCCGATGCGGCGGCCGCTGACGCTCGACGACGACGCAGATCGACGGCCGCTCGCGCGCGATGGAGGAAAACCTGCGCACATCGGCGAACGCCATGCAAGCCGGTCGACGCCGTGCGCGAACTGCCACGCGACAGGACACCGGCCGAGCGGGCGAACGACTGCCATGGCCGGCGTGCGTTGACGACGTGCCGCGAGCGGTGCCTGATCGGCTGATGCGGGCTCAACTACCGTCCGATCTCGGCGAGTGGGCATCGGCTACGGCTTCCTGCGCGACTGCCGGGAAAGGGCTCTGCCAGCGAAGCAGGCACCGCCGTATCGCAGCAGGTTTCGATCAGCTCGGCCTGCGCTGCATCGTCGCCCCTCATGCCGGAAAGCACGTATCCGGCGCGCCTGCCGGAGAACCTCGGCCTGGGCCACGGGCACTGCGTACGCCTGCAGCGGCATGCCGGCGAGATCGATCTGTACGCGATCGCACGGACAATCTGAAAGCCGTACCGCGCTTCGCCGGCACACGCGGGCCGCACGGAGAAACGCGCCAGCGGCGATTCGGTGACCGCCGTCACTGCCTGTGACGCATCGGCCCGGCGGCGTCCGTTGCGGCTGCGATAGAATCCAGCTCGTTCGCACGGATAGGTCGCATGCACGACAAGGAATCCCCGCCGCTGCCGCCCGAATCGCCCGCTGCATCGCCGTCACGGCGCGCGCGGCGCGTCATGTTCGCGCTGGTGCTGTTCGTCGGCGCCAGCGGCACCGCCTCGGCCGGCAAAATCGTGACGACGATCGGCGGCATCGATGCCGACCTCAAGATCGCCGCGCTGGCCGGCCTGGATCTGACGCAGTACGCCGATCGCGAGGTCAGCGCCGCGCAGGCGCGCCGCCTCTACGAACGCGCGCCGGCGCAGATCGCCGCGGCGCTGGAGCCCTACGGCTATTACGAGGCCGACGTCACCGGCGAGCTCAAGGAGACGCCCGAAGGCTGGAATGCCGTGCTCGACGTCAAGCCCGGCGAGCCGGTCGTCGTCGACGTACTCGATCTCAAGCTCGAAGGCCAGGCACGCGAGCTCAAGAGCGTGCGGCAGGCGCTGCGCGCGTTCGCGCCCAAGCAGGGCCAGCCGATGAATCACGACGCCTACGAGCGCGGCAAAGCCGCGATCCAAGCCGCGCTGTTCGCCGACGGCTTCCTCGACGCGAAGCTCGTGACCCGGCGCGTCGAAGTCACCCGCGGCACGCACAAGGCGGCCATCCACCTGGCCTGGGAGCCCGGCCCGCGCTACCGCATCGGCCGCACCGATTTCGAAGGCAGCCAGTTCAACGAGAATTTCCTGCTGCGCTATCTGCCCTGGCAGGAAGGCGACTTCTACACGCAGGACCTGCTGCTGTCGTTGCAGCAGCGCCTGACCGAAGCCGACTATTTCGCGATCGTCGACGTGAATCCCGACATCGAGCAGGCCGCCGACGGCGTCGTGCCGATCAAGGTCACCCTGGCGCCGGCCAAGCGCAGCATCTATACCGGCGGCCTGTTCGTCGGCACCGACACCGGCTTCGGCGTGCGCGGCGGCCTCGAGCGGCGCTGGGTCAATCGCAAAGGCCACAAGTTCAAGAGTGAAGTGATCCTGGCCCAGCGCCTGACCTCGGCCTCGACGCTGTACCAGATTCCGCTGCCGGGCCCGGACAACCGCGCCTTCAACTTCGGCGTCAACTACCGCGACGAAGACACCAAAACCACGCGTTCCAAGACCAGCACCGTCGCCGCGAACGAGACGCGTCAGTGGATGGGCTTCACACGCACCCTCGGCATCAATCTGCAGACCGGCGACTTCGAGATCGGCGACCGCAAGGAAGTCGCGTTTCGCGGCAATTCGACGATGCTCTATCCGCAGGCCAGCCTGACGCGCAAGCGCGCCGACGATCCGCTGTTCGTGCGCCGCGGCTACTCGATCAACCTCCTCGCGCGCGCGGCGGCGCAGGGACTGCTGTCGGACACGAACTTCGTGCAACTGCGCGGCGACATCAAGTGGATACGCGCGTTCAAGCCGCGCCAGCGCCTGATCCTGCGCGGCACGGTCGGCACGAGCTGGGTGGACCAGTTCGACAAGCTGCCGCCGGACCTGCGCTTCTTCGCCGGCGGCGACCGCTCGATCCGCGGCTACGGCTACCAGACCGTCGGCCCCGATCTCGTCGTCGATCCGGAGAAGAAACCCGTCGTCATCGGCGGCAAGCACCTGCTGACCGCGAGCGCCGAATACGAGTACTACTTCAAGCCGAAATGGGGCGTGGCGACGTTCGTCGACGCCGGCGACGCGTTCTCCGGCACGAGCTATTCGCCGAAGATCGGCACCGGCCTCGGACTGCGCTGGCGTTCGCCGGTCGGCATGGTGCGCTTCGACCTCGGCGTGCCGCTGCGCGAGCCCAAGGATGGCGTGCAGATCCATCTCGTCATAGGACCCGATCTGTGAAGCGCGCGCTCAAATGGCTGGCGCTGCTGATCGGCGCGCTCATCGTCGTCGTCGCGGTCGCGACGTTCTGGCTGCTGCGCACCGAGTCGGGCCTGCGTTTCGCGCTGGACCGCGCGCTGGCCGCGACCGGCGGCAAGCTCGCGATCGGCGCGAGCGAAGGTCGATTGGCCGGGCCGCTCGTGCTGCGCGACGTGCGCTGGCGCGACGCCGGCGTCGACGTGCAGGTCGGCCGCGTCACGCTCGACGTCGCGCCGCTCGCGCTGCTGCGCCAGGTCGCGCACATCGAGAACCTCGAAGCGGCCGACGTCGTCGTCGCGACGACGACGCAGCCGCCCGAGCCGAATCCGCCGCCGGCACAGCCGTTCCCGCAGCAGCTGCCGGTCGATCTCTATCTCGACCGCCTGCTCGTCGAGCGCGTGCGCGTCAGCCACGACGGCGCCGAGGTGTTCCGGGCCGACAGCTTCGCGACGAAGGCGCACTGGGCCGATTACGAGATCGCCGTCGAGAAACTCGCGCTGCGCGCGCCCGTGGGCGAGGTCGATTTCGACGCACAGGCCAGCACGGCCGGCGACGATCGCGGCAAGGCCGACGGCCGCTTCCGCTGGCAAGTCGACGGCAAGGAGTACGCCGGCCTCGTGCACGCCAGCAGCGACGGCAACCTGCCGATCGCAACCGTGCAGTTGCAGCAGCCCGTCGCCATCCGCGCCGACCTCGCCGCCGAAGCGTCGAACCTGCCGCTGCGCGAACGCTACTGGAAGCTCGCGCTCAGTGCCGAACGCTTCGCGCTCGACCGCCTCGTCTCGGAGCCGCCGCTGCGCAGCGTGGGCCTGGAGCTCGACGCACGCTTCAACGCGAAGGAAGGCCGCATCAGCGGCCACGTCGATCTCGACGACTACCGCGTCGTGCTCGATCCGGCCGACTACGCGCTCGGCGACGACAGCCTGACCCTGCGCACCGTGTCGCTGACCTCGCCGAACGTGCCGGGCTCGGTCTCGTTGAGCGGCACGGTGCCGCTGAAGGACACCGGCAAGGCCAATCTCGATCTGGCCTGGAACGACGTGCTGCTGCCGGCCGCGCTCGCCAGGCAAGAGCTCGCGAGCCGCGGCACGGTCAACGTCGGCGGTTCGCCGCAGCAGTACGCGCTGGCCGGCGAACTCCAGCTCGGCCCGCCGGGTCAGCCGGTCGACATCACCGTATCGCTCGACGGCACCGATGCGGCCATTGCGCTGAAGCAGCTGCGCCTGCAGCAGCGCGTCGCCGGCAAGCCGGCCGGCACCCTGGACGCGATCGGCGACATAACGCTCAAGCCCGTGCTCGGCTGGAAGCTCGACGTGAAGGCCGACCGCCTCGATCCCGGCGCGTTCGCGAAGGACTGGCCCGGCGCACTGAATCTGTCGCTGGCGACCGAAGGCCGGAAGACCGACGCCGGCGTCACGACCACGCTGAAGATCGATCGCCTCGACGGCACCCTGCGCCAGCGCCCGGTCAGCGGCAGGGCCGACCTGCGCATCGCGCCGGAGTTCGTCGTCGACGGCACCTTGAACCTGGCCTCCGGCGCGAGCAGCGTGAACGTGCAGGGCCGCGGCAGCGCGCAGACTACCGACGCGCAGATCGGCTTCAATGTCGCATCGCTGGCCGACCTGCTGCCGCAGGCCGCCGGCAAGCTGAAGGGCCAGTTCGCGCTCAAGGGGAAGTGGCCGGCGCTCGCGCTGACCGGCAAGGCCGACGGCCAGGGCCTGGCCTACGACGGCCATCGCGCGACGTCGCTGGAACTGAACCTCGACGTCGCCGATATCCAGGCGCCGCGCGGCAGCCTCGACCTGCTCGCGACCGGCGTCGGCACCGCCGGCCAGTCCTTCGACCGCGTCAGCCTGGCCGGCAAGGGCGACCGCGCCACGCACGAGATCGCATTCAACGCACGCGGCTCGGCGCTGTCCGCGCAGTTGCAACTGCGCGGCGCGCTCAAGGACGGCAACTGGAACGGCAGCCTGAACACCCTGACCTTCGCGCTGAAGGAGCAGCCCGAATGGCGCCTGGAACAGCCTTCGGCGCTGTCCTACGGCGACGGCGCGGCGAAGCTCGGCGAGCTGTGCCTCAGCGCACAGGGACCGCGCCTGTGCCTGTCCGGCGCCCAGGCCGCCGACGGCAGCGCCGAAGGCCGCTACCGCATCGAACGCCTGCCGATCGCGATGATCGCGGCATTCGCTTCGCCCGACGCGACCTTCAAGCTCGACGGCGAGATTAACGGCGACGGCGAGGTCCGGCGCAGCGCGCTGGGCGCATTGAACGGCACGGCGAAGATCGCGTCGGCCCAGGGCCGCATCGCCTATCCCGACCACCCCGAACAGCCGCTGCTGAGCTACGAAGGCCTCGCCGTGGATGCGAGCTTCGCGCCCGAGGCGCAACGCGTCGTCGTGCAGGCCAAGCTGTCCGACGGCGGCCGCATCGACGGTCAGCTCGCGATCACCGGCGCCGACCAGCAGCTGTCGGGCCAGATCCAGCTCGGCCTCGGCAGTCTCGCATTCGTCGAACTCGTCAGCACCGAAGTCGCGAACACGAAGGGCCGCGTCGACGGCAACCTCGCGTTCGCCGGCACCCTGGCCGCGCCCGTCGTCAGCGGCCGCATCCTCGTCGACGGCTTCGCGACCGAAGTGCCGGCCGCGGGCCTCAAGCTCGCCGACGGCAAGATCCAGATCGATCTCGACGGCCAGCAGCAGGTCACCGTCAGCGGCGGCATCGCCTCGGGCGGCGGACGCCTGGAGGTCAGCGGCAGCGGCGGCCTCGCCGCGGACGCGCCGCTCGAGATCAAGCTCGCCGGCAAGGATTTCCTCGCCGCCGACATTCCGGCCGCGCACGTGCTGATCTCGCCGCAGCTCACCGTGCGCCGCGACGCGCAGGGCCTCTATGCGAGCGGCGAAGTCGGCATGCCGAAGGCCGACATCGACCTGACCAAGCTACCCGGCGGCGGCGCGGCCAAGCGCTCGCCCGACGTCGTCGTCGTCGACGCGGAAGCCACCGAGAGCAAAGGCGCGCTGCCGATCACGGCCGACGTGACTCTGCGCCTCGGCGACAGCGTGAAGCTCAAGGGCTTCGGCCTCGACGGCAAGCTCGACGGCCAGCTCGTCGTCGTCGAACGGCCGGGCCGCCAGACCACGGGCCGCGGCGAGATCCGCGTCGGCGGCACCTACAAGGCCTACGGCCAGGACCTCAAGATCCAGACCGGCCGCCTGCTGTTCGCCGGCACCGCGATCGACAATCCCGGCCTCGACCTCAAGGCCGCGCGCGAACTCAAGGACGTGACCGCCGGCCTGCGCGTCCAGGGCACGGCCCAGGTGCCCGTGCTGACCGTGTATTCGGAACCGGCCATGGAACAGTCCGAAGCGCTGTCCTACCTGATCACCGGCCGCCCGCTGTCGGCGCTCAAGAGCGGCGAAGGCGATCTCGTCGGCGCGGCCGCGCAGGCGCTCGGCTCGGCCACCGGCGACCTGCTCGCCAAGAGCATCGGCGCCCGCCTCGGCGTCGACGCTGCGGTCAGCGACAACGCCGCGATCGGCGGCGCCGCGTTCACGGTCGGCAAATACCTTTCGCCGAAGCTGTACCTGAGCTACGGCGTCGGCATCTTCACGCCGGGCGAAGTCATCACCCTGCGCTACAAGCTCTCGCGACTCTGGGAGCTCGAGGCACAGAACGCGACGACGGAGAATCGGGCGGGGTTGAACTACCGGTTGGAGAAGTAGCGCGGTGTTCACCGCTTGAATCGTCGCAACCATTCCGCGCCAGCCAGCAGTCTCTCCGGAGAAAGACCGGGCGAGATGAGTCTGTTCGAACTCCTCACGACAGCGATCGCCGCTAAAACACCTGACGCCGCCTCGCAACCTCCCGGCAGCGCGAACGGTGCATACGTCATCTCGCGACGATGATTCGGCTCGCACACCGGGCACCACCTGAAGCCTGGCTGCAGCACCGCCCGGTGCTGCGCGGCACTCATCGGCCGGCCTTTGCTACGATCGCACGTCGATCCCATCGAACGCGCCCGATGAACCTGCGTCGCACCGCCTTCGCCATCGCGGCGTCATTGCTTGCCACGACCAGCCTGGCCGGCGACCTGAAACTCGGCGGCGTCGCGCTGCTGCAACCCGAAGACGTCGTCGGCGCACGCGTGAACTCGGCGGCCGATCTCGCCGCGTACATCCAGGCGCTCGAACGCGCCGCCGCCGGTTATTTCGCGACGTTGGAGCCTTCCGCGCCACGCTCGGGCCATCTCGTCATGGCGACCAAACCCACGCATGCGACGAACGCCTGGGTCGCATTCGAACCGGCGCTGCCGGCCGAACAAGCAGAAACGCTGATTCGGCGCCTCCGCGAAGTAACGCCGGCGGACACGAGGAACGGTCCCGTCGTCTTCGCGCTTCAGGTCGGCGTCGACGGCGCCGCCGCACCGGCCGAACCCGCGCCGCGCATCGAGGAATGGGCCAAAGCAGTCGAAAAAGCCGGAAAGGCGCTCAGCGTCGACGAGGTCGTGCTGCGCGCCTGGAAGCCCTGAGCAGCGGAAGGCGCGATCGCGGAATCGGCGTGGTAGCGGCGCACACCTCAGACCGCCGCGCCGAGCAGCTGCTCGAGCTCCTTGCGCCGCGCCTGCAGCTCGGCCCTGCGTCGGTACGCCTGGATCAGCTGCACGCCGGCGAGCACGAGCATTCCGCCACCGCTGACGACGGCTGTCGTGTAGATGCCCTGCGGCCTGGCCGGCGCCATCGCGAGCGCGCCGCCGGTGAAGGTGCCGGTGAAGGCGACGGCCATCCAGCCGGCGACGACGCGGTGCCTGGCCATCAGCGGCCTTCGCTGCCGCAGCACCCAGGCCGCGTAGACGATCCAGCCGACGGCCATCGCGAGCATCGCGCCGAAGGCGGCCTGCGTGCGCGGCGGCAAGGCCGGCTCGGTCGCGAGCAGGCCGGCGAGCAGCACGCTCACGATCGATCCGGCCAGCAGCAGCGCGACGTGGCCGTAGCGCGACGCCGGCGACAGGGCGCGCGCGGTGAGCCGGCGCAGTTCAGTTTCGAGAGACGGCGACAGGGGTTCGTGCATGATCATTTCTCCGCAGTGAGGTGGTGGCGCAGCAGCGCCCGTGCGCGGAACAGCCGCGACTTGACGGTGCCCGTCGGAATGCCGAGGGCCGTCGCGATCTCCGCGAGCGGGAGCGCTTCGAGGTAGAACAGGGTCAGCACTTCGCGTTCGACGAGCGGCAGGCGTTCGAGGCCGCCGGCCAGGGCGCGTTCGCGATCCTCGGCATCCTCGCCGTCGTCGTCGACGGCGGCGAAGGTGTCCCAGTCGACGTCCGCATCGACGGTCATCGCATAGCGTTCGCGCAGCCGGTCGGCGAACGTGCGATGCGCTATGCCGAACAGCCATGGGCGGAACTGCGCCGCGTCGCGCAGCCGGCCGAGGCCGCGGACGGCGCGCAGCCAGACGTCCTGGACCAGATCGTCGGCGAGCGCCGGGTCGCGGGTCAGCTTCAGCGCATAACG
Organism: Tahibacter caeni; assembly: GCF_024609805.1. GTDB lineage: Bacteria > Pseudomonadota > Gammaproteobacteria > Xanthomonadales > Rhodanobacteraceae > Tahibacter > Tahibacter caeni. The sequence continues at coordinate 5,322 of NZ_JANFVR010000069.1, read as the reverse complement.
CTGCAGCGGCGCCGCCCAGCGCCGGATCAGCGCGTCGAACGCCGCCCGCTCGCCGAGCTGGCAGCGGACGACGAGCAGCGTATCGGCATGGTCGGCGGCGGTCGGTGGCGGCTGCACGGATGACTCCCTGGCTTCGTCGCCAGGGTAGTCGGCGAACGCCTGCAAAGGTTCACGGCCGCACCGTCCCGCCGTCGCTCAGTTGATGAAGGTCACGCTGAACCAGGCCGACCGCACGCCGCTGCTGCCGGGTTCCTGGAACGTGCCGACGTAGAACTCTTTCCTGTTCGCCAAATTCCGTGCCACGGCAGCCATGCAGCGTGCGACGTCGCCGCCGGGGCCGTCCCGCCAGCATGAGACCTGCACGAACTTGGGCTCCTTCTTCGCCGTCAGCAGATACGACCCGCCGCTGCCGCTGACCTTGCAGTCGGACGCGCTGCCGTAGGCGACCCGCGGTGCGGCACCCGTGCCGTCTATCGTGCAGTTGATCGTGGCGGCCTGCAGCGAGGAATGCAGCAGCAGCAATGCGCCGGCAAACAGTGGCGTTCTCATCGGACACTCCCAGATTCGTCAGCCTGTCGCTGACGAATTCCGGGTGCCGCTCGAAGGCGGGTTCTCGCAGCAGCCGCCGTCGCATCCGCGCTATCGTTCGCGGCGGCCCGCGCGACCGGCCACGATTCACTTGCCGCGCGGCGTCCGTCTCGTCGATACGCCGACAAACCATAGCGCACACCATCATGACCCTGACGACCGCCCGACTGCGCTGGAAATCCGACCTCGCCGAGGTCGACTGGAACGCGCTCTCCGATCTCTACCGCATCGCGCCGCTCGGCGAGAAGAAGCCCGAGGATCTGCGCGTTTCCTTCGGCAACAGCCGCTACACCTGCCTGGTCTTCGACGGGGGCGCGCTCGTCGGCGCCGGCCGCGCGCTCGCCGACGGCATCGACTGCAGCTATCTCTGCGACGTCGCCGTGCATCCGGACTACCAGGGCATGGGGCTCGGCAAGGCCCTCATCGAACGGCTGCGCGACCAGTCGGTGGGCCATCGCAAGATCATTCTCTATGCGAATCCCGGCAAGGAAGGGTTCTACGCGAAGCTCGGATTCCGCCGGATGCGCACGGCCATGGCGATATTCGCGAACCAGGACCGGGCGATCGAAACCGGCCTGGTGTCCGGCGACTAGGGCCTGTCAACACATCCGAAGTCCATCGGCGATCAATGCAAAGCTGATGAAGCCGAGGAACATGAGGTCGAGCTTTTCGAATCGAGAGAAGATCCGGCGGAATCCTTTGAGGATGAATCGTTGTGTTCCAGCCGCCTCGGGACTTGCCGATGGACTGCGGTCCATTTTTTCCGCGAGGCGCCGGCCGCGCGACGGTCCTTGCGCGGCTCAATGCGTGCGTGGCGCGTCGTTGCCGGCGGCGCCCGCCGGCAGCGGCCTCGCCTGCGGAAACCGTATCGTCGCCGTCGTGCCCTTGCCGAGCACGCTCGCGAGTTCCAGCGGCCAGCCGAAGCGGTCGGACAGGCGCTTGACGATGGTCAGGCCGACGCCGTGGCCGCCGCGCGGATTGCGGTCGGCGTGGAAAAACGGCGTGAACACGTGGGCGAGGTCGTCGTCGCTCATGCCCACGCCGGTGTCCTGCACGCGCACGTAGTCGGCGCCGACGGTCACGACGACGCGGCCTTCCTCGGTGTAGTGGCAGGCGTTGCGCAGCAGGTTGCCGAGCATGACCGAGAGCACGCGCGGCGAGGCGTGCAGCGCGAAGCGGCCTTCATGGCGCAGGAACAGCTGCACCGGCTTGTTGTCGAGCAGCGGCTGCACGCGTTCGGTCTCTTCCTCGACCAGCGCGTCGATCTCGAAGTCTTCCTGCGGCAGCCCCGTGTCGGATTCGCGCGCGAGGATCAGGAACGCTTCGATCAGCGCCTCCATGTCGCGGGTCGCGGTGCGGATGCGGCCGACGGAACGGCGCGCGAACGCGGACAGCTCCTCGTCCTCGAGCACGTCGGCGGCGACCTTGATCACGGTCAGCGGGCTGCGCAGCTCGTGGCTCGCGTCGCGCGTGAAGTTGCGCTCGCGCTCGACGAACGATTCGATGCGCGTCGCGAAACGGTGCAGCGCGCCGGCCAGCACGCGCACGTCGCGGTCGGTCTCGCCGGGCAGGCGTTCGAGGTTCAGGGCGCCGAGGTCCGGCGACTTCGGATCCCAGTCGCGCACGACGTTGGCGAGCGCGACCACCGGCGAGCGCGCGCGGCGCGAAGCGCGATAGGTCAGCCAGGTCGCGAGATAGATGATCAGCAGCACCGCGGTCAGCGGCACGAAGCCGAACAGGAACGCGAAGCGGTGCACCTGCTCGCGGCGGAACACGAGGAACAGCCGGCCGGGCTCGGCGTCGCTGACGTAGACGAGCTCGTCGATGCCGGTACCGTGCAGCCGGTGGAAGCCCGGACCGAGCGGCAGCAGTTCGGCCGGCAGCGGCGCCGCCGACGCGTCGCGGCTGACCAGGTAGCCGCGCATGTTGTAGGTGTCCGGCGGCACCATGCCCGGCTGTTCGGCCGCGCGCTCGAAAAAGTGCTGCGCCTCGTCGCGCAGCGCGCGGCGCAGCAGCAGGTCTTCGAGTATGGCCGCAGCGCCGTAGACGCCGACGAGCGCGGCGCAGCTGATCGCTGCGAGCTGCAGCATGAACACGGCCCAGACCTTGCGCCGTGCGCCACCGGGCGCCCGCATCGATCAATTCGCCTGGCTGCTGGCCGCGAGTTCCGCGTCGAGATCGGCAAGGCGGTAGCCGGCGCTGTGTATCGTGTGCAGCAGCTGCTGCTGGAACGGCTTGTCGATGATCTTGCGCAGGTTGTACAGGTGCGAGCGCAAGGTGTCGGAGTCGGGCAAGGTGTCGCCCCAGATCTCGCGCTCGATGTCGCGGCGGCTGACCACGCGCGGCGATTCGCGCATCAGTATCGTCAGCAGCTTGATGCCGATCGGCGAGACGACGAGCTCGTGGCCGCCGCGCGTCAGGCGCAGGGTCGCCGTGTCGAGCACGAGGTCGGCGACCTTGAGCACCTCGGCGCTGACCAAGCGGCGGTCGCGGCGGATCAGGGCGCGCACGCGCGCTTCGAGTTCGCGGATCTCGAACGGCTTGACGAGATAGTCGTCGGCGCCCGCATCGAGACCGACGAGCTTGTCGTCGAGCGTGTCGCGCGCGGTCAGCATCAGCACCGGCGTCGACTTCTTGGCTTCGCTGCGCAGGCGCCGGCACAGGTCGATGCCGTCCATGCCCGGCAGCATCAGATCGAGCACGATGACGTCGTAGCTGTTGTTCGTCGCCAGACGCAGGCCGGTCAGGCCGTCGGTCGCATAGTCGATGCCGTAACCGCGGCGTTCGAGGTATTCGCCGACCATCTCGGCGATGCCGCGGTTGTCCTCGATCAGAAGAATCAGTCCCGCCGGCTCTTCGCGCTGTTTCATGTCGCCCCTCATACCGGTCTTCACATTTGTGAAGGTTGGTCAGCCTCGAGTGACGCCGGCGTGAAGCCGCGGCCGGCGGTCTGTTCATCCGTATGGCGATCTGTCGGAGCCCGCCGCGGCCCGGCGCGGCGGCCGGTGCTCACAGTTCGCCCTCGAGCACCGGCCAGACGTTGTCGAGCACGCGCGGCTGGCCCTGCGCGGTCGGGTGCAGGCCGTCGTCCTGCATCAGCGCCGGATCCAGCGCGACGCCGTCGAGCAGGAACGGGACCAGGGGCACATTGAATTCGCCGGCGAGATCCCGATACATCGCCCGCAGGCCGTCGCGGTACTGCGGGCCGTAGTTGACCGGCAGCTCGATGCCGATCAGCACGGCGCGCGCTTTCGTCTCGCGGACCTGGGTCAGCAGCCTGGCGAGGTTGGCGCGGATCTCGGTCAGCGGCAGTCCGCGCAGGCCGTCGTTGGCGCCGAGCTCGATCAGCACCAGGGTCGGCGCGTGCTCCTTCAGCAACGCCGGCAGCCGCGCCAGGCCGCCGGCCGTGGTTTCGCCGCTGATCGAGGCATTGATCACGCGGCGCGGCGCGGCCGAGGCATCCAGACGCCGCTGCAGCAGGCTGACCCAGCCCGCCTCGGGCGCGATGCCGTGGGCGGCGGACAGCGAATCGCCGAGCACGAGCAGGCTGCCGCTCTTAGCCGCGGAGGCCGTCGAAAACGCTGTTGAAAAAATCAAAAAAACCACACCAAGGAACCGCCGCATGTCGCCATCCGCCGAAGTCGCACTGAGTGCCCGCGATGTTAGCAAAGCCGTTTCCGGGCCCGACGGCCGGCTGCAGATCCTCGACGGGGTCAGCCTGTCGGTGCCCGCCGGCGACTCGCTGGCCATCGTCGGCGCCTCGGGCTCGGGCAAGACCACCCTGCTCGGCCTGCTCGCCGGCCTGGACAATCCCGACAGCGGCGAAATCGCGCTGGCTGGCCAGCCGCTGCATCGCCTCGACGAAGAAGCACGCGCCGCGCTGCGCCGGCGGCGCATCGGCTTCGTGTTCCAGAGCTTCCACCTGCTGCCGGCGCTGACCGCCGAGGAAAACGTCATGCTGCCGCTGGAGCTCGAGGACGGCGGCGACGCGCAGACCGCCGCGCGCGAGGCCCTGGCCGCGGTCGGCCTGTCGCAGCGCCTGCATCACTACCCGAGCCAGCTGTCCGGCGGCGAGCAACAGCGCGTCGCGATCGCGCGTGCGTTCGTGCACGGACCGAGCCTGCTGTTCGCCGACGAACCGACCGGCAACCTCGACGCGCGCACCGGCCGCGCAGTCAGCGACCTGCTGTTCGAGCTCAACCAGGCCCGCGGCACGACGCTCGTGCTGGTCACCCACGACATGACCCTGGCGCAACGCTGCCGCCACGTCGTGCGCCTCGACGGCGGCCGCCGCGTGGAAGAAGCCGCATGAACATCGTCCGCTTCGCCGCCCGCTCGCTGCGCCGCGAGTTCCGCCACGGCGAACTGCGCACTCTCGCCGCGGCGCTGGTGCTCGCCGTGGCGGCGCTGACCGCCGTCGCGACCCTGGGCCAACGCGTCGAACGCGCGATTCTCGCGAGCGCGGCCGAGCTGATCGGCGGCGATCTCGGCGTCGCCGGGCGGCGCGCGTTCGCGCCTGAATTCGCCGAACGGGCGCAGAGCCTCGGCCTGCGCCACAGCGTCAGCGCCGAGTTTCCGAGCGTCGTGTTCGCCGCCGGCAAGAGCCAGCTGGCCCAGGTCAACGCAACCGACGCGAACTATCCGCTGCGCGGCGAGCTGCAGGTGCGCGGCGCCGACGGCGCCGAGCGCACGGCCGCCGCGCCGGCCGCGGGCACGGCCTATGCCGACGGCCTG
>NZ_JANFVR010000068.1 GCF_024609805.1 Tahibacter caeni | reverse complement strand
CCGCGCTGGCGCGCGGCGTCGAGGCCGGCGATGCGCTGGCCCAGGCGCGCGCGCGCCACGACGCGGCGCAGCGTTTCGTCGACGCCTACGGCCACTACTGCTGGCCGACGCAGAGCCTGGCCGATCTGCGCCTCGCGCCGTTCCACGTGCTCGCGAGCGAGCGCAACGTCGGTCTCGCGCGCGATCACCGCTGGCATCTCGGCCTGATCGGGCGCCTGGCCGCGGCCGATCCGGCGCTGGTCCGTATGACGCGCCACTGCTTCGTCGACCTGTCCGACGAGGCCAGCGTCGCCGCGGCCGTGGCCTGGTGGGAACGGCTCACGGCCGAGGGCGGCGAAGGCATGGTGCTCAAGCCGGCCGGCGGCCTGGCACGCGGCGCGCGCGGCCTGCTGCAGCCGGCGGTGAAATGCCGCGGCCGCGAGTACCTGCGCATCATCTACGGTCCGGAGTACACCGAGCCGGCCAACCTCGAACGCCTGCGCGTGCGCGGCCTGCGCCGCAAGCAGTCGCTCGCACTGCGCGAGTTCGCGCTCGGCATCGAGGCGCTGTACCGCTTCGTCGACTACGAGCCGCTGTACCGCGTGCACGAATGCGTGTTCGGCGTGCTCGCGCTCGAAAGCGAACCGGTGGACGCGCGCCTCTGAGGCCGCGTCCCCGGCCCTGCGGGGCTCAGTCGCCGCTCAGCGCCGCGTGGATGCGCTGCGCGACGACCGGGTCTTCGAGATAGCCGGCGATGCCGTGACGGTTGTCGGTGAAGTTGTCGACGTCGGTCTTGTTCTCGATCGCCGGGTCGATCGGGAAGTTGGCCTGGTCCAGCGGATACAGCGCGACGACGTCGCGCGGATCCATCGCGTTGAACCAGCGGCCGACGTAGTCCGGATGGCGCAGCGGCTGCAGGCGCCGGCGTATCGCGCTGATCGCGAGCGGCGAGCCCAGGGTCACGAACAGCGGCACGTTCCAGCGTTCGTGACTCTGCATTTCCTTGAGCATCTTGTAGGCGACGACGGTACCGAGCGAATGGCTGACGACGACCGTCGGCACGTCGTCGACCATGGCGGCGCGCACGCCTTCGTCGATTGCATCGCCGATGCGCGGGTCGAACAGGTATCTGGAGACGTCCTCGGTCGCGAGCGCGATGCTCAGCTTGCTCGCCTTCGGCACGTGCCGGTCGAGCGCGACGAGCACGCGCTGCACCCATTCCCAGTTCTGGATGCCGCGCTCGATGATCTGCGCCTCGGCCACCGCGGCGATTTCCGCGTCGGAAACCCCCACTTCCGCAGCGACCTCGGCCAGCACCGCGCGCACGAATTCGCGCTCGTCCGCCGGCTGGCCGGCGCCGCGCATGACGACCTGCGCGACGCGGTCGTCGGGCAATCCGGCAACGCGGTCGAACAGCGCCTGGCCGTAGTACGGAAAGCGGATGTCGCTTTCGGCGATCGGCAACGTCAGGTTGCTCTTGGCCAGGCCCTTGCGCAGCGAAGCGACCCAGGAATCCTTGAGCGCCTGCGCGTCCTTGTGTTCCTGCGCGCGCCCGTGAACGAAGACTAGTCGACGAGTTGCCATGGCGATGCGTCCTTGAAGCAGGTGGAACGAAGCCGGTCGACGCCGCGTGCGTCGAACTGGGTCCAGAGCGAGTCGCGCAGATGCGCCTGCAGGATCTCGGTGCCGCCCGGCAGCGAGACGCGGCGCGTGCGCAGGTAGATCCAGCCCTGGCTCAGCAGCGGGAACAGGCCGAGCAGCGGGTCGCCGGGTTCTATCGTGCGGCCGTCCAGCGCGCCGGACAGCAGCGCGACGTCGAACAGCGAGGCGCCGAGATCGTCGCGCAGGAAATCGTGCATCTGCGCGAGACGCGGCAGGTCGCGGCGATCGTAATAGGCGTAGGCGGCATAGATGGCGAGCGACGGATCCACGCCCTTTAGCAGCTGCATGCGGCGCGCGAGCGTCGCCGCGTCGTCGCCTTCGAGGCGGAACGAGCCGTTGCGGCTGGCCGCCGCGACTACCTTGCGCAGGGTCTGCAGCTCGCGCGCGCGGTCGCGGTAGGCGCCGGCGCGGCCGCTGTTGGCCGACGGTTCGTAGGCCAGGTCGACGAACTCGCCGCCGTCGAACGTCAGTGCGCCGATGAAATCGCGGATCGCCGGCGCGACGACGCCGCCGCCGTCGTCGAGCACGAGCAGCACGAGCGGCGCCGGCTGCTGCGGGCCGACGCGGACGATGTCCTCGGCGCGGCCGAGTTTCTGCACGGTCGCACCGAGCGCGAACGCCTCGCGCACGCGCGCGCCGCGCAGCTTGAAGCCGCACTGGGTCTCGAACTGGCGCGGCCCGGCCGCATCGGTCACCGACAGCAGGTCGGCGACGAAGCCCGGGTTCTGCAGCGCGAGGCTGACGAGCGAGCCCGAAGCCTCGCGCAGATCGGGCGCGGGGCCGGCGCCCGTTCCGCGGCGCGGCGACCGCAGGCTCTCGAACGGCGATTCGAATTCGCCGGTCACATCGAAGTCGTACTGCATGCTCTCGAATGAGGCGTCGACCTCGCCGGGTGCCGACGCCGAGGCAGCGGAGCCCGGCCCCGCGGACTCGACGTCGTCCAGCCAGTCCGGGTTCCGGTGCGCAGGCGGCGCCATCGAGAACGGCGGCGCGGGCGCGGGCTGGATTTGCGGCGGCGGCGGCGGCCGGCCCAGCCGCCGCGACACCCAGACCTGCGGATCGGAGGTGATGCGCGCGTCGGGCACCTGCACGACGGGCTCCGGGAGGTTGCGGTCCCGGATCGTGCGGGTCACGGCCTTGCCGAGATAGTCGCGCAGGCGGCGCGGCCGGATCAGGCCGGTCTCGCCGGCGCCTGCGCCGGTCCAGTCGACGAGCTCGGGCACGCCGAAGCGCAGCGCGTTGGCGAGGGCGTCGGTGTACAGCGCCGTGAAGCCGGCCGCCGCATCGTCGACGTTGCTGACCTCGAAGGCCGGCCGGCCCAGCGAGGCGCCGAAGAACAGGTCGACCGGTTTCTCGGTGCCGCTGGGTTCCTCGTTCGGAAAGATGCCGTTGCCGTTGACGTTCTGCAGGCCGATGCTGGCCGGCGCGGTGCGGCAAGCGTCGGAGATGAACACGACGTGCGGCACGCCGCAGTAGCGCGCCTGCTCCTCGCTGATCGTCGCGCTGATCACGGCATGGCCGACGCGCGGCGCATCGCTGAGCAGCCAGCATTCGTGGCGCGCGGCATTGACGCCGTGGCCGGCGAAATAGACGACCAGCTGTTCCACGTCGGGCCGCAGCAGCCGGCCGACCGCGTCGTAGACGCGGTCCAGCGTGACCTTGGCGCCGCCTTCGTCGGTCACGAGCTCGGTATAGGCGAACTTCTGCTCCGCGGCCCAGCCGTCGTGCAGGCGCCTCGCGCCGGCGGCGGCATCGTGCAGCGGCGCCAATCCTGCGGCCCTGTCGACACCGATGAATACGGCTGCCCTGACCATGGCGATCCCCCCGGTTGGCGCCGCCCGGCGCGGCCGCGGCGTGTACGCGGCGACATTGTATAACCTGTCGACGGTGCGGCCGTCGCCCCAACGAAGTGATCCGAACGCGCCGGATCTCCCAGCCGCCGCGCCGATCCGTTGCGGCCGGATGCGCCGGCGCCGCCGATCTGGATTACCCTTCGCGCCGGACGCCGCCGCCCCGGCGACACGCGGAGCCCTCGTGGACCCCATCATCACGATCACGAACCTCGACAAGACCTACAAGTCCGGCTTCTCGGCGCTGCGCAACATCAACCTCGAGATACGCCGCGGCGAGATCTTCGCGCTGCTCGGTCCGAACGGCGCCGGCAAGACCACCCTGATCAGCACCATCTGCGGCATCGTCAATCCGACGGCAGGCCGCGTGCTCGCCGACGGCCACGACATCGTGCGCGACTACCGCGCTTCGCGCAGCAAGATCGGCCTCGTGCCGCAGGAGCTGCACACCGACGCGTTCGAGACGGTCTGGGCCACGCTGAATTTCAGCCGCGGCCTGTTCGGCAAGCCCAGCGATCCGGCATTGCTCGAACGCATCCTGCGCGACCTGTCGCTCTGGGACAAACGCGACGCGAAGATCATGACCCTGTCCGGCGGCATGAAGCGCCGCGTCATGATCGCCAAGGCGCTGTCGCACGAGCCGTCCATCCTGTTCCTCGACGAGCCGACCGCCGGCGTCGACGTGGAGCTGCGGCGCGACATGTGGGCGATGGTGCGCGGCCTGCGCGAGCGCGGCGTCACGATCATCCTGACCACGCACTACATCGAGGAAGCCGAGGAGATGGCCGACCGCATCGGCGTGATCTCCAAGGGCGAGATCATCCTCGTCGAGGAAAAGACCCGGCTCATGCGCCAGCTCGGCAAGAAGCAGCTGACCCTGCAGCTGCAAAGCCCGCTCGCGGCGATCCCGCCGGAACTGGCCGGCGAGCCGCTGGAACTGTCGGCCGACGGCAACGAGCTCGTCTACACCTTCGACACGCAGAGCGAGCGCACCGGCATCGCCGGCCTGCTGCGGCGCCTGGCCGAGCACGGCATCGACTTCAAGGACCTCCATTCGAGCGAGAGCTCGCTCGAGGACATTTTCGTGAGCCTCGTGAGCACGCGCGCATGAACCTCCACGCGATCCGCGCAATCTACCGTTTCGAAATGGCGCGCACCGGCCGTACGTTGATGCAGAGCATCGCGTCGCCGGTGCTGTCGACGTCGCTCTACTTCATCGTGTTCGGCGCCGCAATCGGCTCGCGCATGGGCGCGGTCGACGGCGTCGACTACGGCGCGTTCATCATCCCGGGCCTGATCATGCTGACCCTGCTGACAGAGAGCATTTCCAACGCCTCGTTCGGCATCTACCTACCGAAGTGGTCCGGCACTATCTACGAGCTGCTGTCGGCACCCGTGTCGTGGATCGAAGTCGTCGTCGGCTACGTCGGCGCCGCCGCGAGCAAGTCGGTGATACTGGGCCTGCTGATCCTGATCACGGCGCGCTTCTTCGTCGCCTACGAGATAGCGCATCCGCTCTGGATGATCGGCTTCCTCGTGCTGACCGCCGCGACGTTCAGCCTGTTCGGCTTCATCATCGGCATCTGGGCCGACGGCTTCGAGAAGCTGCAGGTGATTCCGCTGATGATCGTCACGCCGCTGACCTTCCTCGGCGGCAGCTTCTATTCGATCAGCATGCTGCCGCCGTTCTGGCAGAAGGTCGCGCTGATCAATCCGGTGGTCTATCTCGTCAACGGCTTCCGCTGGAGCTTCTACGGCGTGTCCGACGTCAACGCGGCGCTGAGCTTCAGCATGACCCTGGCGTTCCTCGTCGTCTGCCTCGGCGTGGTCTGGTGGATCTTCCGCACGGGCTATCGGCTGCGGCAGTGAAGCGCTGAAGCGGATCGCGCCGGGCGGGACCGGCGCGGCCGCTGCGCTCTCGGCCGGCGGCCGCGGCGGCGCCGGCGATTCGACGAAATTTTCACGCCGATAGTAGACTGCGGCGGGGAATCCGCCGCCGGCCGTGCGCCTGCGGCGATTCAAATCGGGCCGCGCCGCGGCCGTTCGTCAGGAGTTGTCTCTATGGCCGGCTCGCGCTGGAACCGTTGGCTCGTCTGCGTCGCAGCGCTGCTGCTCGCTCCCGTTCTTTCCGCTGCGGCGCAGGACACGCCGGCCTCCTCGCCGGCCGAAATCGCCGCGAACAGCGCCTGGGCCAATGCCGGCAAGGCACTGCAGGCCGGACCGCGCCGCATCGAGCTGCGCAACCAGGCCACCCTGCAGCTGCCCGAAGGGTTCGGCTTCATCCCGACGCGCGAGGCCACGGCGCTGATGGAAGCCATGGGCAACGGCAGCGATCCGAATTTCATCGGCCTGGTCGTGCCGACCACGCAGGACAGCGGCGGCGAATGGATGGTCTCGGTCGACTACAACCCGGCCGGCTACATCGAAGACGACGACGCCAAGCACTGGGACGCCGACGAACTGCTGTCCAACATCAAGGAAGGCACCGAAGCCGGCAACAAGCGCCGCCTGCAGATGGGCATTCCGGCGCTCGAAGTCACGCGCTGGATCGAACCGCCGAGCTACGACGGCGCGACGCAGCGCCTGGTCTGGTCGGCCGAGGCGCGCAACAAGAATGCCGCGCCCGGCGAAGACAACACGGTCAACTACAACACCTACGTGCTCGGCCGCGAAGGCTACGTCTCGCTGAACCTGATCACGACCGCCTCGCTCGTCGAATCGCAGAAGCCCGTCGCGAAGAACCTGCTCGGCCAGGTAGCCTTCATCGACGGCAAGCGCTACGCCGACTTCGACTCGAGCACAGACAAGGTCGCCGGCTACGGCCTGGCCGCGCTGATCGGCGGCGTCGCCGCGAAGAAGATGGGCCTGTTCGCGCTGCTCGCGGCGTTCCTGGCCAAGTCGTTCAAGCTCGTGATCGTCGGCCTGATCGCCGCGGCCGCGGCGATCAGGTCGTTCTTCACGGGCAAGAAGGCCTGAGTCCGGCAAGCGGACGTCAATCCGCTATGACGCATGCGTGCCGGCGGATTCGATGGCCGCGAGCACGCGCTCGTAACCACCGCCGGGCAAGTTGCCCGGCGAAATGCTGACTCGTTGAGGGTTACGCGAGAGCAGCACCGTGCGGCCCAGCTCCACCGCGAGCTCGGGCACGGCACCCAGCCATAGGGACAGGCCGCGTGTGACGACGATCAGCGCGCCGCGGGCCAGCGCGTCGCAGACCAGCGAAAACTGATAGTCCTGCGACCGCAGGCGCCAGTGCGCGTGCGAGAAACGCCGCGACGGGTACGGGAAATATTCGAGCGAGCAGACGGCCTGCGCGACGCGGGCCCGGCCGAACTGCGCCACCGGCTGCGCGAACGCGCGCAGCCACCAGGGGTCGCCGCGCGCCAGGCACGCATGCGGCGCGTATTCGTCGGCCAGCGCGGCACGCTGCTCCGCAACGGCGGTCGCCGACAAGGCCTCGCGCATCGTCGTCGGGTCGTAGCTCGGATTGATCTGGAGCACGAGTACCGGTGCGTCGCGTCGACCCGACCGCGGTTCCGGCATGCGGCCCGTATGCAGCCAGCCGGGCGCATACGGTTCGCAGGCGGCGTTGGCCGCCGCGATGTAGGCGCTGTCCATCGGCAGCACGAATGGCGGCGCCGCCGGGATCGCGGCCCAGGGATTCAGCATTCCGACTGTGTTCGCGTCACGGCTTGCCGTCCCGGCGCGGCGCCCTGGGGCGGCACGCTGCTTCCGTCGGACATTGGATTTGCCGTCCGCACCGCCCCCCTACGGCAGTGCGAGATGGCTCGCTTCGAGCGCCTTGCCCATGCCGCGCGGCGTCGTCGCAATGACGGCGTCGGCCGGCAGCTCGGCGCCGCCGTCGACACGCGCCCAGACGCGGTCGAGCGCGCGGTAGACGTAGGGCAGCAGCGGCAGATAGGCCGCGCCGTATTGCGGCAGGCCGAGGAACGCGTCGAAGTGCTGCGCGTTGCGCACCTGCCAGTAGCGCAGGTCGGCGCCGCCGGCCTTGGCCGCGGCCGCATACGGCGCGCTGCTGAACGCGGCCGGGATCAGGCCGTCGTCGAGGCCGTGCACGACCAGCACGGGAAGGCCCTTGCGCGGCAGGCCGGCCCTGGTTTCGGCGATGCCTTTCTTCACCCGCGTCGCGGCCGCATCGTTGCCGGTCCACAGAGCGCGCAGGCAGTTCAGCGCGTCGTGCGGTTCGGCCGGCTTGGCCACGCGGAATGCGACGCCGGCGCCCGGCGGAATGCCGCTGGCGTCCGACCACCACGCCGCGCGCTCGGCGGGCGTGCTCGTGCGCGGCGTGCCGTCGGCATTCAACGCGCCGAAGCCGGCGATGCACGGCTCTTCGCCGGCGCCGTAGCGGCCGTAGGCCGAGGCATACGTCACGGCGACCGCGCGCCAGAGATCGAAGGTCACGCTGATCGAACCGGCGCGCAAGGCTTCGTCGGTCCAGCCGCTCGCATGCAGCGCGCCGTAGGCCGCGGCCTGCTGCGCCGGCAGGTCGGCGCCGGCGATCAGGCCTGCGGCGACAGCGGCCGCGCAGCGCTGCGCCACGTCGGGCACGGCCGGCAGGCCGAGCTTCGGCAGCGCGCACGGCATCAGCAGCGCCGCCTCGGTGGTGTAGTCGTACAAGGTGCGCGAACCGGCCGCGTCGACGTAGACATTCGGTTCGCCGGCGACGACGCCCTTGAGCCAGTCGCCGTCGAGTTCGGCCGCACGCAGCACGGCGCCGCCGCCGTTGGAAATGCCGACGGCGATCACGCGCGTGTCGTCGAACGTGAACGGCGCCTGCTGCGGCAGCGCCTCGGCCAGCGCGCGCAGGCCGTATTCGGCAGCCTGCTTGACGTGGCGACCCCAGTCGGCCTCGGGGTTGTCCCTGGAGTGGGCATGCTTGAAAGCGACGCCGCTGGTCGCCGTGCTGTCGGGTTTGAACGCGAGCACGTCGTCGGCGCCGCCGCTCGTGCCGTCGATGCGCACACCGCGCCGTTCGGCCAGATCGAAATAGTCGGTGCCGGCGCCCTTGTCGGTATAGGCCACGGCGCAGCCTTTCGGCAGCGCCCACGGACCGGCGACCGCGATCGCGCCGTAGACGCCGCGCGAGCCCGAGGAAGCCGCGACGACGAGGCAGCGCTTCTTCTGATCGAAACCGTCGGGAATCTGCACGAGCACGCGATGCGGCTGCTTCGCGCCCGGCAATGTCGCCAGCGCCTGGAACTCGCGGCCGGGGACCGACGGCAGCTCGCCGTAGACGCTGCCGAAACCGCCGGCCGGCGTCAGATCGGCGATGCCGCGCCAGTTGCTCCAGAGCGCGCGCCGGCGCAGTTCCGCCGGCGTAGGAGCCTCGGGATTCGCGAACGCCGGCGGCTTCATCTCGCGCAGGCCGTCGAGGCCGAGGCCGGCGCTGAGCAGGTCGTCGCCGTCGCGATGCTCTGTGACCCGTTGGGCGGTGAACATCGCTGTCGTCTCCGCGGCGGCCGCAGCGGGCGCCGGCTTGGCAGTGGGCGGCCCAGCGGTCGTCGGCGCCGCGGGCGGGGTGCGGTCGCAGGCGGCGAGCAGGGTCAACAGCACTAGCGTCGAAGCGCGCGAAATCGGGGCAATAGTCATTCGCCAACCCTACCAAGCCGGATATGCTCGGCTATCGTACTTTCGTACCAAGCCGGCGCCCAGGGCGCTTGCTAGGCTTGCGCCAGGAGAATCGCAATGACCCAACGCTGCATCCTGATCACCGGCGCCGGCAGCGGCATCGGCGCCGGCATCGCCACGGAACTGGCGGCCGCCGGCCACCACCTGATACTCACCGACCTGGATCGCAGTGCCGTCGACGCCGTCGCGGCGCAGATCCTCGCCGGCGGCGGCTCGGCCGAGGCGCTCGCGCTCGACGTGACCTCCGACGACAGCGTGGCCGCGGCGCTGGCCGCCGCGACGCGTCCGGTCGACGTGCTCGTCAACAACGCCGGCCTGCAGCATGTCGCGCCGCTCGAAGAGTTCCCGATCGCCAAGTGGGATTTCCTCGTCCAGGTCATGCTCGTCGGCGTCGCGCGGCTGACCCGCGCCGTGCTGCCCGGCATGCGCGAGCGCGGTTTCGGCCGCATCGTCAACATCGGCTCCATCCATTCGCTCGTGGCCAGCCCGTACAAGAGCGCCTACGTCGCGGCCAAGCACGGGCTCATCGGCTTCTCGAAAGTCATCGCGCTCGAAACCGCGAACACCGACATCACGATCAACACGATCTGCCCGACCTACGTGAAGACTCCGCTGGTCGACAAGCAGATCGCCGATCAGGCGCGCACGCGCGGCATCCCCGAGGCGCAGGTCGTCAGCGACGTCATGCTCAAGCCCATGCCCAAGGGCGTGTTCATCGGCTTCGACGAGCTCGCCGGCATCACCGCCTTCCTGATCTCGCCGCCGGCGCGCAACATCACCGGCCACACGATCACGGTCGACGGCGGCTGGACGGTGCAGTAGCCGCGCCGGCCACGGCCGCGGAACCGCCATGCCTTCGCTGCTGATCGCCGACGACCATCCGCTGTTCCGCGCGGCACTGCGCGGCGCCGCCGCCGACGCGGTGGCCGGATTGCAGGTGCACGAAGCCGATTCGCTCGACGGCGTGCTCGGCACGCTCGAACGCGAGCCGGACATCGACCTCGTGCTGCTCGACCTGCACATGCCCGGCAACCACGGCCTGGCCGGACTCGCCGCGATCCGCGCGCAGCATCCGGGCGTGGCCGTCGTCGTCGTGTCGGCCAACGACGATCCGCGCGTCGTGCGCCGCGCGCTCGATCACGGCGCCGCGGGCTACCTGCCCAAAAGCTCGGGCCTCGACGAGCTGCGCGACGCGATACGCACTGTACTCGCCTGCGAGCAGTGGCTGCCGGCTTCGCTGCGCGGCAGCGTCTCGCGCGCGCAGTCCTCGGCGCAGGACGCCGATCTCGCCGCGCGTCTGGCCAGCCTGTCGCCGCAGCAGTTCCGCGTGCTCGTGCTCGTCGCCGAAGGCCTGCTCAACAAGCAGATCGCCGATCGCCTCGACGTGCAGGAACGCACGGTCAAGGCGCATCTGACGGCGATCTTCGACCGCCTCGGCGTGCGCAACCGCACGCAGGCCGGCGTCGTGCTGCGCGAACTCGAGCTCAGCGACCCCGCGCGCCAGCTCTGAACGACGGCCGCGGCCGCTGCGCGGCCCGAGTCGACTCCCCGCTGAACGGCGTGCTACGCACGGCGAAACTTCCCGGCATCACGCGGCATCCACGCTCCCTGGAGCCGCCCGCGATCATCGCGCCTCGCGGTTCCGGCGGCCGCGGCACCAGCGCGCGGCGAGAAACCTACCGGACCATCCGAGCGTGAAGGAGAGCGCGATGCACTTCACCCCTACCACCGGCCGGCACGGCGGCACGATCAACATCGCCGTGACCTGGGAACTCAACTACTGGGCGACGCGGTTAGGTCTCAGTCCCGACCAGCTCATTACCGTCGTCGCCGAAGTCGGCAACAACCTTGCCGACGTGCGCGAAGCGGTCTTCGGGCCGGCGCCGCGAGGCTTCGGCGAAGCACCGGCCGAACACCGGCACCGCGATCCGCTTGCCGCGGCCGCCGATACGACGCGCAGGCAATAGGCTGCCGCCCGCACTGATCCATTCGACCACGCAGCGCCGATCTCACGCGGCATCGTCCGCAGTAGCCACACCGGCCGCGACTCCGCACAATGGACGCTCCGTCGTGGAGTCTTGCCGTGGCCCTGGATCTTTTCTTCGTCCCGCGCAAACAGGATTTCGCTGAAGCACGCGCCGACGGCTTCGAGGCTTCGGATGCGCAGCTGCGCGCGCGGCACAAGCTGCTCAAGGCGCTGGCCGCGCGTTTCGACGGGGCGAGCATTGCCGGCAAGGCCGACGTCGGCACCGTCGAGGGTTTTCTCGCAGGCACGCTGGTCGCCCGTCCGGGCTATCTGCAATGGTCGCTGCACGGCGCCGGTGCCGGCGACGTCGACGCAATCAACACCGTCGTGGACTGGTTCCACGAGCAGGGACTGGTCTGCGAGGACCCGCAGGACGCCGGCTTCAGCAATCGCAACCGCGGCGGCGGCCGCGAGAACCTCGGGGACTGGAACGCGCTGGTCGGCGCGCGCCTCGCCGGCATCGAGCTCAGCGATC
Organism: Tahibacter caeni; assembly: GCF_024609805.1. GTDB lineage: Bacteria > Pseudomonadota > Gammaproteobacteria > Xanthomonadales > Rhodanobacteraceae > Tahibacter > Tahibacter caeni. The sequence continues at coordinate 7,401 of NZ_JANFVR010000068.1, read as the reverse complement.
CCGGTATCAGCGGACTGAACCTGAACTGGGCGCTCGGCGACGGCCGTCACGCTCAACTCTGCTTCGTGCACCACCGCAGCTGCGAAGTGCCGCCGGATCTCACGGCGCTGATCCGCGACACGATCGCCGAGGTCGTGTTCACGCCTGGCCCGCTCGACGACGACTTCCGCTTCGTCTTCGCCGGCGGCGCCGAGATCCGTTGCGCCGGCGCCGTGGTCAAGAGCTTCTTCGCCGAGCCGGCGCCGAAATCTAAATGGTAGGCGCCGATCCGGCCCGAGGGCCGGGCGACGCGGGTTGCAAGACGGCCGCTCCGTGTCGGGGAGCGAGAGGACGCTAGCCGCGACGATCACCTTGAGCGGCCGCGCCGGCCAGTGGCGCGTCAGCGACTACGGCGAAGTCGCGCCGGTGGAGATCTGGGCGCTGGAAACCTTGCTGCATGTCCAGTACGAACGTCTGGATTGGATACTGCAATAGGTTCCGCGTTACGTGCGAGCCATCCCGCATCGCTTTCGCAAGACGCGGGCGCACGCGGCGCCCGCGTCGTCGTCAACACGGGGTTTCAGGGTTGCGCGTCGTTGTCGGCGTTGTGGCTGCCGGTGGCGTAGGAGATGACGTCGACTGCGCCGATCATCGGCGCATAGGTGTTGCCGGCGACGACGACCGGAACGGGGTTGCCGCTGATCAATGCGTGGAGCATCGTCGGCGACGTCGCGGAGTCGTAGAAGTAGTTGTCGAGAATCGAGACGCGTTCGACCGTGACGGCCGGCAGCGCCGGGACGCTGCTGCCGCAGATAGGCAACGGAGTCAACGGACTGGCCGGCAGTGTCGAAACGTTGAGGCCAAGGCCCGTCGTCGACCCTTCGCCCTGGTTGAACGAGCTGTTTCCGGAGACCAGCACGCCTTTCGCGCCGAGAAGATTCACGCCGTTCGCGTAGTTGTTCAGGCCCTGCTCGCTCGTCATGTTGCCGGCGATGAGTCCGTGCCGCGCCGGCGTCATGCCTACGCCCTGACTGTTGTGGCTGTGCGCGAGGTTGAACGTCACGGCCGTCGATTCATTGCTCTCTCCCGACGTACCCAGGCCGTTCACGTCGATGCCGCCGACACCGTGCGCAGCATTCCGACCGTAGGCGATGTTGTTGTTGATGACGACGTTCTTGCTGAATTGCGGATCGCCGACGCAGGCCGGCCAGTCGCTGAACACCGAAATGCCGCCGCCGTTGCACTGGTTGACGACCGAATTCGAGATCAGCGCGTTCTCGACGCCGCGATAGAACGAGAAACAGATATCGGCGATGTTGTACACGCGCAGGTTGTTGACGATCACGTCGCTGGAACCATGACCGACTGCGAGCGTATTCACCGAGTCGTGCGCCGTCACGCCGTCGATGAGCACACGCTTTGCGCCATCGAGCTCGATCGGCCACTGCGGGATGTGGCGGATCGTGAGCCCGCGTATCGTGATGTCCTCCACCTCGACGTCATATGCACCGATGGCAGGGCCGCCGGAAACGATACCGCCCATGCAGCAGCCGCTGGCGAATGTCTGGTAGTTCGGATGGCCGCCGTCGAGCGTGCCGCTGCCTTCGATGATGACGTTCTGCGTACCGTCCTCGAGCGTGTACATGCCGCGCTGCGTCGCCGCCGGAGACGGCCAGACGTAGCCGCTCAGCGTGAGCAGCCCGTTCTGTATCACGTGCGTGTTCGAGTGCACGATCAGCGGGCCGGAAATGCGGCAGCCGGTCGGCGTCGCCGGAATCTCGACGACGGTCATCTGCGGATTGCCGTGATTGAGCATCGACTGCAGCGCCACGGTATCGTCGCTACCGGCGCACAGCGGCGTCTTCGCGACGCCGGCGGTCTTCTCGACCTCGGGTTTCTTCACGCCGGCCTGCGGCTCCTGCGCCGCGAGAGCAGCGAGCGGCAGCAGGCCGAGCAGTCTTGCCAGTATCTTGAGTTTCATAGATTTCCTTCCTTTGGGTGAGTGCGGTACGCGGAGCGAGCGTCGTGCCCGCGCTCACGGCGTCAGGTAGTTGCGCTGCACGCTGCCGGTCGCGTAGCTGAAGTAGTCGAGCAGGCCCGAGCTGAAGGAATTGCCCGTCGAAACGATCGGCGCGGCGAGAGCACCCCCCAGCGCGCCGACCATCGTCTTCGGCGACTGGTCGTCATAGACGAGATTGCCGGTCACGTTGACGCGCGCGCCGGCTGCCAGGCCCGGCGTGGTCTCGATGACCACGATGCCCAACCCGGTCGTCGTGCCCTGGCCTTCGTTGTATACCGTGTTCGCTGCGACTTTGACCTGGCGCGAATTCGCCACGAGGATGCCGGGCTGGTACGACGCTTCCGCGTTGCCGTTATGGTGCGTCATGTTCGACGTGATCTGGCAGCTGTCGCACGGAACGACGCCGATGCCGTAGGTCCGGTTGTGGTGAGCCTGGTTCGCCGAGATGTTCACGCCGGTGGCCACGGCGCCCGTCGGCGAGTTTCCGACCTGGATGCCGACCAGTGCCTCGCGCGCGATGTTGCCGTCGATCGTGACGTTGCCGTTCGCATGGGAAGCGGGATAGCCCGTCGGCCGGTCGCTGAGGACATAGATGCCGACGCCGCCGCAGTCCGACACGAGGGAATTCGACACGGTGGATTCGGTCACGCCGCGGTACAGCACGACGCAGTTGCCTTCGATGCCGGAGACACGCAGATTGGTCAGCGCGGCATTCTTCGTGTCGTGGCCCACTTCGAGGCCGTAGTGCGAGTTCTTTGCAGTGACGCCGTCGATGCGCAGATTGTCGGTGCCGTCGATGCGGATCGGCCATTGGCCCATGTTCACGATCGTCATGCCATGGATCGTCACGCGCTGCGCGTTCGGCGTCGAACTCGGGTAATCGCCGAGCGTCGCACCGCCGGACGTGATGCCGCTGGCCGTCGCGACGCTGCTGCCGTCGACGACGCCGCCGCCTTCGATGCGGACGTCGGTCGCGCCGTCGGCGATGTTGTAGACACCGAAGGGACTGCCGGACGGGCTCCAGCTCGTCTTCGCCTTCAGCAGGCCGCGCTGGATGACCGTGGTGTTCGAGCAGACTTCGAGCGGCGCGGTGACGCGGCAGCCGTTCGGCGTGACGGGAATGACGGCGGGCGCGCCGTTCAGCGATGCGGCGTGGATCAGCGACTGGAGCGCGGACGTGTCGTCGGCGGTGCCGTCGCACACCGGCGTGGTGACTGGCGGCGGCGTGCCCGGACAAGTGGCGTGAGCGCCGCCCGCGGCGGCGAACAGCAGTGCGGCGAGCAGCAGGCGGCGCCGCGGAACATCGTGCGCATCGGCGTTGCGCGACGTGGCTGACAGGGGCCGGCGTGCGGCATTCGAGTGATTCATGGGAGAACCTCGCGGTTACGGATAGAGGGAAGCCGGCAACGGCCGCCGATGGCGGCTCGCGGCGTGCCGGCGACCGTCACTCTGATTCACCGCCATCTCAGGAGATCGGACGGAGATCGCCGCGTACGCTGACCCGTGCCGATCGTCGTCCGCGCCAAAGCCGCTCCGTGACGGATGAGTTCAGCCGGCCGCCCGCGCTGCGACGGTACGGTGCCGGCTCACGACCGAATGGCCGGTTTCAGCGGCGCGCGAGCACGGCACCGTTCGACGAAGGCGTGCGGGATGGGGCTAGCGTCCCGGCGTTGCGGCGAACAGGTCGCGAAACGCACGCAAGGTCGCCTGCTGCGGCGACGTATCCAGTACCGAGAACGCGACCTGCGCAAAGCGGCCTTGCCAGGCACCGCGCAGCAGGCTAGCAAATACCGCGGCGACGCTGTGCGGATCGTTGCCGAACACGCCGCAGCCCCAGGCGCCGAGTACGAGGCGGCGATAGCCCTGCACTGCGGCCAAGGCGAGCACGCATTCGGCGCGGCGCCGCAACGTGGATGCGATGTCGCGCTGCTCGCGCTCGCGCCGCTGCTGCCGGATCGCGCCGGCATTCGGCGCGGCGCTCGTGATGAAACTGACTGCGTGCGCGCGATCGCGCAATTGCCCGTCGTCGTAGCGAAACACCGGACAGTGCGGCGACAGGATCATCGCATCGGAATACAGCAGGGACGACGAGCGGCGATGGTCGTCGTAAAAAGCCGGCGCCCGCAGCTGCGAGGCATACAGCGCCGAACTGCGGGCCAGCGATTCTTCCTGCGCCTGTGCCCCGCCGAGGAAACCGCCGCCAGGGTTGCGCGCGGACGCGAAGTTCAGCACGGCCAGATCGTCGCCGTCTCCGGTTTCGGCGATGAGACGCGCAATGCCCTGCAAGGTGGTTTCGTTGACGACGTCGATGCGTGTGGCGAGGCCCGGCGACGGCGCGGCCAGCACCGCATCCCGGTATTCCTGCAGCATCGACGGAGAAAACAGGCGGGTGGCGGCGCGGCAGGCAGTGATCGCTGCGGCCAGTTCCACGGTCTCGCCCAAGGGGGCGGTGTAGCGGCCGCGCTCGAGGATCTCCAGCGTCTGTTCGGCCCATAGCTTGCGATCTGGTCTGCTCATGTCCCGTCCGGGTCCGTCCCATCCGCTGCCTTCAGCGGACGTCGGCGCGGAGGGTACGCACAAAGCCCACCGGGCTCAACAACGAAGAACTCCGGCGCGAATTACTTCAGCGCAGCCAGTGCATCGCGAATCAACCGCTCCTGCTGTCGCGTCGTGTCGTCGGCGCCTGCTGCACATTCCATCGCGGCTCGCAGCCGGCCTGGATCAAGCCGCAGCACCACACGGATCAGTCCTTTGGAAAACCAATGGCCGCGGCATCAACATCGAGATCATCGAAGGGCCGAAGGTCCAGCCAGGATTCTCTCGTCAGCGGTCCACCCAGTACGCCGAAATAGAAGCCGGGATAAGGGTCACCATGATGACAAGGCGGATCGACAGGACGGAATTCGCGGTAGCGACTGGTCAGCAGCCGGGCGATGACATCGCCCTGCGCAGTGCGTGCGGGTACGAGAAAATATTTCGGACGCAGCTGACCATTTGCGTCCTGGTAGAACTGGTCATGACAGCAGATATCGCCGACGTCCATGTCGCGCGCTCAGTGTGATTTTCCAGCCGCCGCCGCAATGCCCTGATATTCATCGGCAGCCATCAGTACGACGTCCCGCATCGGATCCTCATCGGAAACGGCAAGACTGTAGGGAATCCGGTCCTGATTGCCGCGACCGTTGTCCCAGATCTTGGCCCAAGGACCGAGCTCGGCATGGGTAAAGTTAATGATGGGCCGCGAGAGTTCTTCCTCAAACCGCGCCGCGAGCTGCTCCATTAGACGAAGTTCGCGGCGGCTGAAATGGCTTTCATCAAAGTCGCGTCGCGGCACCACGCGCTCGCGCATGAAGTCAAAAACCTTCTCGGGAACGATGTCGATGGCCTCCGCGAAATCCGCGTCGAGGCCCTCCCATTCGGCGAACAATGCCGGTGGAACCGGCCCCAGTTTCCAGGCACGGTATTCCAGGCCAGTAACGCTGCGACCGGTCTGGCGGAAATGTTCGAAATCGAGCAAATAAAGCAGCTTGATCAATTTGATCTTTCCGCAACACTTGGTGTGTGTTGCGAAGAAAACCGTCGCATTGATGAGCTTTTCGCGCTCGTGAGACCTGATCATGGCTGGACGCCGAAGTAACGCGTGGCAAGGGTAGCGAGCCCCGTTACAACGTACAAGTTCGGTGGTGGACCAAGGATTCCCGATCGCTATCGCACCGCCCGCGCCGCCAGCAGCCGATCGAGCACCGATTTCAGCGCGAGCGGTTTCAGCGGCTTGATCAGCAGCGGCAGGCCGGCTTCGTAGACGGCCTTGCGCACGGATTCGCCGGCGTCGGCGCTCATGATCACGGTCGGGCGCGCGCCGTGGCTTTCGCTCAGGCGTTCGTACAGCGCGACGCCGGTATCGTCGTCGTCGAGGTGGTAGTCGAACAGCCAGAGATCGGCCGCGCGTGCATCGAGCGCGGCGGCGGCGGCGTCGGCCGCGGCCGCGACGCTGCAGCCCCAGCCGAGCAGCAGGCTGCGCAGCGCCTGCAGCGCCGGCGCCTCGTTGTCGACGACGAGCACATGCGTGTCGCGCAGATGCGCCTTGGCCGCGGCGGCCGGCTCCTCGCGGCGCCGGGGCGCGGCGAGCGGCAGGGTGATCGCGAACAGCGTGCCGCGGCCCAGCCGGCTGCGCAGACCCAACGGCGCGTCGAGCAGCTGCGCAATGCGTTCGGCGATCGCGAGCCCGAGGCCGAGGCCGGGGCCGGCCGCGTCGTCGCCGCGACGGAATTCCTCGAAGATCACGCGCTGCTGGTCCGCGGCGATGCCGGGGCCGGTGTCGTGGACTTCGATGCGCAGCTGCGCGCCGCAGCGGCGCACGCCGAGCAGCACGCGTCCTGCCATGGTGTAGCGCACGGCATTGGCGAGGAAGTTCTGCAGCACGCGGCGCAGCAGCTGCGGATCGCTGCGTACCCAGGCGGCGCTCGCGCGGTAGCGCAGCACGAGGCCGCGCTCGGCCGCGAGCGCGCGGAATTCGGAGGCCAGCGGATCGAGCACGTCGGCGAGCGGGAACTCGCGCGGCTGAGCCGTGAGTCCGCCGGCTTCGAGGCGCGACATGTCGAGCAGACCGGTCAGCAGGTCGGTCGTCGAATCCAGCGCGCCGCGGGTCTGCGCGACGAGATCGCGCTGCGCCGGCACGGCGATCTGCTGCGCGAGCGCGTCGGTGAACAGGTGCGCCGCGTGCAGCGGCTGCATGAGATCGTGGCCGATCGCAGCGAGGAAGCGGCTCTTCGCATCGTTCGCGCGCTCGGCCTCGCGCTTGGCGTGTTCGAGCAGGGTCGTGCGGTCGGCGACACGCTGTTCCAGGTTTTCGTTGGCCTGGATCAGCGCGGCTTCGGCGCGGCGGAACGCGGTGACGTCGGTGAACGTCGCGACGAAGCCGCCGCCGGGCATGGGGTTGCCGCGGATCTCGACGATGCTGCCGTCGGGAAACACGCGCTCGGACAGGTGCGGCGTGCCCGCGCGCATGAAGGCCAGGCGCCGCTCCAGCGCCGCCTCGGCGCTGCCGCGGTGCGGCAGGCGCTGCAAGGCCCAGTCGGCGAGTTCGGCCACCGGCGCGCCGACGCGTAGCAGATTTTCTGGAAAACAGAACAATTCTACATAGCGCCGATTCCAGGCGACGAGGCGCAGCTGGGCGTCGACGACGCTGATGCCCTGGCTCATGTTCTCGAGCGCCGCTTCGAGCAGGCGCTGGTTGAAGCGCAGTTCCTGCGAGACCTCGCCGACGATGGCCGCGACCGCGTCGAGCCCGGCGCCGGCCTCGCGCTGGGCCGCGTCGAGCAGCAGCCGTGCCGAGGTGCTGCCGAGCACCGCGGCGAGTTCGCGCTCGACGCGCGCCTCGATCGGATCGGAAGAGCGTCGTG
>NZ_JANFVR010000675.1 GCF_024609805.1 Tahibacter caeni | reverse complement strand
CGAGCGCGCCGCTGCACGCAGCGGCGGCTGCAGCGCCGGCTCGCGCGGCAGCGCGCCGAGGCCCGGCAGCCGGATCAGCGGCTCGTGGTAATGCGCGTCGGCATTCGCCGCTTCGAGCGCGGCGCCGCTCAGGAAACCGTCGAATCCGTCCAGGCCGCTCGTGACCGGATGGCCGTAGGCCAGGTACTGGCGCGGCGCGAGCGGCAGCGCCGCGAGCGCGTGCATGGCCGGATCCATGCCGACGTCGAGCAGCACGACCACGTCGGGCGCGGCCGCGCGGATCCGCGCGGCGACCTGCAGCGGCGGCAGCGGCAGATGGCGGAACGCGTCGACGCGCGCGGCCAGCGCCGCGGTCGTCGCGTCGCTGAGATTGCCGCAGTGAAACGCCCAGCGTTCGAAGCGCGTCGGATCGAGTTCGTCGAGCCAGCGGCCGAAATAGCGCGTGATCGTGTGCTCGCGCAGCTCGGCACTGACGAAAGCCACGCGCAGGCGCTGCGCGCCGCTGCGCGGCAGCGGCGGTTCGGCCAGTGCGCCGCCCGCCGCTCGCATGATGCGTTGCACGAGCTCGCCGAAACGCCGGCCCAGCGCGCGGTTGTCGCGCGGCTGGTAGTGCAGCGGAAACGGCAGCACGCGGCAGATCGCCGCGTACGCCGCGTCGATCTGCGCCGGCGTGTCCAGGCGCAGTTCCGCATGAATCCGTTCGAGCTGCACCGCGAAACGCTCGTGCGCCGCGTCGATCGCCTCCTCGCTGTCCATCAGCGCGGGCAGGGTCAGCGCGGCCAGCCAGGCGATCGTGCGCTGCTGCGGATCCGGCAGCGCGGCCGCGCGCTGCAAGGTCGCGATTCCGCCGTCGAACTCGCCGGCTTCGATCTGCGCCTGGCCGAGATCGGCGAGGAGTCCGGCGCGCTCGGGCGTCGCGGCGACCGCGCGCCGCAGGACCGGCAGCGCGGTATCGAGATCGCGGCGCTGGCGCGCGGCGCGCGCGAGCGTGCGCAACGCCGCCGCGTGCTGCGGCGCCTGCTCGACGGCGGCCTGCGCCAGGGTCT
>NZ_JANFVR010000674.1 GCF_024609805.1 Tahibacter caeni | reverse complement strand
AGCGCGGCGGCGAGCCCGGCGGCCGCCCGGGCGGCGAGGATGCCGGCGGCGGCGGAATCAGCGGCTGCAGGCGCGCGGCGCGCTGCTGCGGGCTCAACTGCAGGAATTCCCGGCGCAGCGCGTCGCGCTGCCCGGCCGGCGTGTCCAGCAGCAGATCGCGGAAGGCCTTGCGCTGCGGCGGCGACAGGCCGTCGATCATCGCGCGCATCGGTTCGCGCTCGTCCTCGGGCAGCGACTGCAGCCAGCGTTCGCGCGCGAGCGCGCGGCGTTCGTTGTTCGCGCCTTGCAGGAACGCGCGCCGCTCCGGCGGCGTCATGCGCGCGAATTCCTCGCGCAGCCGCGCGCGCTCCTCGGGCGGCAGCAGGCGGAAGCGCTCGACGCCGCGGCGCACGCGCTCCTGCTGCTCGGGCGACATCTCGCGGAACCGGCGCAGGCGCTCGCGCAGCGCCTGGCGCTCCTCGGGCGTCAGCGCCTGCCAGCGGCGGAAACGCTCCTGCACGCGGGCGCGCTGCTCGGGCGGCATCGCGGCCCAGCGCGCGGCGGCGCGACGCAGACGCGCCTGACGCTCCGGCGGCAGCCGGTCCCACTCGGCCGCAAACGGCTGCAGCTGTTCGCGTTCGGCGTCGCCGAGGCTCGCAAACGGAACCGGCGCCGGCGCGGACTGAACCGGCGGCGGCGGCGGCGGCTGGGGCTGCGCCACGGCGGACAGCGACACCAGCGCGAACAGCAGGCCGGCGGCCCGGCGCGGGGCTGAAGCAACGAATCGCATCGTCATCGTCCCGCGCAGCCGGCGGCGCCGCGGCTCGGCATGTCATCGCAGTGCATCGTCATCCTCCCCGGGACCTGGCGGCAGATCGGCCGGATCCAGCGCGTCGCCGGACTCGTCCTCGAATTCGCTGAGATACAGCAGCAGCTCGGCCTGCTCGGCCTGCTCCGCGGTCATTGCCGCAGCCGCCGGCGCCGCAGGCGCGGCGGCCGGCGGTGCCGGCGGCGGTGCAGCGACGGCCGGGCCGGCCGCGAGCAGGGCAAGGCTCAGCCATTGTGGTCG
>NZ_JANFVR010000673.1 GCF_024609805.1 Tahibacter caeni | reverse complement strand
GGCGCCGACGCCGAGCTGCAGCGCCTGCGCGAGCGCGTCGCGGCGAGTCTCGCGCCGCCCGGCGTCTGGCAGGGCGACGATTACTACTACGGCGTCGGCCCGCTCGACGTCGATGCGGTCGCCGCGGCGCTGAGCGCGCAGCCGGACCGCGCGATCCTCGCCTCGACCCTGGAAACCTCGCTCGACGGCTGGCGGCTGCAGGCCGTCGTCTGGCTGCGCGAGCCCGCCGGCCGCGTGCGCCGCGTCCGCGTCGACCTGACGCCCAGCGCCGAGCGCGTCATGCGCTATCTCGCGAGCCGGGCCGGCGACGCGGCCGGACGCGACAGCGCCGTCGCGCTGGCCGGCTATTGGACATTGGGATTGCGCGCCGGCGAAATCGCCGCCGATCCGCGCGCGCTCGTCGGCTGGGCGCGCATCACCGATGCGCTCGGCCTCGCGGGCGACGGCGCGCCGCTGCGCCGGGATTTCGAGCGCGCCGTCGCGCAAGAGGACGTGTTCGCGCGCTACGCCTACGCCGAATGGCTGCTGCGGCGACCGGCCGGCGACACGGCCGATGTCACACGCGCCGTCGGTCTGCTGCGCGGCGCGGCGGCCGAGGGTTTGCCGGAAGCGCAGATCCTGCTGTCGCTCGGTTGCGAACGGCGCGATGCCGGCTGCGCGCGCGGCGAAGCGGCGCGCATGCAGTCCGCCGCGGCGCGCGCCTACGGCGAAGCCGAAGCCGCACTGCTGCGCTACGAAACCGCGCGACGTCTGTCGCGTGACGGCGATACTGACGCGGCGCGCGATCTCGCACGGGCGGTCAAGCTCGGCAGCACGCGCGCGCTCGGCGTGCGGCTCTATCAGCTCGCGCCGTCGCTGCCGACCGCGGGTGCCGCGGCGCAGCGCGAGTTCGACCTGCTGCTCGATCGCGCGGTCGCGGCCGACCTGGCCTATGCGCTGGAGGGGAAGGCGGCGCGCGCCTATGCGCAAGCGACGACGCCGGCTGCAAGGGCCGATGCGCTCGCGCTGCTCGAACGCGCCGCGGCGCGCGGCAATGCGCGTGCCGCGGC
>NZ_JANFVR010000672.1 GCF_024609805.1 Tahibacter caeni | reverse complement strand
TTGCGCGAGCAGCGCGGCCAGCGCCGGATCGCCGGCCGTCTGCGCCGCGGCGAACGCGGCGCGTGCGGCAGGTTCCAGTTCCAGCGCCTCGCGCAGCAGCGCGAAGGCGCGGCGCTTGCGCGCGAGTTCGCCGGCGTCGCTCATGCGCCGGTCGCGCCGGCGTTCATTTCGGTGGCGAGCAGCGCGCGCGCGGCCTGCCAGTCGCGCATGACCGTGCGCACGGTCAGGCCTTCGAGTTCGGCGACCTCGGGAAACGCCAGGCCGCCGAAGAAATGCAGCTGCACGACGCGCGCGGCGCGTTCGTCGATCTGCTCCAGCGTGGTCAGCGCCTGGTCCAGCGCGAGCACCTCGACCGCGTCGGAGGGATCTTCCGGCAGGCGCTCGTCGAGCGTGACCATGACCGCGCCGCCGCCGCGCTTGCCGGCCTGTACGCGGCGCGCGTGGTCGACGAGGACCTGGCGCATCGCGCGTGCGGCCAGCGCCATGAAGTGCTGCCGCGTGCTCGTGCTGAGCTGGCTGGCTGCGGCGAGCTTTACGTAGGTCTCGTTGACGAGGGCCGTCGTCGACAGGGTCAGCCCGAAGCTGCCGCGCAGCTGGTGCCGCGCGCACTGGCGCAGTTCGTCGTAGAGCAGGGTGAACAGGCGATCCTGGGCGGCGCTGTCGCCTCGGCTGGCGGCGGCGAGCAAGGCGGTCACGTCGTCGTGCATGGAGGCTTCCCGGATCGATCGAGGGCAACTGTGCGAGCGGAACGGCGCGGGGTCAATGCCTCGCCGCGGCGGTCTCAGGCGCCGTTCCAGACCGCGCCATAGCCTCGCAGCTGAGCCGGCGCATTTCCGTGCGCCAGCACGATCGCATTCTGCGAATGGCGACACGCCAGCGCATCCACGGCCGCGAGCGTCAGGCCGGCCACGAGCAGCGACGGTTCGCGCCAGCGCTCGCCCGGCAGATGGCCGACGCCGGGCAGCACGCGCGCGCCGGCGAACGCACGGACCTCGCCGAGCAGCGTGCGCAGCGCGGCGCGGTTGTCGGCCGCGGGCCGCGGCTGCGAG
>NZ_JANFVR010000671.1 GCF_024609805.1 Tahibacter caeni | reverse complement strand
TCGCGCGAACGCGAGCACCGCGCCGATTCCGGCGCGGCGTTCGCGGCCACGGCGCTGCGCAGCGCATCGGGCTGAGCCCGCACGCCGCGCGCGGCCGCGTCAGTCGGCGCTGTCGTAGCTCAGCACGTCGAAGGCCTGCGTGTCCTTCTTGTTCCAGCTCAGGCTGCTCACACGCGTGACGAAGCGATAGCGCTTGCCGGCCTGCGGCGCGGCGCCCGGCATCAGTGCCGCGGTGTGCGGATCGAGATAGAGCATCAGGGAATAGCCTCCGTCGCCGCGCACGTGCAGCGCGCGGCGGTCGCGCGCCGAGACTGCGTTGACCCGCGCGGCGGCATAGTCCGCCGGCACGTCGGCGGCGACGATCTCGCCCTCGACGCGCGCGATCTTCTGGTAGGAAGGATCGCCGGCCGGATCGAAGCCCGCGCCGCTGTCGCGGCGCGCGTCGGCATAGCGCCGGAACGCGTCCATGAGCTCGGTCAGGCTCTGGTAGCGGATCGCCCATTCGATGTCGTCGGTGTCGCGCCGGATGTGGTCGGCCGCGAGCAGCAGGTTCTCGGTCCAGTTGCCGCAGGCCAGCTTGCGTTCGCAGTTCGGCCAGCCGCTGTCGAGCCAACGCGCGAGCGACTGCTTCTTGTCGTGCGATCCCATCTGCAGCGCGATGCCCGGTCCCATCGCGAGGCCGACCTGCTTCTGCGCCGGCGCGACCACGAGCACGGCGCCGTTGCCGACGTCGAGCTTGCCGACGCGCAGCTGGCGCATCATCGCCTGCGCATACGCGTCGCCGTCCAGGCCGTGCAGATCCTTGACCAGCAGGGTCACGATCTCGACGCCGTGGCTGCGCGCATGCTCGAAGAAGCGCTGCTCGAACTGCCTGCGCCAGTTCGCGTCGAGCACGCCGTATTCGTCGTAGACGAAGCGGTCGAACTTCGACGGCGTCGAACCCGGGGCCGGCAGCACGTCGACCGGCGCGGTCGCGACGGACGCAGCGACCGGCGCGGCCGCGGGCGTCGCCGGCAACGGAGCCGGCGCGATCAGATCGGAAGAGCGTCGGGTA
>NZ_JANFVR010000670.1 GCF_024609805.1 Tahibacter caeni | reverse complement strand
GCTGCGCCGCCGTGCGCAACACGCGCAGGCGCAGGCTCACGCCGGCCAGTGCGGCGGCGGCGTTGTCGACGCGATAGACCAGTTCGCCGGGCTGGCCGGCGACGAGGCGCGCGGCCGGCGCGAGGCTCAGGCTGCCGCGCAACGCCGCGGGTGCGGCCGGTTCGTACAGGGTCAGGCTGGTTTCGCTGGACTGTGCCAGGTCCGGCGAGGTGAGCTCCAGCCGCACGGTGTAGACGCCGGCCGTCGCCGCCTGCGTCGTCCACGTATCCACTTTGCTCAATTGGTAGCCTGGCTCCAGCGTGCCCAGCGCCTGCGTCGCCGACCAGATTTCGATGCCGTCCGCCGTGCGCACCGACGTGCGCAGGACCGCGCCGCTCAGCAGCGCGTTGCCGGTCTCGAACTGCAGGCGGCTGTCGATCGCGACGGGGCTGCCGACCGCCGCCGGCTCCGCCGTGACCGCGAGCGCAATGCGGCGCACCGCGCCGATCGTGAACGGAATCTCGCGCTGCTCGACCGTGCTGCCGTCGCTGCGCGTGAGCTGCGCCTGCAGGCGATAGCCGCCGGCCAGGGTGCCGCGGCTGTCCCAGTCCAGCGCACGCGTCCAGACCTGACCGCTCGCGAGCGTCGCGATGGTCGCTTCGCCGAGATCGGCGACGAGGCTGCCGTCGCCGGCGAGCACGCGCGTGCGGACGCGGCCGCTGAACGGACTGCCCGGGTTGGTCACGCGCAGTTCGCCGCGCAGCCGTTCGGCCGGCGCGAGCAGGCGGCTCTCGGCGCTGACGTCGAGCAGCGGATCGCCGCCGCTGCTGACCGCGAACGGCAGTTCGACCGTGTTGTTGCTCTCGTCGGCTTCGGCGATCTGCGCGGCCGGATCGACGGCGATGCGCAGCCGGTAATGGCCGGTCTGCTCGACGAGGCCGAGATCCAGGCTCAGCGAGCGCGCTTCGCCGGCGGCCAGGTTCAGCGGCGCCGGCGGCGTCAGCGCGCGCCGGCTGCCGTCGGGTGCGAGCAGCTCGGCCGCGACGGTGACGGCGTTCGCCGGGATGGCGCCGCGATTGCGCAC
>NZ_JANFVR010000067.1 GCF_024609805.1 Tahibacter caeni | reverse complement strand
GCACAGGGGCCGCGGCTATGGCCGCGGATTGCGGCGCGGCGGCGGCGGACCTTCCGCTGCCCGGCGGAGCCGCGTCGCCGCGCGGCATCCGCAGTCCCCGCCCGAGCCGGTTCCATTCGCCAAGGCGTTGCGTTGTGCATCACGAAGATTTCTGCGTTCCGGCCGGACATCCGAGTCTGGCCGGTCATTTCCCGGGCAATCCGGTGGTCCCCGGCGTCGTCGTGCTCGAACAGGTCGCCGGCGCGCTGCAGCGTCGCGACGGCCGGCAGATCGCCGGCTTCCGCCAGGTCAAGTTCGTCGCGCCGCTGCTGCCGCAGCAGACCGCCCGCCTGGAGCTCGACCTCATCGACACCCGCTTGCGTTTCCGCGTATTGCGCGACGGCGAACTGATCGCCAGCGGCGAGGCGAGCAGCGCATGAGCAACCCGCACTGGACCGACCGCCCCGAAGGCGGCGGTCGTTTCGCGATCTGGCTGATCCGCTCGATCGCGCTGTACGGCGGCCGGCCGTTCGCGCGGCTGTTCCTGTATCCGATCACGCTGTACTTCTATTTCCGCCGCCGGCCCGAGCGCGAAGCCTCGCGCGCGTTCCTGAGCCGCGTGCTCGGCCGCCCGGCCGGCGTCTTCGACGTGATGCGCCACATCCATCGCTTCGCCGGCGTGATCCTCGACCGCGTATTCCTGCTCGCGCGTGACGACGCGCGCCAGTTCCAGCTCGAGATACACGGACTGGAACTGCTGCTGGACACCTATCGCCAGGGCCGCGGCATGCTGCTGCTCGGCTCGCACCTCGGCAGCTTCGAGATCCTGCGCGTGCTCGCGCGCGAACGGCCCGAGGTCCAGCTCAAGGTCGTGCTCGACAAGTCGCAGACGCCGGCGATCACCGAGCTGCTGCACGCGCTGAATCCGGCCATCGGCAGCAGCGTCATCGACGCGTCCGAAGGCGGCACGGCCATCGTGCTCGGCATCAAGGAAGCCGTCGAGCAGGGCGCCGTCGTCGCGCTGCTCGGCGACCGTGCGCGCCCGCAGGAGCCGACGCGGCAGGCGGCGTTCCTCGGCGAATCCGCGCCGCTGCCGGTCGCGCCGTACCTGATAGCGTCGGTGCTCGACACGCCGGTGCTGCTGTGCTTCGGCCTGTACCGCGGCGGCAACCGCTATTCGCTGCATTTCGAGCATTTCGCCGACCGCATCGAGATTCCGCGCAGCGAACGCAACGTGCGCCTCGACGCCTGGCTTGCGCGCTATGCCGCGCGGCTGGAGCATCATGCGCGCCTGGATCCCTACAACTGGTTCAACTTCTATGATTTCTGGCACAGCGATCGCGTTGAGCCTGTTGTTGCCGCTGGCGAGCCCCGGCGCGCCTGACGCGGCCGACTGCCGCACGGACTGTTCTCCGGCGCAGACCGTGCAGCTCGTCGAGGCGCTCAAGCGGCCGCTGCCGGCGGCGACCGGCTACACCGAAGTGCGTTTCGTGCAGATGCTCGACGCACCGCTCGTGCTGCGCGGCGACCTGACCTACACGAGCGCCGACGCGCTCGGCAAAAGCGTCGTCAGTCCGTACGAGGAAACCACGACGATCGCCGACGGCCAGGTCGAGATCCGCCGGCCGGGCAAGCCGGTCAAGCGCTTCAGCCTCAAGCGCGCGCCGGCGCTTGCCGGCTTTCTCGAAAGCTTCAGCGCGACTCTGGCCGGCGACGCGCAGCGCCTCGCGCGCAACTACGTGCTCGCGAGCGACGGCAGCGCCGCTGGCGCCTGGCAGTTGCGGCTCGTGCCGCGCGACGCGGCGCTGGCCAGGCACGTGACGCGCGTGACCGTCAGCGGTATGAAGACGACGCCGCTGTGCTTCGAGGTCGAGGAAGCCGGCGGCGACAGCAGCATCCTGCTCGTCGACGCATTGGCCGGCCGGCCGCTGCCCGCATCGCCGCAACGCGCCGAGCTGCAGCAGCTCTGCCGGCACGCGCCGTGAGCGTTCGCGCGCGCGTCGCCCTGCTGGCCGCCTGGCTGGCACTGCTGGCCGGCCTGCTGGCCTACGTGCTGGCCGCGTTGAAGGTCAGCACCGATCTGCGCAGCTTCATGCCGCCGCCGCGCACGCCGGAGCAGCGCCTGCTGCTCGACGAGATCGGCGAAGGTCCGGGCTCGCGCCTGCTGCTGCTCGCGCTGACCGGCGACGAGCCGGACGTGCTTGCCGATATCAGCAAGGATCTCGTGCCGCGCCTCCGCGCCGACCGCCGCTTCGTGCGCGCGCTGAACGGTGAGGACGAGATCGGCGCGCTCGCCGACGACCTGCTGCCGTACCGCTACCTGCTGTCGCCGACCCTGGACGACGCGCATCTCGACGCGGACTACCTGCGCAGCGAGCTGCAGCAGCGCGTGCAGGATCTCGGCTCGCCGGCCGCGGCCTGGCTCAAGCCGCTGCTCCCAGCCGATCCGACCCTGGAAACCGTGAAGCTCGCCGAGGCCTGGGCGCCGCCGGGCGAGCCCGCGCGCTATGCCGACGTCTGGTTCACACGCGACGGCAAGCAGGCGCTGCTGCTGGCCGAGACCGTCGCCGGCGGTTTCGATCCGGCCGCGCAGCGCGATGCGCAGGACGCGCTGGCCGCCCACTTCCGCGAAGCCGCCGGCACTGGCCGGGCTCGGCTCGTGCTCAGCGGCCCCGGCGCGTTCACGGTGCGCATCAACGAAACGACGAGCGAGGAGGCCAACTTCATCGGCCTGTTCGACACCGTCGGCTTCGTCACCCTGCTGCTGCTCGCCTATCGCCGCGTGACTACGGTGTTCGCCGGCGCGCTGCCGCTGCTCAGCGGCGGCCTGGCCGGCATGGCCGCGCTCGCGCTGCTGTTCGGCGGCGCGCACGGCATCACACTCGCGTTCGGCTTCACCCTGATCGGCGTGGCGCAGGACTACCCGATCCACCTGTTCAGCCATCTGCATCGCGAGCAGCCGCCGGCCGCCGTCGCGCATCACCTGTGGCCGACCCTGGCCACCGGCGTCGCCTCGACCTGCATCGCCTATCTCGCGTTCTTCGCTTCGGGCGTGGACGGGCTCGAACAGCTCGCGGTGTTCACGATAGTCGGCCTGGCCACGGCCGCGCTGACCACGCGCTTCGGCCTGGTCCACCTGCTCGGCAGCAAGCCCTACGACGCGGCCCAGTCGAGCTGGCTCGCCGCGCTGTGGCGCCGGCTGGCGGCGTTGCCGCGGCCGCGCTGGCTCGCACCGCTGCTCGCGCTCGGCGCGATCGTCGCGATGTCGCAGGCGCCCGGCGAGTTCTGGCAGAACAATCTCGCCGCACTGACGCCGGCGCCCGCGGACCTCGTCGCCGAGGACGCGCGCCTGCGCCAGGAGCTCGGCGCGCCGGACGTGCGCCATCTGCTCGTGATCGAAGGCGACGACGCCGACGCCGTGCTGGCCGCGAGCGAGAAGCTCGAGCCGCGCCTCGCCCAGCTGCAGCGCGACGGCGCGATCGCCGGCTACGAGCTGCCGTCGCGCTACCTGCCGAGCGTCGCGACGCAACGCGCGCGCCAGGCGCGCCTGCCCGAGCCGGCCGCGTTGCAGGCCGCGCTCGATGAGGCCCGGCGCGGGCTACCGTTCAAGCCTGGCAGCTTCGACGCGTTCCTGCGCGACGTCGCCGCAGCGCGCGACCTGCCGCCGCTGACGGCCGAGCGCTTCTTCGCCTCGCCGCTGGGACTGCGCCTGAAGGCCCAGCTGCAGCCGCGCGACGGCCACTGGACGGGCCTCGTCGGTCTCGTCGGCGTCGCCGACGCTTCGGCCCTCGTCGCGCTCGCAGCGCAGCCGGACACGCCGGCGCGGCTGCTCGATCTGAAGCACGCGTCGGAATCGCTCGTCGCCGCCTATCGCACGCGCGTGCTGTATTCGCTGGCCGTCGCCGCAGTGCTGCTCGTCGCCGTCGTCGGCTTCGCGCTGCGCCGGCGCAGCCGCGTGCTGCGCGTGCTGCTGCCGATGGCGGTGACGACGTTGCTGATCCTCGCCGCGCTGCGCCTCGGCGGCGTGTCGCTGTCGCTGTTCCATCTGATCGCGCTCGTGCTCGCGGCCGGCCTGGGCCTGGACTACGCACTCTTCTTCGAGCACGTCGAGGACGACGAGCTCGAACAGCGCCGCACCTTGCACGCGATCCTCGTCTGCAGCGCGAGCACCTTCCTCGTGTTCCTGCTGCTCGCGCTGTCGTCGCTGCCCGTGCTGCGCGCGATCGGCACGACGGTCACGCTCGGCGTCGCGTTCAATTTCGTGCTGGCGCTGCTGCTCACGCGCCCGCGCCGGGAGATCGCCGATGCTGGATAAATCGCAATGGTCCGCCTTGATTCCGCACCAGGGCACGATGTGCCTGCTCGACACGGTCGTGGACTGGAACGGCGAGCGCATCCATGCGCGCAGCGCCTCGCATGCGCGCGGCGACAACCCGCTGCGCCAGGACGGCCGCCTGCGCAGCCTGCACCTGTGCGAATACGGCGCGCAGGCCATGGCCGTCCACGGCGGCCTGCTCGCACGGGCCGCCGGCGGCCGCGCCGCTCCGGGCCTGCTCGTGTCGCTGCGCGACGTGGAGCTCTCGCGCGCCTATGTCGACGATCTGGCGGGCGAGCTCGACGTGCATGCCGAGCGCCTGCTCGCCGGCGAACAGAGCTGGCAGTACGCATTCCGCGTCGAACATGCCGGCGTGCTGATCGCGCGCGGCCGCGCCGCGGTCATGGTGCAGCCCGCATGAGCGCGCGGCACGCGCGACGACGGTCCGGCAGCGGCCGGATTTCCTGCCATCCTACGAGGCTTTCGCACGGAGTTCCGCGATGACATCAGTCCTACCGCGCGCGCTGGTCACCGGCGGCAGCGGCGACATCGGCGGCGCGATCTGCGCCGAACTCGCGTGCGCCGGCGCGCACGTGATCGTGCATGCGCACAGCGGACTCGATCGCGCCGAGTCCGTCGCCGCAACCATCCGTGATCGGGGCGGCTCCGCCGAGGCGGTCGCGTTCGATCTCTGCGACGCGGCCGCGACGCGCGCGGCGCTCGATGCGCTGCTGGCCGCCGGCACGATTTCGACACTCGTGCACAACGCCGGCATCCACGACGACGCACCGATGGCGGGCATGAGCGAGGCCCAATGGCACCGCGTCGTCGACGTCTCGCTGCACGGCTTCTTCCACGTGACCCAGCCGCTGCTGCTGCCGATGGCGCGCCAGCGCCGCGGCCGCATCATCGCGATCTCGTCGGTCGCCGCGCGCCTGGGCAACCGCGGCCAGACCAACTACGCCGCGGCCAAGGCCGGCCTGCACGGCGCCGTGAAGTCGCTCGCGCGCGAAATGGCCAGCCGCGGCATCACGGCGAACGTCGTCGCGCCCGGCGTCATCGCCGGCCGGCTGACCGAGGCCGCGTTCCCGGCCGAACAGATCAAGCAGATCGTGCCGATGGCGCGCGCCGGCAGGCCCGAGGAAGTCGCGGCCGTCGTCGGCTTCCTCGCCGGCGATGCGGCGAGCTACGTCTCCGGCCAGATCATCGGCGTCGACGGCGCGATGAGCTGACCGCCTCGCCGACGCCCCCGTCCGACTTTCCTTCACCTGTGAATCCCGCCATGACCGATCTGCCGAAATGCCCGCAATGCGGCTCCGAATTCACCTACGTCGACGGCGACAACTACGTCTGCCCCGAGTGCGCGCACGAATGGCCGACGACGGCCGCGGCCGCCGCCGTCGAGGACGGCCCGCGCGTCGTGCGCGACGCGAACGGCAACCCGCTGGCCGACGGCGACACCGTCGTCGTGATCAAGGATCTCAAGGTCAAGGGCGCGTCGTCGGTCGTCAAGGTCGGCACCAAGGTGCGCAACATCCGGATCGTCGACGGCGACCACGACATCGACTGCAAGATCGAAGGCTTCGGCGCGATGCAGCTCAAGTCCGAGTTCGTGCGCAAGGCCTGACGCGGAAACCCGCCCGATTCCGTACTTGACGGCGGGCCGGGCCAGGAGCCGCACGCGAGCCGCGCCGCAGTCACAAGTGCGGCGGCGGCGCCATCCCCTGTTCGGAGCTGGAAGCGGCCGCCGTTCCGGCTCAGGCTCGTCACGTCATCAACCGGGGGAGTTTCATGCGTCATCGTCTTTGCCTGATCGCCGTCGCCGCGCTCGCCGCGGGCGGTGCCCGCGCCGAAAACGTCACCTTGGCCCGCACCGCGCCGTACGCGGCCGGCAGCGAGGTCGCGAGCAACATCAAGAGCGAATGCCAGCTGACAACCCAGCTGCCGGCCTACATCGCCGAATACGCCGGGGAAAAGCACATCAAGACCGCGTTCGCCGAACAGGTCTCTTCCGGCGATCCGGGCCGCGTGCTCGTCGTGGAGATCGACGAAGCGATCTCGCGCGGCAACGCATTCATCGGCCACCAGAAGTTCACGCGCGCGAAGGGCGCGCTGTACCAGGACGGCGAGGAAATCGGCAATTTCGTCGCGCAGCGCTATTCGATGGGCGGCGCGTTCGCCGGCTACAAGGGTTCCTGCTCGGTGCTGGGGCGCACGGTCAAGGCCATCGGCAAGGACGTCGCGGAATGGCTCGCCGCGCCGACCAAGGATGCGCGTCTCGGCGATCAGTGACATTGCAGCGGACGATGGCGGCTTCCGCGGCCGCCGTCGCGCTGTCACGATGCGAATACCCGTTCGTTCAGTCGGCCTCATGGACACGATCCGCTTCTACCGCGTCAGCGACGACTACGGCGAGTTCTCGAACTTCTCGCCGCATCCGATCCGCCTGGCCGGCAAACGCTGGCCGACCTCGGAACACTATTTTCAGGCGCAGAAATTCCACGACGCCGCCTACGCCGAGCGCATCCGCCAGGCGCATTCGCCGATGGACGCCGCGATCCTCGGACGCGACCGCCGGCAGAAGCTGCGGCGCGACTGGGAGTCGGTCAAGGTCGAAGTCATGCGCACGGCGCTGCGTGCGAAATTCACGCAGCACGCCGATCTCGCTGCGCTGCTGCTGTCCACCGGCGATGCGAAGCTCATCGAACATACCGGCAACGACAGCTACTGGGCCGACGGCGGCGACGGCAGCGGCAAGAACTGGCTCGGCCGGCTGCTGATGGAGCTGCGCGAGGCATTGCGCGCTCCGGCCTGAACCGGCTGCCGGAGCACGACGGCCGCAAGCGGGACTCGCCGGACGCGTGCAGGATGCCGAACCCGCCGATGGTGCCGACTTGCAGGAATCCCTCGCCGGATCTTTTCTGCGAAGCCGCCGCGGTCGATCGTGGACGCGGACGAATTCCGGCGACGGAAGTGAAGTCAAAGCGAGCGTTAGCCGCTCCGCCTATCACGGCATGGACCACCGACTGCATAGGTTCGGCCAGTCGGTTCAGCCACGCGCCCGGCCGCGCCAAAACGCCGCGACGACGCTTGACGCTTTCCGGCGAATCCTGCTATCCCCGCGCGGAGAACCGGGGCCGTCCCGGTATCTGCATTCAGGGGAAAGCGGCATGTCGAAACACGGTCCGATGCGGGCGTGTCAGGTTGCGCTGTGGTTGAGCGCAGTGGTATGGGGATCTGCGACGGCGGATCAGTCGGGGCAGCACCTGTCGGCGTCGCCGGCCACGCGCGAGAACACGTCGTCGATCCAGGAGCGGCAGTCTACCAGCACGCACACTGCGCGCGTCGTGCGCGTGCTCGACCATCCGGACAAATCGGCCACGCCGCAGAATCCGGATGCGCCGGCGGTCGCACAGTATCCGGCCGACGTGGTGCGCACGTCGCAGTCGCCGAACATCCATACCACGGCCGTCGCGTTCGACGGCGCGGCCCTGGCCGACACCGGCTCGTTTCCGCCCGACAGCATGGGGGCGATCGGTCCGGCGCAGTTCGTGACCTTCGTCAACGGACGCATCCGTTCGTTCACGAAGAACGGCGTGGCCGACGGCGTACTGGATGCGGATCCCGACGTGTTCTTCGCGTCGGTGATGACGCCGGTCGGCGGGACCGTCGTATCCAACTTCACCCTCGGTCCGCAGGTGCGCTACGACCGCTTCTCGGCGCGCTGGTTCCTGACCATCACCGACGTGCCGTGCACGGACGCGACCTGCACGACCACGGCGCCCAACCGCGTGCTGATCGCCGTCAGCGACGCGGCCAGCAGCGGCACCCTGAGCGGTTCGACGGTGTGGACGTTCTTCCAGTTCCAGGCCGACCCCGGCACGAACTTCTGCGAAAACCCGTCGCTCGGTGTCGACGTCAACGCGCTGTACATCGGCTGCAACCTATTCACGAACACCGGCACCTTCGTCGGCACCAACGGCTACGTGGTGCGGAAAACCTCGGTCCTCGGCGCCGGTCCAGCCACAGTGACGATGTTCGCGAACCTCGTTGCCGGCGGTAGCGGCGCCGGCCCGTTTTCACCGCGCGGCGTGGACAATTACGACGCGACCGCGACGGACGGCTATTTCGTCGGCGTCGACAACGCGACGTTCAGCACCATCATGTTCCGCCGCGTCAGCAATCCGGGTTCGGCCACGCCGGCGATCTCGGCGAACATCTCGGTGACCGTGCCGACGACCACGTTCCCGAATCCCGTCACGCACGCGGGCAACACCGGCGGCAACAACGGCCGTCTCGATTCGCTCGACGACCGCCTCTACGCGGCAATGATCCGCAACGGCCGCCTGTGGTCGGCGCACAACTTCCGCGTCAGCTCGGCCGGCGTGGCGAACACCGCCGCGGCCGCGCGCAATGCCGTGCGCTGGTACGAATTCCAGAATCTCGCGACGACGCCGACCCTCGTGCAGTCGGGCACCGTGTTCGACAACGCCGCGACGCTCGCCGCGGCAAGGCAATACTGGATGCCCAGCGTGATCGTCACGGGCCAGGGTCATTCGGTCATGGGCATGTCGATGAGCGGCACGCCGGTCGGCGCGACACCGGTCTACGTCGGCCGCCTCGCCGGCGACACGCTCGGCACGATGACCGGGCCGCCGACCGTGGCCGCCGTCACGTTCGGAACCACCACGGCCAACTACAACCCGCCCGCGGACCCGGGCGGCGCCACCGGACGGCGCTGGGGCAGCTACTCGTTCACGAGCCTCGATC
Organism: Tahibacter caeni; assembly: GCF_024609805.1. Taxonomy (GTDB): domain Bacteria; phylum Pseudomonadota; class Gammaproteobacteria; order Xanthomonadales; family Rhodanobacteraceae; genus Tahibacter; species Tahibacter caeni. The sequence continues at coordinate 9,999 of NZ_JANFVR010000067.1, read as the reverse complement.
CGCTCGACGACATGACGGTCTGGACGATCCAGGAATACAACCAGGCGCTGAACAGCTATGCCGTGCGCGTCGGACGTCTCGCCGCGCCGCCGCCGGCCACGCCGACGTGTTCGGGCAGCCCGGTCACGTTCGGCGGGCCGACCGGCAACGTCGTGATCAATGCCACGTCGTCTGCGGGCTCGGGCTTCTACGATCCCGGCGCGAATCTGCCGGCGCCGGCTCTGCCGTTCACGCATTTGAACGCGACGGTCACGAACGCCACGGTCAACAGCGTCACTTACAACTCGCCGACGCAGGTCACGCTCAACATCACCGCGCTGGCTACCGGCCTGCAGAACGTCACCGTGACCAACCCGGACGGCCAGAGCGTCACCGCGAACGGCTGCATCAACGTGCAGAACGCGCTGGCGGCGGATCTTGCGATCACCAAGACCGACGGCGTGACCACCGCCACGCCGGGCGGCAGCGTGACCTACACGGTCACGGCGTCGAATCCGAGCGCGGTCGCGGCCACGGGCGCCACGGTGGCCGACACGTTCCCGGCCGCGCTGACCTGCACCTGGACCTGCGTCGGCGCCGGCGGCGGCACCTGCACGGCGAGCGGCAGCGGCAACATCAGCGATACGGTCAACCTGCCCGCGGGCGGCAGCGCCACGTACACCGCGACCTGCGCGATTTCCGCCGCCGCGACCGGCACCTTGAGCAACACCGCGACGGTGACGATCGCCGGCGACCCGAACGCGGCGAACAACTCCGCGACCGATACCGACACGCTGATCCCGCAGGCCGACCTCGGCATCACCAAGACCGACGGTGTCACGTCGGCGACGCCGGGCGGCAGCGTCACGTACACGATCACCGCGAGCAACGCGGGCCCGAGCAATGCGACCGGTACGACGATCGCTGACACCTTCCCGGCCTCGCTGACCTGCACCTGGACCTGCGTCGGCGCCGGCGGCGGCACGTGCACGGCGAGCGGCAGCGGCAATATCGCCGACACCGTCAACTTGCCCGCGGGCGGCAGCACGACGTACACCGCGAGCTGCACGATTGCTGCGTCGGCAAGCGGCACCTTGTCGAATACCGCCACCGTCGCGGCACCGGGCGGCGTCACGGACCCGACGCCGGGCAACAACGCGGCGACCGATACGGACACGCTCGCGGCACAGGCGGATCTGGCGATCACGAAGACCGACGGCGTGACCTCGGCAACGCCGGGCGGCAGCGTCACGTACACGATCACCGCGAGCAACGCGGGCCCGAGCAACGCAACGGGCGCGACGGTCGCCGATACCTTCCCTGCGACGCAGACCTGCACCTGGACTTGCGTCGGCGCCGGCGGCGGCACGTGCACGGCGAGCGGCAGCGGCAATATCGCCGACACCGTCAACCTGCCCGCGGGCGGCAGCACAACGTACACCGCGAGCTGCACGATTGCTGCGTCGGCAAGCGGCACCTTGTCGAATACCGCCACCGTCGCGGCACCGGGCGGCGTCACGGACCCGACGCCGGGCAACAACGCGGCGACCGATACGGACACGCTCGCGGCACAGGCGGATCTGGCGATCACGAAGACCGACGGCGTGACCTCGGCGACGCCGGGCGGCAGCGTCACGTACACGATCACCGCGAGCAACGCGGGCCCGAGCAACGCAACGGGCGCGACGGTCGCCGACACCTTCCCGGCCTCGCAGACCTGCACCTGGACTTGCGTCGGCGCCGGCGGCGGCACGTGTACGGCGTCAGGTAGCAGCAACATCAGCGACACGGTCAACCTGCCCGCAGGCGGCAGCACGACGTACACCGCGAGCTGCGCGATCTCGGCATCGGCGACGGGGTCGATGAGCAACACGGCCATCGTGACGGCGCCGGGTGGCGTGACCGATCCGACGCCGGGCAACAACACCGCGACCGACACCGACACACTCACCGCGCTGGCGGATCTGACGATCGCCAAGTCGCACGCCGGGAACTTCACGCAGGGACAGACCGGCGCGATCTATACGCTAACGATCAGCAACGTCGGCGGCTCGCCGACCAGCGGCATGGTCACGGCAACGGATACGTTGCCGGCAGGACTGACCGCGACGGCGATCGGCGGTGGGGGCTGGACATGCACCTTGGCCACCTTGACCTGCACTCGCCCGGATGCGCTCGCCGCGGGCAGCGGCTATCCGCCGATCACCCTGACCGTGAACGTGGCCAGCAACGCTACGGCCTCGGTGACCAACACCGCGGCCGTCTCCGGCGGCGGCCAGACCAACACGAACAACGACACCGCTGCCGACCCGACGACTATCACGCAGCTGTCCGACCTGACGATCACGAAGACGCATGTCGGCAACTTCAGCCAGGGCCAGACGGGTGCGATCTACACCCTCACGCCGAGCAACGCGGGCGCAGGACCGACCAGCGGCACCGTGATGGTGACCGACACCTTGCCCGCCGGACTGACTGCGACGGCGATCAGCGGCACCGGCTGGAGCTGCACCGTGGCCACGGTGACCTGCACGCGTTCGGATGCGCTGGCCGCGGGCAGCAGCTATCCGGCCATCACCTTGACCGTGAACGTCGCGAACAACGCGCCGGCATCGGTGACCAATACCGCGGCGGTGTCGGGCGGCGGCCAGATCAACACGAGCAACGACAGCGCCAGCGACGCGACGACGATCGCGACGGCGGCCTTCACGATCGGCGGCACCGTCGGCGGCGCCACGTCGCCGGCCACGCTCACGTTGAACGACAGCACGAACGGCACGTCGCAGTCGCTGTCGTCGAACGGCGCATTCACGTTCACGACGCCGCTTCCGATCGGCGCGGACTGGAACGTCGTGGTGACGACGCCGCCGGCGGGTCAGAGCTGCGCCGTCGCCAACGGGGCCGGCACCAATCTTTCAGCGAACGTGACGAACGTGCAGGTGACCTGCGCGGCCGTGCTCGTGACGATCGCGCCCGCCGCGCTGACCGCCGGCACGTTCGGCCTGCCCTACAGCCAGCAGCTGAGCGCGAGCAGCAGCGACGCCGTGGACCACGCGCCGTACACGTTCACGCTCGCCTCGGGCAGTCTCCCGCCGGGTCTGAACCTGGGCACGAACGGCCTGCTGTCAGGCACGCCGACCGCCGCCGGCAGCTTCCCGTTCGCCGTGCAGGCCGCGGGTTCCGGAGGCGTGTCGGGGCAGCAGGCCTACACGCTCGTCGTGAACCGGCAGACGACGACGGTCACCGTCACGGCTGCGCCGAACCCGACGTCGCAGGGCGTTCCCGTGAATCTCGTCGCCACGGTCGCGAGCGGCACGCCGACCGGCACGGTGATCTTCAGCGCCGACGGCGCGGCCTTGCCGTGCTCGCCCGTGACCGTGGTCGTCGGCACGACGAGTTCGACGGCCACCTGCACGACCGCGTTCACGACGCCGGGCGCGCACGCGATCACCGCGAGCTACAGCGGCGACGCGAATTACGAACCGTCGACCTCGCCCGTCGTCACGGTGGCGGTCGACGTGCCGGCCGTACCGGTACCGGCGCTGGATCGCTGGGCGATGCTGTTGCTGGTCGGACTGCTCGCCCTGATGACGCTGGCGCGGCTGCGGCGGATCTGAGTCTTCGGCCCGGAGCCGCCGCCTCGCCGGCGGCTCCGGGCCGAAAGTCGACCGTACTCTCCGATAACTGTCCTCAACTCCACTCCTGGCCCACGTCCGCTTTCGGCCAGAAACGGACATTACGCAAAAGGTGCGTGGCCTCCTCAATGGCCATCAGCGGCACCTGCTTCTGCTACACGGAGAACAGTTCGACGACGCTCCGTGGGGCGCCGTCGCCGAAGAAACGTCGATGATTCTCCGCCGTCTGATCCGAAAAGGAAGCGCTGCGCGGAAAGAGCTCCTGCTCATACGCCGCGAGCGCCGCCTCGGTGTCCCCGGGGTGATCACGCAGCGCCAACGCCAGCTTGGCGCCATCCAGAATGGCAAGGTTGGCGCCCTCCCCGGCGAACGGCGACATCAAGTGGGCTGCATCGCCCACGAGCGTGACGCCCGGAATGCGCTCCCATCGATGGTTGATCGGCAAGGCATGGATGGGCCGCACGACGGGCGGGGTATCGCTGTCAGCGACCAAGGCCAGAAGCGGCGGTGCCCAACCCTCGAATTCGCGGGCAAGGCGACGCAACGCAGCCGCCGGCTGGCTGAAGTCGATGGCGCCGACCCACGCTTCCGGCCTGTTCAACGCAATATAGGTGCGCAGCGCCCCGCTCGCGTAACGGTGGGCCAGGATGCCCTGGCCGGGCTCGACCGCCATCAGCGTGCCGCTACCGATCAGCTCGGCGCTGGTCCTGTACCGCGCGTCGCCATCGAAGAGATTGGCTTCGATGAAAGTCGTGCCGATGTATTCAGGCCTCGCGGCCGACAGCAGCGGACGGACCTTCGACCAGGCGCCATCGGCGCCGACCAGCAGATCCGCCGTGATCGTCGAGCCGTCGGCGAAAACCAGTTGGTGTCGCCCGTCGCCGAGGCGGTTCGTCTGCACGAGCTGGCGGTCCCATTGGATGACGTCGGCGGGCAGGGATTCGATCAGCAGCCTGCGCAGGGCACCGCGATCGACCTCGGGCTTGGCCACGCCGCCTGAGCCGGGCTTGTCGAGCAGGACGTTACCGTGCCTGTCGACCACGCGCTTGGCGTCCTCGCCCGGCAGCGCGAGGGCAAGAAACGCGTCGTGGAGGCCCGCGGCCTTCAGCCCCAGTTGGCCGTTGTAATCGTGGATGTCCAGCAAGCCGCCCTGAGCGCGCGCATCGGGCGATGTCTCGGCTTCGTAGATCGTCGCGCGAATGCCGCTGACGCGCAGGACACGGGCGAGCGTCAAGCCGCCGAGGCCGGCGCCGACGATGGCGATGCGGGAGTGTGCGGAAAGGATTGATGAGTCGAGGTCTGTAGTCATTGCAGCGTTCCAATGGCTGCGAACGTTCGTCGATACGCGACGACTCGCAGAAAGGCCGACAGATGTCGGGGGAACGCTGGCCGACCTCGCTGGAGCTGCTTGGTGGCGTGTATTCGGTCGTCCCGTGCCGGTGGCGCACAGGCGACCGTTTTTCGCGGTCTTCGAGCGTGGACTATTGCATCAACTCTGGCGATCAAGCAATTCCGCCGCTGCGGCAGGATCGCATCGAAACCGTGCCCGCGTCGGCGATACCGATTGCCATGCCGCCCGCAAGAGGATTTGCATACGCCGCCTCGTTGTCGCCCGGTCGAAGGCGGCGACGGGGCGATTTTTTGCGGTGGGCGCACGTCCGACCGAGTGTCTCCTTTGATCATCCCGGGCCCCGCTTTTCCGGATCAGGTCGATTCCCTTGCGATACGTCATGATCTCGAACTCCGGGAACCACCGCTTGAACTTGCTCGAATCAAACAGGTTGTCCTGCTCGTAGCGTGGGAGTAGCTCCCGAATCTCCCTGACTTGCGGGGAAAAGAGACCCGCGATGGCGAAGGCCCACTTGCCGATGACCTTGTACGACACGGGCCTGTCGAACGCCTCGCAGGCCATGGCGACGAACTGCCTGTATGTCGGTCGCTCGTCGCAACAAGGCAGGTGCCAGGTCTGTCCGTACGCATCGGGCGCGTTTCCAAGCGCAGCGAGTCCCCGACTCGCGTCCGGGGTCCGGATCAGCGTTCGCTTCGTGTCGTCCGTATCGGAACGCGCGGCAGCTTGCAGCCTTCAATTTGTCGGTGACGAGAGCATTGGTGAAGCTCTGGGTCTTGCCTGGGCCGTAAAACTCCGGTGCGCGACTTCCTCCAACACCAGGGTTGTCGTTCGCGCGCGCACCCGGCCCTTGCGTCCGACCGGAGCGAAGGGCGTCTCCTCCCTCAGCAGCCGGTCGTCCTGCGAGTACATGTAGGTGTTGTCGAAGTAGGCGAACTTCGCACCCGCCGCCCAGGAGGCATCGAGGGCGTTCTTCGGCATCGTGGGGAACTGTTTCTCCCACATCTCGGTGTCAGGCGGCAGCCCGGCCGTGAGGTAGACGATGCTGCTGCCCTCGACTGCCCTGGCGGTCTGCCCGGCGTCGAGCAAGTCGGCCGCCACCACGACATCGGAGTCGTTGACCTTGCGGGGATTGCGGTTGACCAGCCGCAGTTCGCGGGTTTGATTGCGCTGCAGTTCACGGGCCAGTTCCACGGCAATCTGGCCGTTCGCGCCCAATATCGTTTGCATCATCGTTCTTTGCATGCCGGCTCGGTCCGTATCGTGCGCAGACCGATGACGGCCATGACATTTTAGATGTATTTCTACTTTGCACCTTATTTAACAAGTAAAATTCAACGCTTTTCCGACCATGCCAACAGGGCATCGAGGGCCGGACACAACGCCTGACCCCAGGCCGTCATGCGGTAGTCGACCTTGGGTGGCACCTGCGGATAAACCGTTCGCTCGATCAAGCCATCCGCCTCCAGCTGACGAAGCTGCTGCGCGAGCATCTTTTGCGACACGCCGGGAATCAGTCGCTCCAGGTCCGAGTAGCGCTGCACCTTGCCGCCGAAGAGGTGAAACAAGATCACCAGCTTCCAGCGTCCTTCGAGCAAGCGCAGAGCGGTTTCCACGCCCTCGGCTGCAGATTCCGGCGTGTGCGACGACCGGCTTACCTCCGGGTTAGCCACTGACTTTCTCGTGCGTACTTGTCGGCGGACAAGCCTATCTCCACGCTTGTAGCACCGCAAATCTGCAAGGAACGACGACGTGAGTATTCTCGAGATTCCGGCACCGATCCGACGCTATCTGCACGCGGATGCGAGCCTCGAACTTGCACAGTTCTCCGACTGCTTCACCGCCGACGCAGAAGTTCGCGACGAAGGCAGAACCATTCACGGCGTGGACGCCATCGTCGAGTGGAAGCGAGCGTCCCGGGCCAGATACGACTACCGGGTCCACCCGCAGAGCGTCGCCCGCCGCGGCGATACGGTGACGATGCAAGCGCGCGTGAGCGGCAGCTTCAAGGGCAGCCCGGTCGATCTGACCTATCGCTTCGAGCTGCGCGACGATCGCATCTCGAAACTGGAGATTCACTGATGGCTGTCGCCGTGCAACTGCAGGGCCTGCGCGCCTTGGTGACCGGCGGCACCAAGGGCGTGGGCCAAGCGGTGGTGGAGACCTTGCTCGATGCCGGCGCGCGGGTGCTGGCGGTAGCGCGCAGCGTGCCGGAAACGGCGAACGGGGCCGACTACCTGGCGGCCGACGCCTCGACCCCCGAAGGGTGCGCGGCGATTGTCGACACGGTGCGCTCGCGCTTCGGCGGGCTGGATATTCTCGTACACAACCTGGGAGGCTCCAGCTCGCCGGCCGGCGGCTTCCTGGCATTGAGCGATGCGCAGTGGCACGCGGAACTGGAACTGAACCTGCTGCCGGCAGTGCGCCTGGATCGGGCCCTTGTGCCGCTGATGCTGGGACAAGGCAGCGGCGTGGTCGTCCACATCACCTCCATTCAACGGCAACTCCCGCTGCACGAGTCCACCTTGGCCTATGCAGCTGCCAAGGCCGCGCTCAACACCTACAGCAAGGGCTTGTCCAAGGAGGTCAGCCCCTCGGGCGTACGCGTCGTGCGAGTGGCGCCCGGCTGGGTGGAAACGACGGCAGCCAGGCGGATGCTCCGGCGACTGGCTGAGGAAGGCGATGGCGACGTCGAGTCGGCACGGCAAGGACTCATGCGCTCGCTGGGCGGCATACCACTGGGGCGGCCCAATCGGCCATCGGAGGTCGCCACCCTTGTCGCCTTTCTCGCCTCGCCCCTGGCCAGTGCGATTACGGGCGTGGAATACGTGATCGACGGCGGTACGGTGCCCACGACATAGACTGCCAAGTGCGAGGAACTCCGATCAATGGCGTGAACATTCGCTCCGTGTCCATGGCTTCGGCGATCGAAGCCCCTATGCCGCGACATCCGAAACCAAGTCGCAGACTCCGCGTGTGGCTGTTCCGAATCCGTGCTCGCCGCCATCCAGCTCGCATCTGGGACTGCAAGACCGATGGCGGCGTGCATGTCGAAGCACGCGCCGTGGCGGGCGGCGCTTTCGCCTTCTTGAAGTGACCGGTCGCCGTGAGCGGCTCGATGAAGGCGTTGCAAGGCCCGCTGCGCAGGGGTGGCTGCGGTTCGCTCCGGGTCGGAAGCGGACACTCGAGTCACCGGTGCAGCCGACGCATCACCACAGCACTCGATCCGGCCTGCTCGCGGTGCCGCCCGGCACCAGCGCCGGATGCCGGCGCCTCGGGCCTTGAACTGCCCCGTTGTCGCTCCCGACTTATGCCGGCGTTTGACCGAGGTCGACGCCATGCGCATGCTTCGAGCCGACCTGCGGCCGAATCGGAGACGACACTTGATCGAGCTGCCCGTGAGAGACCCCTGCGACATTTGCGAAGGAATGGCGGGTCGCGAAGAACGGTGGGCGATCATCGACGAAAGCGAATTCACGCTCACCGTCATCAATCCGTGGCAGTTCGAAGTCGGCCAATGCTGCGTCATCACACGCCGGCATGTCGCGACATTGCTCGACCTCTCCCGCGATGAGTGCGAGGCCGTCCTGATCTCGGCCAAGCGGGTCGCGGAGGCGCTCGTCAGGACGTTCGAGCCCCTCGGGATACTGACGTTCCAGAACAACGGGGTCTATAGCGGGCAGGAGACGCCGCACTTCCATTTCCACGTCGTGCCTCGGCAGAAAGGCAGCGACTGGGGCATAGGCCCGCCGCAGCTCGCCACCTTCGACGGTGCCGGACGCCAACTGGGCACACCGCACGATCCCGGCGAAGATGCGCAGCGCCGGGAGCGGGTCCGGGTGTCCGCCAGGCAGCTGATCGAAACCGCGGAGCGGATTCGTTCGAACCTGCCGAAGTAGTCGCGTCGGTCATCGTGCTCAGCCGCCTCCGGTCGGAGGCGGTCATCAGCTCGACGACGCAACGCTGAGGGTTGCCGGCGCGGCGAAGCTGATTGCATCGCAAACAAGGCGGCTGGCCACAACCGAAAGCCGTCCCGGCGTTTCCGGCGAGACGGCATCGGACCGCGCCGGGAAACGACGGCGCTGGAAATTGGTGGGCGAGGAAGGAATCGAACCTTCTGGACTGCTGGAGTCCCTGATTTACAGTCAGGACCGCTACCGTTTACGGGTTACTCGCCCCAAGGAAAAAACGACGTCCGTCTGCGACGGTTCTCGCTCGAGCTGCGCGCCGGCGCGGCGCGATCGCATTCCGGCGAATCCGAAGACGCGGAACCGCAGGACCCCGGAAAACAAAAACCCCGGCTTTCGGCCGGGGTTTTTCGTCGAAGCTGTCGAACTCAGCTCAAACGCAAAAAGCTCCGCGGCGCGAAAGTCGGCGGAGGCAGGAATAGACGTTGCGGATGAGCGGCGTGTTCATGGGCGCGGACTGTATGAGCCTGCACTACCCTGCGTCAATGGCATAAGCCGCCGATTTCCGCGCGGCTACTGCCCCGCACTGACACGCTGCTTCAAGGTCGAATAGAACTTCTGTGCATCGTTTTCGAGCGTCACGCGCACGTCGCCGCGGCGCAGGTCGCCGAGCGCCGCGGCGACGCGATCCTGCGTCACTGACGCGTCGGCATAGAAGAACCAGTCGTGCTGCCGGTGCCAGTCGAGCACGGCGACGAGGTCGGCGTCGGCGCCGAGCGCGGTCCGCAGCTGGCGTTCGTGCGCGTCGAATTCCCGCTGCAGCTCCGGAATGGTCTGGCCGACGTAGGGCACTTCACGCGCGAGCGAGACCACGAGCAGCTGCGGCAGGCGCCGCGGCGGCACGACCGCGTAGTCGTCGCGGTATTCCCAGACCAGCGGCAGGCCCTGGCGCTCGGATTCGGCGCGGACCCAGTTGCCCTCGCGCGCGCCGCCGTGCGAGGGATCGTTCGCGGTCTCCGCCGATGCATTCGCCGGCGCCTTGACCGGCGTCGCGGCGCCGTCCGGTGCATCGGCCGACGGCGCGCAGCCCGTCGCCAGCGCGACGGCGAGCAGCGGACCGGCGAGACGG
>NZ_JANFVR010000669.1 GCF_024609805.1 Tahibacter caeni | reverse complement strand
AGCCCGCCGCGCGCGCCGGCACAGTCGCCGTTCGCGACGCGGATGCGCAGCCGCACGAGTTCGAGCCGCGCGCGGCGCGGATGCGCGGCCGGCAGGCTGTCGGCCAGCGCGTCCAGTGCCGCGTCGATCTCGCGCTGCGCGGCGGCCGCATCGCCGGACGTCAGCAGCGCGTCCGCATAGGCCGCGCGCGACTGCACGGTGTCGGCGTGACGGTTTCCGAGGGTCGCGTCGAGCACGCCGAGCGCGGCGCGATAGCTGGCGAGTGCCGCGTCCGTGTCGCCGCGTTCGTTCTGCGTCGCCGCGACGCCGACGCCGGCCACGCCGACGAGATAGTGCCGGTCGCCGAGCGCGGCCCGCGCGATCGCGAGGCCTTCCTGCGCATGGGCGAGCGACGCATCGAGGCGGCCGAGGTAGCGCTCGAAGCCGCCGAGGCTGCCGAGCAAGGTCGCGACGGTCGGATGGCGCGGGCCCTGTCCTTCGCGCGCGATCGCGAGCGCTTCCTCGATGCGCGCGACGGCGTCGTCGACGTTGCCCTGCGACCAGGCCAGCACGGCCAGCGAATTCAGGCTGCCGGCCACGTCGGGATGCGTGGGGCCGAGCGTCGCGCGCTGTATCGCGAGCGCGCGTTCGTACAGCGGCGCGGCGGCCGCATTGTCGCCGAGGCGTTGTTTCGCCACGGCCAGGTTGAACACGGTCTGCGCGTAGTCGGGATGGCCCTCGCCGAGCAGGCGGCCGCGCGTGGCCTCGGCGGCCTGCAGCAGTTCGGCTGCTTCGGCCGTGGCGCCGCGCTGCAGCAGGATCACGCCGAGATCGTGCCGGATGCGCGCGGTTTCGGTGTGGCCGGCGCCGTGCGCCTGCAGCGACAGCGCCAATGCCGTGCGCAGGCTTTGCTCGGCGCCGTCGATGTCGCCGGCGCGGAATTGCACCGGGCCGAGCGCGGCGAGATCGCGCAGCCGCGTCGCCGCGTCCGACGTCGCCTTGCTGCCCGCCAGCGCCGCAGCCAGCGCCTGCTGCGCGGCGGCCGGCGGGCCTTTTTCGACGAGCACGTCCACGAGGCGCCGGCGCGCTTCGGAC
>NZ_JANFVR010000668.1 GCF_024609805.1 Tahibacter caeni | reverse complement strand
CCGCGCGCCGCAGCGCGCCGTCGCGGCGGGACAGTTCGCGCTCGACCTCGGCTTCGGCGACGCCGACGGCCGCGTCGTGGCCGAACTGCGCGGGCTCGTGTTCGAAGCGGTTGCGCCGACCGTCACGGCGACGGCGTCGGCGGCGCCTGCCGTGACGACACCGGCCGATACCGCGGCGACGGCGCCCGTCGCGCCGGCAATTACGACCGCTGTTGCACCGCTGCGTTTTTCGCTGGGACCGGTCACGGTGGGCGGCGAGGACCCAGCGCCCGTGCCGCCGCTGCGCGACAAGCCGCGCGGCATCGCGCTCGTCAATCCGCGCGCCGTCGTCGCCGCGGAACTGCGGCGTCATCAGGTCGCCGCGCAGCGCCCGCGCATCGCGCTGGCCGATCCCGGTGCCGTCCGCTCCGGCAGCGCCGGCGTCGTCGAACTGCTCGATCGCGGCGACGGCGTGTTCATGCTGCGCATCGACGCGGGCCTGAACCGGCTCGACGGCGCGTTGGTCGCCGCGCTGCTGCAGGCGCTGCGCGTCGCGCGCGACGCCGCGTCCCTGCGCGTGCTGCTGCTCGAAGGCAACGAGCAGGGTTTCGTCCGCGGCGATGCCGCGGGCTACGCCGCGGCGCTGCACGCCGGTCTGCACGAGGCGATCGCGAACTTCCCGTATCCGGTGATCGCGCTGATGCAGGGGGCTGCGACCGGCGCGGGCTGGTGGCTCGGTTCGCTCTGCGATCTGCAGCTCTGCAGCGAGGAAGCCCAGTACGGCTACGGGCCTGACGACGCGGCGCTGTGCGCGGCGCACACCGGATACCTGCACGAGCGCTACGGCCCTGTCGCGGCGCGCCAGCTGCAGTCGCTCCCGGGCTACCGCAGCGGCGTGCAGCTGCGCGCGGCCGGCGGGTCCTGCCGGATCCTGCCGGCGGCACGCCTCCGGCACGAAGCGCTGGTCCTGGCCGGCGAGATCGCCGGCAAGTCCGCGCTCGCGCTGCGCCTGCTCAAGGCGCATCTCGCGCGGCCGCTGACCGATGCGGTCACCGCCTTGGCGCCCGTCGCGGCGGGCGGCGCGCGCTGGCGCGGC
>NZ_JANFVR010000667.1 GCF_024609805.1 Tahibacter caeni | reverse complement strand
GACGGCCGGCTCGGTCACGGGCCGCTCCGTGCTCGCCTCGGTCGACAACGCAGCCGCCGGCAGGGCGTCCTGCGGCGGCGCGGGACCGCGCGCGGCAGCCGGGAGCTCGACCGCAGGCGGCTCGACCGCGGCCGATCCGGCCGGAAGCCTGCGCGGACCGCGCTGGAAATCGAACTCCGCGCTGACCGGCGCTTCGAGCCGCACGCCGCTGCGGCGCAGGGTCGCGACGAGACCGCCGTACGGACCGAGCAGCGAGCGCAGGCGCCAGATCAGCTGCGACAGCGCCGCGTCCGACACGGTCTGGCCGCCCGGCCAGAGCGCGTCGAACAGCTCCTGGCGCGTCAGCAGGCGGCCGTCGGATTCGCACAGGACTTGCAGCAGCTGCAGCAGCAGCGGCGTCGCGGCGACGTCTTCGCCGTCGATGCTCAGGCTGCCGCGGCGCAGGTCCAGCGCGACTCCGGCAAAGCGGTAACCGACGACGCGCGTTTCCGGCATGCGGGAAGAATCGGAGACGGCCATCGGTCGATCGGGAGCGGGAATGGCGCGATCCTAGCGAAGCCGCCGCCGCCGCGGTAAGCGGACTCTCACTCATTGAGGGCGGATCCGGCCCTGATTGGGCCTAAGCTTAGGAGTCCTTCGCGCGGCGCCGCCGGCCGCGCCGGATTCCGGAGCCCTCGCCGCCGCATGAGCCATCCCGCCTCCCGCGTGCTGACCGTCCTCGAACTGCTGCAGGCCCATGGCCGGCTCAGCGGCAGCGAGCTGGCCCAGCGCCTGCAGGTCGACGTGCGCACGACGCGGCGCTACATCCGCGTGCTGGAGGACATCGGCATTCCGATCACGGCAGAGCGCGGCCGCTACGGCGCGTATTCGCTGGTGCCGGGCTTCAAGCTGCCGCCGCTGATGTTCGGCGACGACGAGGCGCTCGCGCTGTCGCTCGGCCTGCTCGCCGCGCGCAGCCTGGGCCTGGCCGATGCCGCGCCGGCCGTGGCGAGCGCGCTGGCCAAGCTCGAGCGCGTGATGCCGGCCGCGCTGCAGCGGCGCGTGCGCGCCGTGGCCGAGACCGTCACCCTGGACCTGAGCCAG
>NZ_JANFVR010000666.1 GCF_024609805.1 Tahibacter caeni | reverse complement strand
GCCGGCCTCCTGCTGGCTGCGCTGCAGCAGCGCCGCGAGATCGGCCGCGCGGCCGCGGCGATCCAGCGCGAGCAGCAGGGCCAACGCGCCGGTCACGTGGGCCGTCGCGAGCGAGCTGCCCGAGGCATAGTCGAAATGTCCGCCGGGTTCGAGGGTCAGCACGTCGCGGCCCGGCGCGCGCAGCACGGCGACGGACGCGCCGGCGTCCTCGGCCGCGTCGGCCGCGATGACGCCGGGAATGCCGACCGGAAAGCCGTCCATGCGCCGGTCCGGCGGCACCGCGCCGACGACCACGATGCCGCGCGCCTGCGCCTGTGCGACGAGCTGCTGCAGCAGCGGATCGGCCGGGCCGCCGAGGCTCAGGTTGATGATGCGCGCGTCGGAGGCCAGCGCGGCGCCGAGTGCGAGCGCGAGGGTGAACGTGTTGCAGCGCGCGCTGGCCGCCTGCGGCGTCGTCGTCCAGCAGGCGCGATAGGCCAGCAGCTGCGCGTCGGGCGCGACGCCGACGATGCCGAGGCGGTTGTTGGCCACGGCCGAGATCACGCCGGCGACTTCGGTGCCGTGGCGTTCGGCCGCGGCCTCCGCCGCGCTGCCGACGAAATCGCGCTGCTGCACGATGCGGCCGGCCAGGTCCGGATGCGCCGCGTCGACGCCGGTGTCGATCAGCGCGATCTGCACGCCCTGACCGCGCGTCGCGCGCTGCGCGGCGCCCGCGGCGATCGTCGAAAAGCTGTGCTGCAGGCCGACGTACGGATCGTTGTAGTCCGGCGCCGGCGTCGCGGCGGCGACCGGCGGCGCGGCGACGCCCGCCAGGGTTTCGAATTCCTGCAGCGGCTGGGCCAGGCGTACGCGCTGGTCGCTCTTCAGTCGCGCGAGCAGCTGCGCCCGGTCGGCCTGCTCGGGCAGCGCGAACACGAGGCAGCGCAGGCGCAGCGGCTCGATGACCCAGGCGGCGCGTTCGCTGAGGCCGTAGTCGGCCGACAGGTGCGCCGCGGTCGCGACCGCGCGGCCGCCGCCGGTGTAGTTCGGCAGCGCGTCGTAGCCGCGCGGCGTCGCGCCGGCGGCCGGCTGCGGATCGGGCTTGTCGGCG
>NZ_JANFVR010000665.1 GCF_024609805.1 Tahibacter caeni | reverse complement strand
GAGGCCGACGGCGACGTCAGCGCCCGCGTGCGCGCTGCGGCGCGTCTGGCGCTGGCCGTCGCGCTTTGTCGCCACGGCGCGGCGACGGAAGGCCGCACGTTGCTCGACGCAAGCACCGGCGAGCTGCTGGCCGATGTCCACGTCGCGCCGGGCGAGCGCGCCTGGTACGCGCGCCAGGCGCTGGCCTGCGCGCCGCCGCACTGATTGCATGGGCCGTAAGGCCTGCATCGGCGCATTCCGCAATCACTGCAACAGATCGCGTTGACCGCGGCCGCAGCGGCTTCTTAGCCTGGAAACGCCGCGCTCCGCGGCTCCGGGGAGAACCGTCATGCCGCTGCTGCGCCGCGTTGCCCTGTCCGTCCTGCTGTCGTCGCTGCCGCCGCTGGCCGATGCGGGCGCGAGCATTGCCGCCAATCCCGGCGAAACTCCGGTCACCGCGCCGGCCGCGAACACCGACGGCTCGGCCGCCCCCGAGCGCGGCGCCTACCGCTTCGTCGACGTGTCACGCCAGGACAGTTTCGAGCAGCAGGTCGCCGCGCTGCGTGCCGAGATGAAGCCCGGCGGCCGCTTCGAGTTTCTCAGGAGCAAGGATCGCCGCGAAGTCGAGAAGCAGTTCAAGGCGATCGCCAAGGTGCTCGAGCGCCGGCTCGACCGGTAGCTCGACGACGAGGACATGCTGGAGGTCTATTCGGCGCAGGAGACCGTCAACGCGATCCTGACCCGGAACGACGGCCGCCGCATGATCTGCGAACGCCGCGCGCCGACCGGCTCCAACCGCAAGGAGCTGCAGTGCGCGCCCCTGGCCGACCGCGAACGCGCGCACAAGGAAACGCGCAACCTGATGCGCGAGAACCTCGACAAGGGAATGATCACGCTCGGCCGCTGAAGCCGGCACGCGGCCGAGGCATTCCACGTCGCGGCCGCAGGACTTCGCTTCCGGACGCGGCGAGCCTGAAGCGCCGACAGCCGCCAGCGAAGCCGCTACCGCGCGGCAGCCGGACGGCCCCCTGCCAGGCGCGTCCGGCTGCCGGCGAGGACCCAGGCCCGGAACGGCGCGGCCGACGGGATCGGCCGTTTGCGCGCCGCGGACCGAGG
>NZ_JANFVR010000664.1 GCF_024609805.1 Tahibacter caeni | reverse complement strand
GGCGCGGCTGGCCACCGGCGGGACCGGCGGAACCGCCGAGACGGGCGACGGCGGCGGAGCCGGAGGCACGGGCGGTGCACCCGCGACGGGCGGCGCCGGCGATGCCGGCGGTGCCGGTGGTGCCGGTGGTGCGGGCGGCAGCGGGAACATCGACTTGTATTCCGGCACCCGGGTGTTCAGGGTCAGGCTCTTCTTCTGCCGCAGCACGCCGAGCTTGATCTCGCTGCCGGCCTGCGCGTCGCGCAGGCGGCGCATGACGTCGGCGGGCGAATCGACTTTGCTGCCGGCCACGCTCTGCAGGATGTCGCCGCCCTTGAGCTCGGGCATGGCATCGGCGTCGGCCGACAGCACGAGCACGCCCTGGCCGGTGCCGAAATAGCTGCTGAGGTCCGGGTTCAGCGGCGCGAGGTTGATGCCCCACCACGGCATCAGGTTGATGCGCAGGTCGCGCAGCTGCTGCAGGCGGCCGTCGTGCAGATGGCGGTCGATCTCCCGCTGCGCGCCGGCCAGACTGCGTTCGACGTCGCGGCGGATCTTGTCCGCGTCGATGTCCACGTCGATGTCGCCGCCGACGCCGACCATGACCTTGGGCCAGTTCAGCGCTTCGCGCCGCGCCGCGGTGACGGTCAGATCGAGCGGCTTGCCGTCGCGCGACAGCGACAACTTGACCGGCTGGTCGACCTTGAGCTCCTGCAGCAGCGTGCGCGCCTCGGGCAGGTCCTCGCGACCGAGCTTCCTGCCGTCGATCGCGAGCAGCAGGTCTTCGTTGCGCACGCCGGCCTTGTCGGCCGGACCGCCCGGCGTGACGGCGGCGATCTGCAGGCCTTTCTCGGCCGGGTGCATGACCAGGCCGAGCATCGCGCGGTCGCTGTCGCCGAGGTAGCGCCAGGCGAACTTGCCCGGGCCGCCCTCGCCGAGGCGCAGCGAGATGTCGCCCATACGGCGGCCGAGATCGCGCATTTCGCGGCGCAGTTCGTCGAGCTCGGCGCGCGCGGCGTCGGCTTCGGCCGCCGTCGCATAACCGTGGGCGTCGGCGCGTGCTTCGGCACGGGCCGCGGCGGCGGCCTCGGCACGGGCTTTCGCGGCGGGCCGCGC
>NZ_JANFVR010000663.1 GCF_024609805.1 Tahibacter caeni | reverse complement strand
GCGCGATGGCCGTGCCGGCGGCGCGGACGAACAGCGGCGCCGCGGTGTCGCCGGCCTGCAGCCGGTGCCAGCCCGGTTCGCGTGGCCAGAAGCCGCCGCACCAGCGGCCGTCGCCGCGGGCCTCGGTCAGGATTTCGACGGATTCGCCCTCGGCCGCCGTCGCGCCGGCGGCTGTCGCACCGCCCGCTTCGCGTTTCGCATTCGTTGTACGGGCGGTGCCACCGGCGGCAGCGTTCGCACCGGCTGCACTCGTCGCCGTGACGCGCAGCGCCGGCGTGGCCGCGCAGAGCTCGATGCGCTCGTCCTGCCAGGCCCAGGCCGGCGCCGACGGCAACGGTTCCTGGCGCGGCCGCGCCACGGTGTCGAGCGCAGCGGCCCAGAGCTGGTCGTGCAGGGCGGCCTGGCCGGACGTCACGAGACCGCCGCTGCCCTGCAGCCACCAGGCGCCGATGCGTCCCTGGCCGCGGTTGCGCGCGACGGCGAGCGCGTTGCCGTCGCGATCGCGCGCGAGCGGCAGCAGGCTCGCCGCGTTCGCCTCCAGGGCAAGCTTCTGCAGCACGGTGCCGTCGGCGGCGCCCGACAGCAGCACGCCTGTCGTGGCCGGTGCGGCCTGCAGCGGAAGGCCGAAGCCGCGCCATTCGGCGAGCAGCGCCGGCGACGGCGCCGCGACGAGGCGCAGCAGCACGCCGAGCCCTGCGTCGGCCGCGTCGAGCAGACGCGTGCGCGCGGCCTTGTCGAGCTGGCTCCACGCGCGTTCGTCGACGATGACGATATCCGTCTCGGCGAGCGTCGCGGCGGACAGATTCGCCTCGCCGCGCTGCTGCGCGATGCCGCGGCTCAGGCTGATCCGCGCGTCGACGCGGTGGCCGGCGTCGAGCGCCCAGCGCTGCAGGTATTTGAGATCCGGATCGGGACCGCCGGCGAGCAGCAGCAGGCGCAGGCGGCGGCCGTCGCGTACGGCCAGCGGCACGTCGACGCGGTCGAGCGGATTGCCGCCCGCGTCGAGCAGCTGCAGTTCGTAGTTCAGCTCGGCCGCGCGCGGCGCGAACGCGTCGATGCGGAACCGGCCGTCGGCCGCGGCCGCGACCGGCCCGAG
>NZ_JANFVR010000662.1 GCF_024609805.1 Tahibacter caeni | reverse complement strand
CGGCGCCGGTTCGCCGGGCGGCGGCGGCGGCGGCGGCGGCGGAAGCAGCGAGGTCGCGGCGACGGCGCACGTTCTGTCTTCGGGCACGACCGACGGCGGCAACGGACACGTGACCCTGCTGACGACGCGCAACCTCTACCGGATCGTGTCCGCGCTCAGCGGCCAGACCATCGCCGTCGCCGGCGCGTCCGAACAGGTCGCCGCGCCGCTGATCCAGTATCCGTACAGCGGCGACAGCAGCCAGCAATGGCAGCTCGTCTGGGTCGGCGACAGCCGCACCCGCTGCCGGCTCGTGTCGCTGCTGACCGGCCAGGTCATCGCCGTCGCGAATGCGTCGACGCACCCGGGCGCGCGGTTGATCCAGTACCCCTACACCGGCGACGCGAGCCAGCACTGGGACGTGGTGCCGGTGGCCAGCAACCGCGCGAAACTCGTCTCGGCGCACAGCGCGCAGGTGATCGCGGTCGCGAGCAATTCGCAGCATCCGGCGGCGCCGCTGATCCAGTATCCCTACACCGGCGACAGCAGCCAGCAATGGGAGCTCGTGGCGATCGATCTGTCGTGATGCCGCGTTGACCTGCCGCACCGGACGGCGCCGATCGTCAGCCCGGCGCCGTCCGGCCCTTGCTTGAGCCGCTCGTGCAGGCAACGCCGGCGACGTCCACCCGTCGCCGCGCCGCGAAACGCAGGCTGAAGCTGCCGCCGCCGGCCGCACATCGCGCCACCGCACCCGATAAATAGTTTCTTTATCCATAAAGATTCATCCGGCCGTACGGAGGCCCGGAACCGGCGACGGGAACCGGCCGCGCACCCGCCCGCTCCCGCGCGGACAGCCGCCGTGACCGAACACCGGCAACGCCCCGGGCCTCTCCGCGCAACCCCTGCCGCTGAGCGAGCAGGCGCGCGAAGCAACGCGGCGGCCGTCCACCATGGCGGCGACAACCCAACGGCCTTGCGGCGCCGGTCCTGGGCGGGCGCCGCGCCGAAACGTGCTGCAGCCCGGCGACGCGGCATCCGCCGCGCCCGTGCCGGGGCATAACCGGCACGGGCGGCATTACCGCCGCGCTGCTCGCCGC
>NZ_JANFVR010000661.1 GCF_024609805.1 Tahibacter caeni | reverse complement strand
CGCCGCGGCAACGGCGCCGTCGCCACCGTGGCCGCCGCGCCCGGGCGTGATTCGCAGGCGCTGCGCCTGCGCCTGGACGGCCGGCCGCTGACCAACGGCGCCGGTGCGTCGCAGGTCATGTTGCTCGCGAGCGGCGCCTACCGCCTGGAAGGCCTGGCCTACGCCGACGGCGCACAGGTGTTGCCCGAATCCGAATGGAGCGTGGACTGCCTCGCGCCGCGCGTGCAGCGCCTCGGCGCCGCGACGGCGCGGCCGACCCGTTCCTGGAACCGTTTTGCGCTCGATTTCCGCGTGCCCGAGCGCGACTGCACGGCGCAGCGCCTGCAGCTGACCGTGCGCGCGAGCGGCCGCGACGCCGGCGCCGAACTCTGGTTCGACGCGCTGAGCCTGACCACGGCGGTCGCCGGACCATGAAGCCGCGGCTCATCCATGCCGGCACGACCGCGCCGGCCTCAGACCACGACACGGCGCGCGCCGGCGCGCCGCGCCGCCAACGGGAGAACCCCATGAAACTGCACATCCTGCTCGCGCTGGCGCTGGCTTGCGCCGGTCCCTGCGCCTTCGCCGCCGGCGAAGGTCCCATCCTCCGCGCGCCGGTCGCGAATCTCGCCGCGATAGGCGGCCAAGTGCTGCTGGCCCAGGGCGCCGAGGTCGCGCCGGCCGCCGCCGGCGCGCCGCTGTATCCGGGCGACCGCCTGATGACGCTCGACGGCGCCGAGGCGCTGATCGCGTTCAACAGCGGCTGCAGCCAGCGCCTGGACGGCGATTCGCTGCTGACGATCGGCGAGCAGGCCGACTGCGCGCCGCCGCGGCTCGTCGCGTTCCAGCAGGCCATCGGCGAGACCGCGCAGGACGATGACGACGATCGCGCCGCGGCCGTCGTCGACGCCCGCAACGCGACCGGCACGCAGCTGACGAAGCTGACGCCGGGCCAGCGCTGGGCCGTGGCCGCGGCGTTGCTGATTCCGGCGCTGTACTACTGGGACCGCAACCGCAACGACGATGACGATCGCCCGCCCGTCAGCCGCTGATCCGGCGCCGTTGCGGCGGCATCGGCGCGCGGCAGCGCGCGCGGCCGGCGCGCTGCCGTCGAATGTCGC
>NZ_JANFVR010000660.1 GCF_024609805.1 Tahibacter caeni | reverse complement strand
CCGCCGGCGCCGGCGTGCCGCCGGCCCGGCGCGCCGCGGCGCTGGCCGAGCAGGCCGTCGTCAACGACCGCCAGGGCAAGTTCGCCGACGGCCTGCAGGCCATCCGCGCGGCCGCCGCGATCAGCGCGACGCTCGGCGAGGCCGGCGCGCCGGAACAGGCGCGCGACCGCCACATCGAAGCGCTGCTGCTGAACCGGCTGGCCCGTCACGACGAAGCCGACGCCGCGTTCCGCGACGCGATCGCGCGCGCCGAGCAGGTGTTCGGGCCGGGCCATTCCGAAGTCGCCGAGATGCGCAACGACTACGCCGCGCTGCTGGTCGACCGCCAGCGCAGCGCCGACGCCGAGCGCGAAGTGCGGCGGGCGCTGGAGATACGCCGCCAGCGCTTCGGCCCGCAGCACGCGGCGGTCGGCGAAAGCCTGCAGATCCTCGGCATCGTCCTGCGCCAGCAGGGCCGCATCGACGAATGCGCCGCGGCGCTGGACGAGGCGCTCGCGATACAGCGTCAAGCGTTGGGCCCGCGCCATCCGTACGTGGCCTCGACCCTGAACTCGCTGGGCACCCTGGCGATGGCGCGGCAGGACTTCGGCCGCATGGTCGAGCTGCTCGGCGAGGCGCGCGACATCTATCGCGACAACGACCTGCTCGACTCGCCGCAGGGCCAGACCATCCAGAGCAACCTCGGCATCGGCCTGACCCGGCTGGAGCGCTTCGACGAGGCCGAGCCGCTGCTGCGCGCGGCGCTCGCGCGCAACCGCGCGAACCTCGGCGACGTGCATCCGCTCGTGATGGCCAGTCTCAACGGCCTGAGCCAGCTGCAGCGGCGCCGCGGCAACGGCGCCGAGGCCGAGGCGCTGGCCGCCGAGGGGGTCGCGATCGCCGACAAGGTGCTCGGCGACAGCCGCGACGGCGCGGCGATGCGCCAGAGCCTGGCCGCGGCCCAGCTGATCAACGGCCATGCGCAGGCCGCGCGCGACGGCTACCGGGCGAGCGCCGCGCTGCTGGAGAAACTCGATGCGCGCAAGGACCTGCGCTATGCGGCTGCGCTGCTCGGCCAGGCCCGCGCCGAGCTCGCGCTCGGCGCGCCGGCCGCGGCCGAAACGCTCG
>NZ_JANFVR010000066.1 GCF_024609805.1 Tahibacter caeni | reverse complement strand
CAGGCCTGCGCGCAGCGCTGGGTCGCCGGCGAGGATCCGGCCTGGTCGCGCCTGCACGGTGCCGCGCCGCCGCCGCGCATCGCCGCACCGACCTATCCGTTCGCCGGCGAGCGCTGCTGGATCGTCGATGCGGGCGAGGGCGCCCCGGCGTCCGCCGTCGCCGAGGCCGGTCCGCTGGAACGGCTGCATCCTCTGATCTCGTACAACTCGTCCACATTGCGCGAAGTCAGCTTCGATTCCTGGCTGTCGACCACGCCGCCGGCGCCGTTCACGCAGGCGCTGCACGGCCATGCGGCGCTGTCGCCCGCGGCCGTTCTGGAGCTGGCCTGCGCCTGCGCCGGCCTGGCCGGCGACCGGCGCATCCGCGGCGTGCGCGACGTGGTCTGGACGCAGCCGCTGTACCTCGACTCCGACCTGCAGCTCGTGCGCACGAGCGTCCGCGACACCGCCGGTGCGATCGAGTACGCCGTCGCCTCGCTCGACGACGGCGGACGCCGGACCGTGCATTCGCACGGCCGCCTGCTGCTCGGCTCGCGCCAGACCGCGGCGCTGCCGGCGCCGCCGGCGATCGCCGCGCTGAAGGCGCAGGGCGTGCCGCTCGACGCCGCCGCGCATTACCAGCGCCTGGAGGCGCGCGGGATCGTCTGCGGCGCCGGCCTGCGCAGCGTGCGCGAGCTCTGGTGCGGACCCGGCACGGCGCTCGCGCGGGTGGCGCTCGATCCGTCCGCCGACGGCGGCGACGCGCATTTCGTGCTGCATCCGGCGCTGATCGACGGCGCGTTCCAGGTCGCGCTCGCGCTGCTCGACGGCCCGGCGCGCAGCGCCTATGCGCCGCAGGCGCTGGAGGAGCTGCAGATCGTGCGCCGCGCGGCCCGCAGCTGCTACGTGCATGCGCGGATGGCGGCGCCGGGCCGCGGCGCGGACGACCGCCACGTATTCGACATCTGCCTGCTTACCGAGGACGGCGAGCGGCTGGCCGCGTTCAAGGGACTCGCGCTGCGCGCGGTGCCGCGCGCCGAAGTCGCGAATGCGCTGGCCCAGGTCGGCTGAGCCCGAACGTTACCGCCGCGCGGCCGGCTGCGTGCCGCGCGGTTCCGCGAGTCGCAGCGATTGCAGGAGACAGGAAGCGATGTGTGGAATTGCCGGTTGGCTGAGTTTCTCCAGCGATCTGCGCGAGCGGCGCGGCGTCATCGAGGCGATGACGCGCACGCTCGCCCAGCGCGGCCCCGACGCCAGCGGCGTCTGGGTGGACAGGCACGTCGCCCTGGGCCACCGGCGCCTGGCGGTCATCGATCTGTCCGGCGGCGCGCAGCCCATGATCGAAACCGACGGTGAGCGCACGGTCGCGTGCCTGAGCTACAACGGCGAAATCTACAATTTCGTCGAGCTGCGCGCCGAGCTCGAACGCAAGGGCCACCGCTTCGCGACGCGCAGCGACACCGAGGTCGTGCTGCGCGGCTATCTCGAGTGGGGCGACGCCGTCGCCGAGCGCCTGAACGGCATGTTCGCGTTCGCGATCTGGGACGCGCGCAGCGAGTCCCTGCTGCTCGCGCGCGACTTCATGGGCATCAAGCCGCTGTACTACTACCCGCTCGGCGACGGCGTGCTGTTCGGCTCCGAACCCAAGGCCATCCTCGCGCATCCCGACGCGCGCGCGCGCACCGACCGCGCCGGGCTGCGCGAGATCTTCGTGCTCGCGCGCAATCCCGAGCGCACGCCGTATGCGGGCATGCACGAGGTCCGTCCGGGGCAGATCATCCGCTTCGACCGCGACGGCCTGCGCAAGCGCCGCTTCTGGAAGCTCGAGGCACACGCGCACGAGGACGATCTGCCGCGCACGGTCGAGCGCGTCGCCGAACTGCTCGGCGACTCGGTGCGCCGGCAGATCGTCAGCGACGTGCCGCTGTGCACGCTGCTGTCCGGCGGCCTGGATTCCTCGGCGATCACCGCGCTCGCGCACCGCATCACCACGCGCGACGGCGCCGCGACGCGTTCGTTCTCGGTGGATTTCGTGAGCCACGGCGCCGGCTTCGCCGACAGCGGCCCGCACAAGTCGCACGACACGCCGTTCGTGCGCGACTTCGTCGCCCATACGGGCTGCAACCACACGGAGATCGTGCTCGACAGCCGCGAGCTCAACGACGAAGCGCTGAACCGCACGGTGCTGCAGGCCTGCGACCTGCCGCTGAACCTGTCCGGCGATATGTGCTCGTCGCTGTACCAGCTGTTCCGCGCGATCCGCCGCGAATCGACCGTCGCGCTGTCGGGCGAGTCCGCCGACGAGATCTTCGGCGGCTACGCCTGGTTCCATCAGCCGCACGTCGTAGACGGCCGCAAGTTTCCCTGGCTGGCCGGCACGGGCACCGTGTTCAACGGCGCGGAGGTCCTCGATCGCGAAGTACGCGAGCAGCTCGACCTCGGCGCGTTCCACGACGACAGCTACGCCGAAGCCGTCGCCGAGACGCCGCGGCTGGACGGCGAAAGCGCCGCCGATGCGCGCATGCGCGAGCTCAGCTATCTGCACCTGACCCGGTTCCTGCAGTTCATGCTCGACCGCAAGGACCGCATGAGCATGGCCGTCGGGCTCGAAGTGCGCGTGCCGTTCTGCGATCCGGCGCTCGTCGACTACGTGTTCAACATCCCGTGGGCGATGAAGTCCTTCGACGGCCGCGAAAAGAGCGTGCTGCGCGCGGCGACGCGCGACCTGCTGCCGGCGTCGATCGTGGAGCGGACCAAGAGCCCGTACCCGTCGACCCAGGATCCGGCCTACGAACAGGCGCTGCGCGCGCGGGTCGCCGCGCTGCTCGCCGACGGCGGGCACCCGGCCGCGCCGCTGCTCAACCGGCGCTACATCGAGCGCCTGCTCGCGCGTCCGGCCAACGCCGGACGGTCGCTGCACTACGAGCGGGCGGATCTGGAGCGCGTGCTGTCGGTCGGCGCCTGGGTCCGCGAATACGACGTCGCGGTGGAACTGTGACGGCTTGATGGCGGCGCCGCATCGTGCAGGGTGCGGCGATTTGTACGAATGGATCATTCATGCGCGACTTTTAATGGAAAACAATCTTGACGATGACTTTGTCATCGCGTCTACTTCCGTACTCGCCGCCACGGCGAGCATCGTCTCGGTCGGGCCCGCGCGAGAGGCCCCGCCGCTGCGCAGTCCGCCAGGGGAACGGACTGAGGCGGCATGCGCAAGGACTCCAGGGGGGAGTCGTCACGGTATGAGCGGGAACCCGTTGCCAAGGTCGATGCCGTATGCGCCCGAAGTCGGCGTACTGCGCACTGCGCGGGGCTCCATGACGAACTACAACTACCTCGTGACCGATCCGTCGACGCGGCGCGCCGTGCTCGTGGATCCGGCCTGGCAGGCCGACGTCATCGAGCAGGCGCTCGATGACGCGAATGCCGGCCTCGACGGCATCCTGCTGACGCATGCGCATCCGGACCACATCGACCTCGCCAAGCCGCTGGCCACGAAGTACGGCTGTCCGCTGTGGATGTCGCGCGAGGAAATCGCCGCGTCGGGTTTCCGTGCGCCCGGGCTCGTCGGCATCGACGAGAACGCCTGGTGGGTCGGCCGCATGCTCGTCAAGCCGCTGCTGACGCCGGGCCACACGCCGGGCTGCGTCTGCTATCTGATCGGCGACAACCTGTTCACCGGCGACGTGCTGTTCGCCGAGGGCTGCGGCATCTGCCCCGGCGTCGACGCGGCGCACCAGATGTTCGACAGCCTGCAGCGGCTCAAGCGCGAGCTGCGGCCGCAGACGCGGATCTACCCGGGCCATTCGTTCGGCAAGCCGCCGGGCCAGCTGTTCGCCGACGTGCTGCAGGAAAACATCTATCTGCAGTTCCGCGACCGGCAGGGATTCGCGGCGTTCCGGCTCCGGCCGGGACAGAGCCGCGCCAAACTTTTCACGTTCCACTAGGCAGGGCCGCAGGGCCGGTGCCGGATCTCATCCAGAGGCGGGGAAGCGCATGCGAGCGGTAGGAATCGAAGCAATGAACGTGTTCGCCGGCACGGCGCGTGTCGACGTGGAGAAGCTCGCGATGCATCGCGGCCTGGACATGACGCGGTTCTCCAACCTGCTCATGAAGGAAAAGACCGTCGCGCTGCCGTACGAGGACCCGATCACCTTCGGCGTCAACGCGGCGAAGCCGCTGATCGACGCGCTGAGTCCCGAGGAAAAGGACCGCATCGAAGTCGTCATCACCTGCACCGAGTCGGCGTTCGACTTCGGCAAGTCGATGAGCACCTATTTCCACAACCTGCTCGGCCTCAACCGCAACTGCCGGCTGTTCGAGCTCAAGAACGCCTGCTATTCGGGCATCGCCGGGCTGCAGACCGCGATCAACTTCATCCTGTCGGACGTCTCGCCGGGCGCGAAGGTGCTGCTGGTCGCGACGGACATCTCGCGCTTCATGGTCGAGGAGGGCGGCGAAGGACTGACCGAGGACTGGTCGTTCTTCGAGCCGAGCAGCGGCGCCGGCGCGGTCGCCGCGCTGATCAGCGAGATCCCGCACGTGTTCCAGATCGACGTCGGCGCGAGCGGCTACTACGGCTACGAGGTCATGGACACCTGCCGGCCCGCACCCGACAAGGAAGCGGGCGACGCCGACCTGTCCCTGCTGTCCTATCTCGACTGCTGCGAGAAGGCCTTTCTCGAATACCAGAAGCGCGTCGAGGGCGCCGACCTCGCCGGTACGTTCGGCTATCTCGCGATGCACACGCCGTTCGGCGGCATGGTCAAGGGCGCGCACCGCAACATCATGCGCAAGATCGCCAAGGCGCGCCCGGCCGAGATCGAGGCCGATTTCGACCGCCGCGTGCAGCCGAGCCTCAACTACGGTCAGCGCGTCGGCAACATCATGGGCGCGAGCACGCTGATGGCGATCGCGAGCGCGATCGACCACGGCGACTTCAGCAGCTCGCAGCGCATCGGCTGCTTCTCCTACGGCTCGGGCTGCTGCTCGGAATTCTTCAGCGGCGTCGCCGGCCGGGACGGCCAGTCGAAACTGCGCGCGCAGAACATCGCCGCGCACCTGGATCGCCGCTACGAGCTGACGATGCAGGAATACGACGAGCTGCTCGTCACGAACAACACGGTCAAGTTCGGCACGCGCAACGTCACGCTCGATCCCGACTTCATCCCGCAGGCCCGCACGACGCACGGCCGGCCGACCTTGTTCCTCAAGGAGATCAAGGAATTCCACCGGGAATACGACTGGGTCAGCTGACGTCCGCCAGCTGGCATCGCCTCTGCCGGCTGCGCCGCCGGCCGCCTCCATCAAAGGAATCACCCGTGACCAAAGAAGAGATCTTCGCCCTGATCACCCGCCACGCCGGCGAGGTCATCCCGCGGCTCGAGCAGCATGCGTTCCAGTGGACCGACTCGCTGCGCGCGCTCGGCGCCAACTCCATCGACCGCTCCGAGATCGTCATGATGACGCTCGAGGCGATGGAGCTCGACATTCCGCTGTCGGAGACCATCCGCGCCGAGAACATCGGCGAACTCGCGGCGCTGCTGCACGGCCGCCAGGCCGGCGTGCAGGCCTGAGCGCCGGCGACTTCGTTTCCACACCCGCGGCGTTCGCGCCGGGCAGGGCAGCAAGGAGCAGTAGATGAAGACGTGCATGTTTCCGGGCCAGGGCTCGCAGGTGCGCGGCATGGGCGGCGCGCTGTTCGACGAATTCGCCGAACTGACCGCGCAGGCCGACGCGATACTCGGCTATTCGATCAAGGAACTCTGCCTCGAGGATCCGCGCAAGGAGCTCGACAACACGCGCTTCACGCAGCCGGCGCTGTTCGTCGTCAACGCGCTGTCGTATTGCCGGAAGCTCGAGGAAAGCGGCGCGAAGCCCGACTACCTGGCCGGCCACAGCCTCGGCGAATTCAACGCGCTGCTCGCGGCCGGCTGCTTCAGCTTCGAGGACGGGCTGCGGCTCGTGCAGAAGCGCGGCCAGCTCATGAGCCAGGTCAGCGGCGGCGGCATGGCGGCCGTGCTGAACTCTACCCCCGAGCAGATCGAGGCGGTGCTGCGCGACAACGGCCTGACGAACGTCGAGCTCGCGAACTTCAACACGCCGACCCAGATCGTCATCTCGGGACTCAAGGAAGAAGTCGCTGCGGCACAGCCTCTGCTGCAGAAGGGCCGCGTGCTGTTCTTTCCGCTCAATACCAGCGGTGCGTTCCACACGCGCTTCCTCGCCGAGGCGCAGCAGGAATTCCGCGCGTTCCTGCAGACGATCGCGATCGCGCCGCCGGCGATTCCGGTGATCTCGAACGTGACCGCGCAGCCGTATGCGGCCGACGCCGTCGTCGAGACGCTCGCGCGGCAGATCGCGAGTCCCGTGCGCTGGTCCGACAGCGTCGAGCACCTGATCGCGCTCGGCAGCGACGCCGATCCGATGCAGTTCGACGAATGCGGCCACGGCGACGTGCTGACGCGGCTGGTCAAGTCGATCCGCGACCATCGCGCCAAGAATCCGCCCAAGGCCGCGCCGGCCGCCGCGGCCGCTACGGCGGACACGGCCGGCGGCGCGAACGCCGAACATAAGGTGGCCGACTGGAACCGCCGCCACGCGGTCGGCGCGAAGGTGCGTTCCACATTGATGGCCGACGCGACGCTCGAGACGCGCACCGAGGCGATCGTGCTGTTCGGCCACCGCGCCGCGGTCTACCTCAAGGGCTACAACGGCTATTTCGACATCGACGAGCTCGCGCCGGCCTGAACCGGCGCGATCCGGCCGGTTCAGGCGACCGCGTCGAGTTCCGGCGCGGCCGTCGCGGCCGCGGCAGGCAGCGGTACCGAGTCCATGCCGACCTTCTCCATGAGCTCGATCACACTGGCCCGCACCTGGGCCGAGGTGTCGGCGCGGAACGAATACTTCATCGACATGCGCTCGCGCAGGTCGTACGCGTGGCCGAGTCGCGGGTGATACAGCGAGTACGCGCAGTTGTCCTCGGCGAGCGGTTCGTAGCGGATGCCGGTGAAGACGCCGGGCACGTGTGCGACGCTGTTGATCATCAGCCAGCCGCCGACCGTGTTCTCGCGGATCTTGCGCAGCTTCGGCGACTGGCCGAGCTGCGAGGCGATGTGGAATTCGAGCAGGTCGAAGTTGTAGACGTCGGTGAAGTTGCGGTAGACCTCGCCGCCGCCGACGCGCCCGCCGATCTCGAGGAACACGAGCTCGTCCTGCGGCGTGCGGATGACTTCCATGTGGTAGACGCCTTCGCGCAGCGGCAGCGCGGCGATGACCTGCTCGGCGAAGGTGACGAGGCGCTGCTTGAGCACGGGCTCGTCGACGCCGATCGAGCCGACCGGCAGGCCCAGCACGTAGTGGTCGAAGCAGGTGTTGAGGTAGGCGTGCGGAACCGCGACCACGCCGTCGGCGTTGTAGGCGCCGTCGATGTGGAAGATGTCGCCTTCGACGAACTCCTCGAGCATCGCGCCGTTGTCGAGCTCGTGCCGGTGCGCCTCGTAGTCGGCGCGCGCGTGACAGAGATGGACGCCGCCCGACGCGGTGCCGTCGGGGCACTTGATCACGCAGGGTACGAACGGTCCCGCGTCGAGCTCGGCCCTGTCCAGGTCGCGGATCACTCGGACGCCGCGCGGCGCGAGCCACTGCTTCATCGTGCGCTTGCTGCGGAACGCGTCGACCTCGGCCGGACGCGGGCCCGGAATGTTGAACGCCTCGCGGATGTAGGCTGCCGGCAGCACGGTGCGTTCGTCGACCGCGACGACGCGCTCGAACGGGAACTGCCGATGGACGTCCTGCAGCATCCGCATGAGCTCGCGCGGATCGTCGCTGGTCGGCAGGGTCAGCCCCGCGATCTCGTCCGGTGCGAGATAGTTCTTGACGTATCGCAGGCCGTTCGGATCGCAGACGTACCAGATCTCGTGTTCCTCGGTATCGAGGTACGGGCGGTTGGACGGCCATTCGGCCCAGATGCACAGGAAAAGTATCTTCACGAGGGATTCCTATTCGCGGGTTGGCGGAACGGCATGCGCCGGGACGCCACGGGAGCCGCCGGGGAGGGCGGCCGCGACGTCCGCGCAAGCGCCGATTGTGACTGTTGCCGCGCGGGCATTCCAGAGGAAAATGCAGAAATAACGTTGTGTCTTATTGGGTAAATTCGCTTTCATGAAATCAGTCCCGTTCGGGACTAAGGCGAATACATTTTTTTGACATTGACGCCATGTAGCGCATTCCATTTTCAGGACTGTGCCATCCCGCAAATGGGACGGCGTCCGCCGCTGGCGGCGCAACTGGCTGATCCACAAGGCCTGCGCTGGTGGCATGGGCCTTGCTGAAACCGGCCGATGGGGAATGCCGCGGCAGCGCCGGTACTGCGCGTCGCGGCGCCGACTTTTTTGGACACCGTGATGTGGCAGTTGCAGGACGATCGGCTCCGGACCGGAACGCCGCGCGGCGACGCACGGTGCGTTTTCGCGTTGCCGGCCGGCTGCATCGCCGCCGCGCCGCAATTCCCCGATTCCCGCGAATCCGCCCGGCCGCCCGCGACGGTACAGGGCCTTCGTCGCGCGTCCCGTCATCGTCGTATCCGACATTCCGTCGTTCATCGGAGAGCACTGTGGAAGAAGTCTGGGCGTTGTTGAGCGAGCTGGCCGGCAGAGACATCAAGCTCGCGGTCGAAGACGGCAAGCTGAACTGCTATGCGCCGAAAGGGGCGCTGACCAAGGCGCTCGCCGACGGCATCACACGGCACAAGCCGGCGATCATCGACATCCTGCAGAACGGCGGCGCCGCGCCGTCCGCGCGCAGCGACGAGTTCGCACTGTCGGTCGGTGAGAACTCCCACTACATCCTGCAGAAGCTCAACCCCGAACGCAGCCACGCCGTGCCGATCTGCGTGAAGATCGGCGCCGCCGTCGACGCCGGCCTGCTGGCCGAGGCCTGGGACCGCGTCATCGATCGCTTTCCGCTGCTGAAGACGCGCGTCGTCGAACACGAAGGCCGGCTGTCGCACCGCCTCGACGAGGCCTGCCGCTCGCGGCTGCAGCGGGAAACCCTCGCGCTGCACGGCGATGCGGAGCTCGTCGCCCACTTCCAGGCCAAGGTGCTCGAACCGTTCGACTTGCAGACGGGTCCGCTGTCGCGGATCACCCTGTTCGACTGGGGCAACGGCCGCACCGGGCTGTTCATCCTGATCCACCACCTGATTTTCGACGGCTTCTCCACGGGCATCCTGCTGCGCGCGTTGTTCGGTGCCTATCGCGACGCGGCGGCCGGCCGCACACGGCCGGCGGCGCGCGACGCCTCGGGCTTCGAGCCGTTCGTGGCCTGGGAATCGCAGATGCTCGCGTCGGCCGAGGGCGCGCAGCACGCGGCGTTCTGGCAGCAGCAGCTGCAGGGCGAGCTGCCGCGGTTCAAGCTGCTGCCCGACGCGCCGCAGCCGCTGCCGGCCGACTACAAGGCGGAGATCGTCGTGGACGTGCTGCCCGACGACGTCAGCCGCTGGCTGCGCGAGTTCGCGCGGCAGCAGTCGCTGCAGCATTCGGCGCTGTTCCTCTCACTGTTCCAGCTGCTGCTGCACAAGTACTCGAGCCAGAAGGACATCGTCGTCGTCATGCCGGTCATCGTGCGGCCGGACAGCCGGTTCACCGACGAAATCGGCTATTTCTTCAACATCGTGCCGATCCGCGGCCGCTTCGACGCGCCGCAGACGCTGCCCGATTTCCTGCGCGGCACGCAGATGACCCTGCTCGACGCCGTGTTCCACTCGGCCTATCCGTTCCCGCTGATGATGAACCGGCAGAAGGTCGAGGGTAATACCGAGTTCAAGCTGTTCTACGCTTATCAGGAATTCGCGAACCTCGACGACGGCGAGTTCCGCGCCGTACGCGACGAATTCGGTCTGGCGCCGGTCAGCGGCTTCCGCCAGGAGGCCGAAGGCGACTTCGACATCGCGCTGGAAGTGTTCGACGACGGCGACGCGTTCCGTCTCCATCTGCAGGGCAATCCCGAGTGCTGCCCGAACGAGGTCCTGCGCGGCATGCTCGCGCACCTGCGCGTGCTCATCGACGGGATCGCGCAGGACCCGCAGCGCCTGCTCGCGCAGTACCCGATCGCGACCGGGCAGGACCGCGCACGTATCGCCGGATGGAACGCGACCGACGCGCCGTTCCCGCGCGAGCGCTGCATCCACGACTTCTTCCTCGATCAGGTCGCGGCCGGTCCGGAACGGCCGGCGACCAGCGATGCCGAGCGCCGCCTGAACTACGCCGAGCTCGAGCACGAGACGGGACTGCTCGCGCTGCACCTGCAGTCGCTCGGCGTGGAGCCGGACACCATCGTCGCGCTGTGCGTGAACCGCTCGGTCGACATGATGATCGGCATCCAGGGCATCGTGCGCGCCGGCGGCGCCTACATGCCGATCGATCCGGACTATCCCGACGATCGCGTGAGCTACATGCTCGAGGATTCGGCCGCGCGCGTGATCCTGACCGAATCGCGTTTCCGCGACCGCCTGCAGGCGCTCGCGGGCGAGGGCGCGACGATCATCACGCTCGACAGGCAATGGCCGGCGCTGCGCGGGGAAACTGCGCGACGCAAGGCGCAGGGTCTGGCGCTGCGCCGGGAGGTCGGTCCCGGGAATGTCGCGTACGTGATCTACACCTCGGGTTCGACCGGCAAGCCCAAGGGCGTGCTCGTCGAACACCGCGCGCTCGTCAACCGCATCCACTGGATGCAGAAGAGCTACGGGCTCGACAGCCGCGATGTGGTCGTGCAGAAGACGCCGTACTGCTTCGACGTGTCGGTCTGGGAATTCTTCTGGCCGCCGATGACCGGCGCCTCGCTCGCGTTCGCGGAGCCGAACGGCCATTCCGACGTGCAGTACCTCGAGGGCCTGATCAACGGCGTCGGCGTCACGACCCTGCACTATGTGCCGTCGATGCTGCATGCGTTCCTCGACAACGCGAAAGGCCAGTGCCCCGGCGTGCGCCTGATCTTCTGTAGCGGCGAGGCGCTGGATCGCACCTCGGTCGACCGCTACCGCCGCGTGTTCCCGAACGCCGCGCTGCACAACCTCTACGGCCCGACCGAAGCGGCGATCGACGTGACGTTCTACGACTGCACGCGCATCGCGTATCCGTTCGTGCCGATCGGCGCGCCGATCGACAACACGCAGATCCACATCGTCGACGAGGCGAACAACCCGCAGCCGGTCGGCGTGCCCGGCGAGCTGCACATCGCCGGCGTCAACCTCGCGCGCGGCTATCTGAACCGCCCCGAGCTGACCCGGGAGCGCTTCGTCGCCAATCCGTTCGATCCCGGCACGCGCATGTACCGCACCGGCGACCTCGCGCGCTGGCTCGACGACGGCAACATCCAGTACCTCGGCCGCATCGACGCGCAGGTCAAGATCGGCGGCGTGCGCATCGAGACCGGCGAGATCGAGGCCCATCTGAACCGCCACCCGGCGATCAGCGAGAGCGTGGTCATCGCGCGCGGCCCGGACGGCTACAAGCAGCTGATCGCGTTCTACCGCACCCACGACTCGACGCGCGACGACGTGGTCCGGCTCGCCCACAAGGATCTGCGCGCGCATCTGCTCGAGACGCTGCCGGAGTACATGATTCCGGCGGCGTTCGTCAGCGTCGCGTCGATTCCGGTGACCTCCAACGGCAAGGCCGATCGCAAGGCGCTCGAGCGCATCGACGTCGGCCTGGAATCGAGCGAGGAATACATCGCGCCGCGCAGCGATACCGAACGCGCGCTGGCCGAGATCTGGGCCCACGTGTTCAAGGAAAAGGGCTTCGTGCTCGAGCAGGCGCGGATCGGCGTCAACGACAACTTCTTCGAGCTCGGCGGCAATTCGCTGCTCGCGACCCAGCTGCTGTACCGCATCCGCGCCCAGCTCGGCGTGGATCTGCCGGTGCGCGCGCTGTTCGACCAGGTGACCATCGGCCAGCTCGCCGAGCTCGTCGAGAGCCTGCGCGCGCCGTCCGCCAAGGCCGCGGCGCAGGGCCTCGTCGTCACGATACAGGCCGGCGGCGAGCGCACGCCGGTGTTCGTGCTGCCGGGTGTCGGCGGCAACGTGCTCGGCCTGCGCGAGCTGAGCCGCGCGCTCGGCCCGCAGCAGCCGTTCCACGCGCTGCAGGCGATCGGCCTCGACGGTACGGAACCACCGCCGGACAGTGTCGAGGCCACGGCGGCGGCGAATCTCGCGGCGATCCGCGCGATCCAGCCGCAGGGGCCGTACCGCCTCGTCGGCCATTCCTACGGCGGCGTCGTCGCCTACGAGATGACGCGGCAGCTGCTCGAGCAGGGCGAGACGGTCGAATACCTGGCGCTGCTCGACGCGGTCACGCCGGCCGTCCTGAACGCGCAGCCGGCGGCCGACGAGTTCGAGGACATGCGCCAGCTGTGCCTGGAAATGGCCGGGCAGGGCCGGGCATCGTTCGACTACAGCGCGGCGCAGCTGCGCGCGATGACGACCGAGCAGCGACTCGCCGTGTTCGCCGAGCAGGGGTTCGTAATGGACCGGGAAGGGTATGAAGGCCTGTATCACCTGTTCCAGGCCAACCGGCGCTGTTACCGGACCTATCGCCCGCGCGCATTGCCGAAACCCGTCGACGTGCTGCTGTTCCGCGCCATGTCCGTAGCAAGCGCCGCCGCGGCCGGGCCGACCGACTACGGCTGGAAAGCGCTGGTCGACGACACGCTGCAGGCGCACACGATCGACGCGGACCATTACTCGCTGTTGCGTGGGGCCGCAGCGCAGGCCGTGGCCGATGTCCTGCAGCTGCGCGACGTCGAGCTGACTTGAGAGAAGGATGCGTCCTGAGCTCCCGACGCCGCGTTTCGGCGCGAACGTCGGGGCCTCGCATCGGCCCGGACAGCGGAAACAAAAAACGCCGGCTTCCGCCGGCGTTTTTCTTTGCAGGTCGTTATCGGCGTGTCAGGGAGCGGCCGCCGATGTCAGCAGCCAATCCACCTTGGCATTGTCGTAGCGCGGCTGGTTGAAGAGCCGGGGCAGATTCTCGAACGTCCAGTGCACGTTGTTCGGCGCCTGTGCGTTGAACAGGAAGTAGGGCACGCCGACGTCGATGTCCATCAGCAGTTCGACGCCCACTTTTCCGTCCGGGGTCGGCGTGAATTGCCAGCGGCTCTGCATGTGGCTGAGCCGTACGCAGCAGTCGTCGGGCGGAAGCTTGTCGGGCTCCGCCTTGAACTGCACCGTGGCGCTCCGGGTCTGCGGGTCCTGGGAAAAATTGACGCGCAGAAGAAACTCGCGCGGCTTCAGCATCGAGCCCATCTTCTGCGTCCACAGCTGCAGGTAGGACGACGTCTTCGCGTCCCAGGGCTCGACGACGCGCGAGACGTAGCAGTTGGGATTCCAGTCCGCGCAGTTTTCGAGGCTGCCGTCGAGCATGGCCGAAACCGCCTTGTCCATCGAGGTGTCGACGACGCGCGTCGCCTTGATCGTGTACAGGCTGGAGCCGGACTTCTTGATCTTGTAGACCTTGATGCCGTCTTCGTCGACGACGAGCTGCGGAACACCGTCGCCGGAGTACTTCCAGATCAGGTGCGCCGCGACGCCGAGCCCCGCCAGGACACCGAAGGTGACCAGAAGAAATTTCCCGAAGCGCCGCTTGCGCCGCGGGCTGCTTTGCTGCTGCATTGAGACCTCCCGATTGAATTCGCCATCTACGATTGCGGCCGAGCCGGGCACCGGACGGGGCGTGCACGGTTCGGCGTTGCTCCGCTCACGCGAGGGCGCGGCGCCCCCGCGTTCCCCTCATTCGTGGCGCAGAGCGTCGCCGGGTTCCAGCGCTACGGCGCGGTGCACCGGGAAGTACACGGAGACGAAGATGACCAGGGTCAACGTCAGGAACACCCCGGTCGTCACGAGCGCCACGTTGTCGAGCACGTTCGGAATCGCGCCGCTCATTCCGGTCGTCATGACGACGCCGAGACAGCCGCCGACGATGGCGATGACGAGATAGACCGATGCCTGCCGCAGGAACCTCGCCACGATGCCGCTCCGGCTGCTGCCCAGCGCGCGCCGCACGCCGATTTCCTGGGTGCGCTGCGATACCGAGCGGCCGATCAGTCCGAACAGGCCCGTGGCCGCGAGCACCAGAAGGACGAGGCCGATGCCCGTGAAACCCGGAACCAGCGACTTGTAGGAATTCAGCGCCAGCAGGTAGTCGTCCAGCATCTGCAGGTTGTGCAGAGGCAGGTTCTGGTCCACCGCGAACGCCGCCGCATGCAGCGCTTCGCGGCTGCTTTCCGGCGCCGCCGGCGGCAGCTTGACGAGAAGCTGGAATCCCGCCGGCGCGACCTGGCGCAGCGGTCGGTAGACCACGCCGACGGTCCGGCTGTACGGGCCCGCCACGGACGAGGCGACACCGACGACCGTCAGCCACGGGCTGTCCCCGTTCGGCGACAGGCGCAGACGCTGGCCGATCGGATTGCGGCCGGGCCAGTAATGGTCGGCCGTCAGCTGATCGACGACCACCACGCCGGGCGCCGAACCGTCATCGGTGCTGTCGAACAGGCGGCCCGCCTTCAGCCCTATGCCGAGCAGTGCGAAATAGTTCTCCGAGACGACGGACACCGGCAATTTCAGGCTGCCGTCGGAGGCGACGTCGCTGCGGTCTTCGAGCATCGCCGGTTCGTTGATCGGGCCGGTCGGGTCGGCCGTGGTGTAGGCGACCTCGGCGCCCGGTATGCGCTGCTTGACCGCTTCGGTCAGCCGGTCCCAGTACTGCAGCCGATCGGCGGCCTGCGCGTAACGGCCGTCGAACTCGGTCGGGTAGGTGGACATGATGCGCTGCTCGACCTGCACGCCGATCGGCCGGTTGAGTTCCTTGTTGACGGACAGCACCACGTTCGAGCAGATCACGAGCAGCAGCGACGACACGATCACCTGGACGCCGACGAGGATGCTCGCCATCCGGTTGCCGCTGCGGGAGCCGAGACCGCCTTTGCCGGTGCCCGCGAGCGATACGGCCGGATCGAGCTTCGACAGGCGAGCGGCCGGGATCAGCGTGCTGGACAGCCACAGGACGATCGCGATCGCCGCAGCCGCGACGAGGTCGAGCGGCCGCATGACGAGTTCGCTCGGGCTGCGTCCGAGCGCCTGCATGCGCGCCGTGAAATCGAGCAGGCCGTGCGCCCAGTCCACCGACAGCGCGGCGAGCACGATGCCGACCGCCAGTCCGAACAGGACCACGAACCCCGATTGCAGCAGGCACTGGCGAATGAGGCTGCGGCGCGTGGAGCCCAGCGCGGTGCGCAAGGCCAGCTCCCGCGTACGTTCCATCAGCATCGCGAAAATGATGAGGCTGATGTTCACGCCGCCGAGGAACAGCACGGCGATGGCGATGAACGTCGCCATGGCGATGACCGGCGTGTCCCCATGGGTATACATGCGGTGGCCGGGGAACAGGCCGACGCCGCGCTCGGCGCCGAAGCGGCTCTGGTAGTTCTTGCCAGCATCGTCGACGACGGCCTGGATCGCGGCGACCGCCGCTTCCTTGCCCTGGCTGTCCTTCAATCGCACGATCGGCGTCAGCACCGGATCGGCGTCGCCCGGCGCGGCAAGGGCCGGCAGCTGCAACGGCCGCCAGATTTCGAAGTCGCGGAACGCGAAGAAATCCGCCGGCATCACGCCGACTACCTGCACGGGCTGGCCGTCGATGCGTGCTTGTTTGCCGACCACGGCCGGATCGCCGGCGAAGTACGTCTGCCAGGCCGTGTGGCTGAGCAGGACGTTGCGCGGCGCCCCGGGATTCGCGTCGGCTGCATCGAACGTCCTGCCGAGCTGCGGCGTGGCATGCATCGCCGACAGCAAGCCGGGACTGATGGCTGCGGCGCGCAGACGCGTGCTGGTCTGTCCTTCGCTCAACACGGCCGTCTCGGCGGCAAAGGCGCCAAGATAGTCGATTCTGTCGACGCGCCGCGTGATCTCCTGATAAGTGTAGGCGTCCACCTGAGGACGCTGCGGCCGGGAAGCGTTCTCGGACAGCTGAAGGCTCAGCCAGTCGCCGGAGCCGGTGAACGGCAGCGGCTTCAGTGCCATGTTGTAGTCGATCACGTAGACGAACAGGGCCAGTCCGACGCTCAGCGCGACGACGACGATGCACAGAAAAGAGCTTCCGGCTCTCTTGAGGAACAGCCGCCACGCGTATTTCAGGTCGAACAGCAGTGTCGATAGCATTGCGGCGTCTCCGGACCGGAACCTGCATTGGAAAGTGCGTGGCGGCGTGCAAGGCATGTGCCAATTACTTTCAAAGTATCTTTTGCACCAGTGTGCGTACTGCGCGAGGCGTGAAGCCGGGTGTCGCGGTGTCGGCGTCCCTGCGGGCCGCGTATCGGCGGCACGGCAATCCCATAACTGGGAACACGCATGCCGAAACTGGGAATGCGCGCCGGCAGATCCGGCGCGGGCGCACGGCGGGGCTCTGTCGCAAGGACGCGACGCGCACGACCGCTTCGATCGTCGCCGGTTTTCATGCGCGCCGCCGCATGGCGGCGCCGCGCCGGACGAGCCGGAATCGGCGAACCGACGCCTCGCGCATCCGCATTCCCATTTCTTGGATTCGCGCGTCCCGCGTCTGGGACAAAATATAGAAATAGTAAATCAGATACTGTTTTTACTTGATTTTTTTGCGACATTCGTTGGCATGCCGTTTGCTAAACGGGGCCATGGACCATGCCCGATCGAAACCGAAACGCACCTTCAACCGGCGTACGCTGCTGATCACCGCCGGCGCGTGCCTGACGCTCGCCACCCTCGTCACTCTCGTCAGCATCGACTTCAGCACGCAGCGCGTCGGCCGGAGCCGGGTCACGCTCGATACGGTCAAGCGCGGCACGCTCGAGATAACGGTGCGCGCGAACGGCCAGCTGATACCGAACAACGTCGAGTACATCGCCTCGCAGGTCATGGGGCGGGTCGCCAGAACGCATGTCAAGGCCGGCGACGCCGTCAAAGCCGGCGACCTGCTCGTGGAGCTGACCAACCCGCAGCTCGTCGCCAGCGCCGAAGAGGCCAGGTCGGCCTGGGAAGGCGCGGTCAACGAAGCCAAATCGGCCGAGTCGGAGCTGCGCGCAAACCTCCTCAATCAGGAGGCACTGCTGACTCAGGCCCGGTTCGAACAGGAAAAGGCCGAGGCGCGCCTGGCGGCGGAGACCAAGCTGTTCGGCCGCGGCATCGTGTCGCAGATCGACTTCGACAACAGCAAGCTCACGGTCGCGCAGACGACCGAGCGCCATGCGCTGGAAAAGAAGCGATTCAGCGCGGTTCGCGACAACGTGAAGGTGCAGCTCGATGTCCGCCAGTCGCGCGTCAACGAACTGGCCCGCGCGCTCGACCGCGCCCGCGACCAGGTCGTGAACCTGCGCATCGTCGCGGGCATCGACGGGGTGGTGCAGGAGGTTGCGGTCGACGTCGGCCAGCAGCTCCAGCCCGGTGCTCCGGTGGGCAGACTGGCCCAGCCGGACCGGCTGTATGCGGAACTGCGCGTGCCTGCGCGCGAAGCGACCGAAGTGCAGCCCGGACAGCAGGTCGTCGTCGATACACGCAACGGGACGATCGATGGCGTCGTCGCGCGGGTCGACCCGGCCGTCACGGACGGCACGGTCATCGTCGACGTCGACCTGAAAGGGGACATGCCCGCCGGCGCGCGGCCCCAGTTGGCCGTCGAAGGCATCGTCTACCTGGCCCAGTTGTCGGACACGCTGTACGTCGGGCGTCCCGCGTACGCCAAGTCCAACGCGCCGATCATGGTCTACAAGCTCGATTCGGGCGGACGCTACGCCACGCGCGTGCCGGTCAGCGCAGGAAAGATTTCCGTCGATCAGTTACAGGTGCTGAGCGGCCTGCAGCCGGGCGATCGCATCATCACCTCGGAGACGGGCGAGTGGCAGAGCAAGGACAGGATCCTGCTCAACTGAATGCAACCAAGAACGCGGGGCTTGAGCGCAAGCTTCCGAAACCGCCTGACGGAGCACCAGGAGAATCAACTGTGAGCAAGTCCCATCTGATCGAACTGCAAGCCGTCAAAAAAGTGTTCTTCACCGAAGAACTGGAAACCTGGGCACTCAACAACATCCATCTCGCGATCGACGCCGGCGAATACGTGTCGATCAGCGGGCCCTCGGGCTGCGGCAAGTCCACCCTGCTGTCGGTCATGGGGCTGCTGAGCTCCTTCACCGAAGGCAAGTACCTGCTCAACGGCACCGAGGTCGGCGCGCTCGACGAGAAGGAGCGCGCGCGCGTGCGCAACCAGGAGATCGGCTTCATCTTCCAGGCCTTCAACCTGATCGGCGACATGAGCGTGTTCGAGAACGTCGAGCTGCCGCTGACGTTCCGCAACGACCTGTCGCGCGCGCAGCGCCGCGAGCTCGTGCTCGAGGCGCTGGAGCAGGTCGAGATCGGCCACCGCCAGAAGCACTACCCGGCCGAGCTGTCGGGCGGCCAGCAGCAGCGCGTCGCGATCGCGCGCGCGCTCGTCGGCAAGCCAAAGGTGCTGCTGGCCGACGAACCGACCGGCAACCTCGATTCCAAGAACGCACAGATCGTCATGGACCTGCTCGGCGCATTGCATCGCAAGGGCAGCACGATCGTGATGGTCACGCATGATCCGCGTTCGGCCGAGCAGGCCCAGCGCCAGGTCTCGCTGTTCGACGGCAAGCTCGTCGACGACCGCTCGATGAGCCAGGGCCTGCGCATGGCGGCGCACGGCTGAACGCAGCGACGCCGCCGCGCCGGCGGCGAAGGGAAGCCGTTCCGGCGTCCGGCACGCCCGCCGCCCGGAACGCGGGGCATCGGCTGACGAGGGCAGCATGGCGACGGTCATCGAATTGCTGCGAACGCTCGCCAGCCAGCACATACGGCTGGCGGTCGAGGACGGCCAGCTGAACTGCTATGCCCAGAAG
This sequence comes from Tahibacter caeni, assembly GCF_024609805.1. Taxonomy (GTDB): domain Bacteria; phylum Pseudomonadota; class Gammaproteobacteria; order Xanthomonadales; family Rhodanobacteraceae; genus Tahibacter; species Tahibacter caeni. The sequence goes on along the minus strand of NZ_JANFVR010000066.1, from coordinate 371 downwards.
GGCGTGCTGACGGCGCCGCTGCAGGCGGCGATCGCGCGGCACAGGAACGAGCTCGTCGCGCTGCTGCAGGCGCGCGAACGCGCCGACGCGCCGGTGCCGACGCCGCCGGAGGATCCCGACGGCGCGCCGGTGTTCGCGCTGTCGGTCGGCGCGCGCGCGCTGTACCTGCTGCAGCGGCTCGATCCGGATTCCGGCGCGTACAACATACCGCTGTGCCTGAGGCTGCACGGCGCCGTCGACCGGCCGCTGCTGCAGCGTGCCTGGGATCACGTGCTCGACCGCTATCCGATCCTGGCCACGCACGTCGTCGACGCCGGCGGCGTCGCGCGGCTGCGCGCCGACGCGCGCTGCCGCAGCCGCATCGACGAGGC
>NZ_JANFVR010000659.1 GCF_024609805.1 Tahibacter caeni | reverse complement strand
GCGCGCGTGCCGGCGCTGGCCGACAGCGATCCGATCCGCTACGTGCAGGCCTGGCGCCTGCGCCTGCAGGGCCTGCGCGGCCAGGGCGAGCTCGCCGCGGCCGTGCGCGAGACCGCCGAGCTGCAGGCCTGGGTGCAGGCCCACGCCGATCCCTGGCGCGAAGCCCAGGCCAGCCTGGCCCAGGCCGAACAGCGCGCGGCCGAAGGCGAAACCGACGCGGCGCTCGCGCTGTTCGAACGCACCCTGCACCGGTTCGACCAGGCCGGCGCGATTCCCGACGACCTCGTCGACGTGATCCAGCCCTATGTCGCGCTGCTCGTGCGCAACGGCAGGCCCGACGAGGCCCACGCGCTCAGCGCGCGCATCGCGACCTGGGCCGACCACGACCTGCGCGCCGCGAGCGTGTTCGTCCGCCTGAACACCGCGCTCGGCCGCAACGACGCGCGCCTCGCCGCCGAGCGCCGCGCGCGCGAGCTCGCCGGCGAGCGGCAGGTGCCTTAGCGGCCGGCCGCGTCGTTTTCCTTCGCGTCGCGAAAGCCCGAGGCAGTTGCCGCGCATCCGATCGCTTCGCTCGCGGGCGCATGAGCCGGGAGAGCCTCGCGCACCCCGTTTGCTGCAATGCAAAAGAAACAGACGTCGCGCAAACTCGGCACGGTCGACCCGGAAGCCCGGCTCCCTGGCCCGCTGGCGACGGCCCCGGCAAACGCAGCGTAGACGGCAAAGGCAGCGCGCTCGCGAAGCGTCGCAAGGCCCGCGGCACCTCGCTCGGACTGCCCGCCGCATAGCCGCCTGCGCCGCGGCCGGCGACCGGCGAAACCCCGACGGCGTCATGCTCGAGTGCCGCCCACCGCGCCTTTCGCGCGTCCCGCGCATGGAATCCGCATACGAAACGAATGCGCGGCCGGCCCGCGCTTTCGACACTGCGGCGGCTGCGTTCCCTGCCTGGAGTGTCCATGAAAGCGTCTGCCGCTGTGTTCGTTTCCGCCGTCTGCGCCGCCGTCGTTGCTGCTCTCTCTTCGTCTTCCTGCGCCGCCGCGGCGCCGCCGGGGCCGGCCGCGTTCGTCGCCGCGCGCGGCGGCAATGTCAGCGCGCCGGTCGCGGCGGAGGACCATGTCTACCTC
>NZ_JANFVR010000658.1 GCF_024609805.1 Tahibacter caeni | reverse complement strand
CGCGCCTCGCGCTGAACGCGCGCATGGGCCTGCGCGGGGCGCAGGCCGCGCAGTGGACCTTCGCGCTGCCGCTCGCCGCGCCGGTCGCGAACGAGGACGCACTGGGCGACCTGCAGGCGCTCGCCCAGCAGCAGCGCCTGGATCTGGCCGCGGCGCGGCGCGAAGTCGAGCTGCTCGACCAGGCGCTGACCCTCGTGCGGCGCTGGCGTCTGCTCGGCAACGTCGAGATCGGCGCCGAGCGCGAACGCGAGACCGACGGCAACACCTTGCGCGGTCCGACACTGGCCTTGGCCCTGCCGCTGTTCGACCAGGGCCAGGCGGCGATCGCGCGCGCCGAAGCACGCCTGGAACAGGGTCGCGCGGCGCTCGCGCGGCTGGAGCTCGACATCGACAACGACGTGAGCCTCGGCGTCGACCGCGTCGCCGCGCTGCGCCGCATCGCCGAGGACTACCGCGCCGCGCTGATCCCGCAGCGCGAGGCCGTGGTCGCGCGCCAGAGCGAGCGCCTGAACTACATGCTGATCGGCGCGTTCGAGCTGTTGCTGGCCAAGCAGCAGGAATACGACGCCTATCAGGGCTATCTCGAAAGCGTGCGCGACTACTGGCAGGCGCGCGTCGCGCTGGCCCGCGCGGTCGGCACGCGGCTGCCCAGCGATGCGCTGCCGCCGCACCCCGTGCTCGATCTCGACAGCGTGCTGCGACCGGCGACCGACGGCGGCCACGACGCGCACCAGGGCCACGGCGGCGGCGCGGCGTCGAACGACGATCAGGGCAGCCACGCCGGCCACGACATGTCGGGTCACGACATGTCCACGCACGGCAAGCCGCAGCGCGACCGATCCGACGGCGAGACTGGCGGCGACGAGCACAAAGGCCACGATGCGGCCGGCGCGCACGGCAAGACCGGCGACGCCGCGGAGCAGCACGATCCCGGCCGGCACGACGCGGGCCGGCAGCCTCACGACCATAGCGGCCACGGCGGCCACGACACCGACGACGACGAACACCCGGCGCAGGAGAACCAGCCATGACCACGCGACGCGAACTGCTGCAATGGATGGGTGTCGGCGGGGCCGGACTGATCGCGGCCGCGCAGGCCGCGCGCGCGCAGCCCGCCGGCGGCGCGGC
>NZ_JANFVR010000657.1 GCF_024609805.1 Tahibacter caeni | reverse complement strand
GGGCGAACGCCGCCGCGCGGCCGACGCGATAGGCGAAGGCGCGGCCGACGACGATCGCGGCGAGCACGAGCTGCGCCGCCTGCGACAGCAGGTAGGCGAGCGCGACGCCGGTCAGCTGCAGCCGCGGCAGCAGCAGCGCGGCCAGTCCGAGGTACAGCACCGCCCAGGCGAAATACAGTCCGCAGTAGGCGCGCAGGCGCCGCCGCGCGAGCAGGGCCAGGCCCAGGGTTTCCGCGACGACGCGGCACAGGTCGCCGGGCAGCAGCAGGAGCAGCAGCGCGGCCGCCGGCGCGAACGCGGCGCTGAACAGCAGCGGCATCAGCCATTCGGCCGACAACACGATCGCGGCCATCAGCGGCGGCACGAGGTACAGGTAGACCGTCAGCGCCTCGTCGATCTTCGCGCCGAGGCGGCGGTCGTCGTCGCAGACCGCGAGCGCCGGAAAGTAGTAGCTGCCGGCCGACGCATAGATCGCGGCGAGATAGACCGTCGCGACCTTCCATGCGGTCGAGAACAGGCCGGCGGCGTCGAGGCCGTAGGCGCCGATGATCCAGCGTGACACGACCAGCACGACGACGATGCCGGTCGCGACGAGCAGCAGGCCGTTCGCGCCGTAGACGAGGTTCTCGCGCAGTTCCTCCCAGGCGAAGCGGGCCGGCTGCGGCATGACCGCGCCGCGGCCGTAGCTGCGCCGCGCGCCGGCGTACAGCAGCGCGAACTTGGTCGCGTGCAGCAGCGACAGCGCGAGCACGGCGCCGAACAGGTCGAGACGCCAGATCAGCACGACGAACAGCGCGAGCCCGATCAGGTCGGACGACACCTGCGCGAGCACGAGCCGGCGCGTCTCGCGCGCGGCGCTGAGCATCGCGCGGTAGACCTGCGCACAGACCGCGAACGGCACGCCCCAGGCGACCAGCAGCACGAGCAGACGGCGCTCGCCGCCGTCGTGGAACAGCAGCGCCGACAGCCAGCCGGCCAGCGGCGTCGCCGCGAGCGCGACGGCCAGCGAGCACAGGCCGACCGCGGTCAGCGCCGAGGTCGCCTGGCGCGCGATCGCGGCCTCGTCGCCGGCCGCGCGCGCGAGCGCGATGCGCTTGACCG
>NZ_JANFVR010000656.1 GCF_024609805.1 Tahibacter caeni | reverse complement strand
ATCTGCGCGAACGCGCCGTGACCCTGGCCGGCGCGGCGCTGGAGATCGGCGGCAAGGCCGCGCCCGGCGACGGCGCGCGCCTGGCCGGCGAAGTGCTCGCCGACGGCCGTGCGTGGGCCAAGTTCCAGCGCATCTGCGCGGCCCAGGGCGGCCTGCGCGAACCGCCGGTCGCCGCGTACCGGCGGCCGCTGAAGGCGGCCCGCGACGGCCGCGTCGGTGCGATCGACAACCGCCGGCTGTCGCGCCTGGCCAAGCTGTCGGGCGCGCCGGAAAGCGCCGCGGCCGGCGTAATGCTGCAGGCGCGGCTCGGCGACGCGGTCGAGCGCGGCCAGCCGCTGCTGACCGTGCATGCGGCGAGCCCGGGCGAACTCGACTACGCGTTCGACTACCTGCGCCGCTCGCCGGACCTGATCCGCATCGACTAGCCTGATCCCGCCCCTTCCCCGGAACCCGCCGCATGAACTGCGCCACCTCGCTCCGCCCGCCGCACGCCGCCGTCCCGGAGTCCGCATGAGCACCGCGGCCGACGACCTGACCGTGCTGCGCAACCGCACCTTCGACGAGCTCGCCGTCGGCGACGGCGCGACGATCGAACGCACCCTGACGATGCAGGACATCCAGCTGTTCGCGTTGCAGTCCGGCGACGTCAATCCGCAGCACGTCGATCCGGCCTATGCCGCCTCGACGCGCTTCCACGGCGTGATCGCCCACGGCATGTGGGGCGGCGCGCTGATTTCCGGCGTGCTCGGCACGCGCCTGCCGGGACCGGGCACGATCTATCTCGAACAGGACCTGCGCTTCCTCAAGCCCGTGCGTCTCGGCGACACCTTGCAGGTCGGCGTCACGGTCGCCGCGCTGGAACCGGCGACGCGGCAGGTGCTGCTCGACTGCCGCTGCGTCAACCAGTACGGCGACTGCGTCATCGAGGGCCGCGCGCGCGTGATCGCGCCGGACCAGCGTGTCGAACGGCCGCGCACGAGCCTGCCCGAGCTGCGCCTGGAAACCGCCGGCGGCGACGGCGCGCGCCGGCTGCTCGAATACGCGCGCAAGCTCGGCGCGATCCGCATGGCCGTCGTGCATCCGTGCAACGTGCTGAGCCTCGGCGCGGCGCTCGCCGCGCGCGACGCCGGC
>NZ_JANFVR010000655.1 GCF_024609805.1 Tahibacter caeni | reverse complement strand
CGTCCGCGCCGCCAGGCCGCGCGAGGCCTGCGTGCGCTCGCCGCCGAGGCGGCGCCGGCGGCTGCGTCGACGACTACGCAACGCAGCAGCGCCGGCGAGCCGATCGCCGTGATCGGCATGGCCGGCCAGTTCCCGCAGGCGGCCACGTTGGCCGAGTTCTGGCGCAATCTCGCCGCGGGCCGCGACTGCATCGGCGCGGTTCCGCCGCAACGCTGGGACATGGAGCGCTATTACCGGCCCGGCGCGCCGGCACCGGGACTCAGCAACAGCCGCTGGATGGGCCTGCTCGACGGGTTCGACCATTTCGATCCGCTGTTCTTCAACATTTCGCCGAAAGAGGCGGAATACATGGACCCGCAGCAGCGCCTGTTCCTGCAGGCCTGCTGGCACGCGATCGAGGACGCCGGCTTCAACACGCGCAGCCTGTCGGGCACGCGCTGCGGCGTGTTCGCCGGCTGTGCGACCGGCGACTACCAGCTGCTCGCGACCGAGCAGCGCCTGACCGCGCAGGGCTTCACCGGCAACGCGAGTTCCATCCTGGCCGCGCGCATTTCGTACTTTTTCAATCTGCAAGGTCCCTGCGTCGCGATCGACACGGCCTGTTCCTCGTCCCTGGTCGCGATCGCCCAGGCCTGCGACAGCCTGAGTTCGGGCGCGAGCGAAATCGCGCTGGCCGGCGGCGTCTACGTCGCGTCGGGGCCGGACATGCACATCAAGACCGCGCAGGCCGGCATGCTGTCGACGGACGGGCGCTGCTTCGCGTTCGACCAGCGCGCGAACGGCTTCGTGCCGGGCGAGGGCGTCGGCGTGGTCGTGCTCAAGCGGCTGGCCGACGCGCAGCGCGACGACGATCCGGTCTACGGCGTGATCCAGGGCTGGGGAGTCAACCAGGACGGCAAGACCAACGGCATCACGGCGCCGAATCCGCAGTCGCAGACGCGGCTGCAGCTGGAGGTCTACGACCGCTTCGGCATCGATCCGGGGGGTATCCAGCTCGTCGAGGCGCACGGCACCGGCACGAAGCTCGGCGATCCGATCGAGGTCGAGGCATTGAAGGCTTCCTTCGGCCGCTACACGCAGAAGACGGGCTACTGCGCGCTGGGTTCGGTCAAGAGCAACATCGGTCATTGCC
>NZ_JANFVR010000654.1 GCF_024609805.1 Tahibacter caeni | reverse complement strand
GCGCGGCGGCGCCGAGGCGGCGCGCCGCGGCCGGATCGTCGGCGAGCCGGCGCAGCTGTGCGGCGGCCGCGGTCACGTCGGGCTCGGCCCAGTGCTGGCCGCGCCAGTCCGGGTATTCGCCTTCGTCGACCGGCACGAGACGATAGGGCACGAGGCAGCTGTTGTCGGCGTCCATGAACTGCAGGTTGCCCGAATAGGCCGTCGCGACAACGGGCTTGCCGAGCGCCATGCATTCGGCGAGGCCGAGGCCGAAGCCTTCGGAGCGGTGCAGCGACAGGTATACGTCGCAGGCCGCCTGCAGCGACCACATGCCGTCGCGGTCGAGGAAGCCGTCGCGCAGCAGGATGCGGTCGTCGCCGGCGGCGGCCTCGGTCAGCTGGTGCAGCGGCGCCGGCAGACGCTGGCCGTTGATGGTCTTGAGCACGAGGCGCACGTCGCGGCGTTCGGGCGGAAACGCGGCGCGGAACGCGGCGATCGCGGCCTGTGGATTCTTGCGCGTGATCCACGAATTGAAGTCGAAGCTCGCGAGCACGACGAACGCCTCGTCAGGCAGATCGAGCGCCGCGCGCGGCAGCGGCGGCCGCGTCGGCTGCTGCACGGCCAGCGGGATCACGTGCACCGGCTTGTCGGTGCAGGCGGCCACGGCCGCGCGCACGAAGTCCGACAGCACCCAGATCTCGTCGACGAGCGCGAACGCGTCGGACCAGCGCGGCGGAAAGCGTTCGAGCTCCCAGAACCAGCAGCCGATCGTGTAGCGGCCGGCGAACGCCGCCGCGCCGAGATGTTCGTGCACGACCGGCATCTGGTCAGCGTTGACGCAGAACAGGCTGACGTCCTGCGGCAGAGTGTCGTCGAGAAATGCGTCGAGGCGATGGTCCTGCTGCCGGCTCGCGACGCCGATCTCGATGTTGCGCACGCCGAACGGAATGCCGGCCTGCTGCAGCACGGCGGCGTAGTTGCGCAGCACTTCGGCGACGCCGAATTCGCCGCGCGCATAGCCGATCAGGTTGATGCCGTCGTGCCGGCTCGGCGCGGTCACGGCGACGGCGGGTGCGGCGGCCGCCGGCGCGGGCGGCACGTAGGCTTCGCGCTCGAGGCGCCGGCGCAGGCGATGGCGCCAGCGCGCCGGTATGCGCCCGTAC
>NZ_JANFVR010000653.1 GCF_024609805.1 Tahibacter caeni | reverse complement strand
CCGATGGCCGCGCTGCTGCGGCCGATCGCGAACGCCGCCGCCGTCGGCGCCGGCGCGCAGCCGCCCGAAGCCCTCGGCGTCAGCGCGCCCGATCCGCGCACCGTGCGCATACGCCTGAGCGAGCCGGTCGCGCTGATCGACCGCCTGCTGCTGCCGATCGCGTTTCCGGTCTATCTGCCGGCCGTGGCGCAGTTCGGCGCGCAGCACACGCGGCCCGGCCGGCTCGTCGGCAACGGCGCCTACGTGCTCGGCGCCTGGACGCCGCAGGCCAGCATCGAGCTCGCGCGCAACGCGCAGTTCCATGCCGCCGCCACGGTCGCGATCGAACGCGTGCGCTTCGTCGTGACCGAGGACGCGGCCAGCGAGCTCAAGCGCTTCCAGGCCGGCGACCTGCATCTGACCGAAACCGTGCCGCCGAAACCGCTCGCCGCGCTGCGCGCGCAGTTCGGCGACGCGCTGCGCATCAGTCCGTATCTCGGCAGCTTCTGGCTCGGCCTGAACCTGACGCGGCCGCCGCTGCGCGACGATCCCGACCTGCGCGCCGCGCTCGTGCTCGCGATCGATCGCGACATCCTCACCCGCTACGTGACCGGCCTCGGCGAGCAGCCGGCCTGGAGCGTGGTGCCGCCGGGCGCGCGCGACCACCAACCGCCGCCGGTCGCCGCGGCGCAATGGCCCGCCGCGCAGCGCGAGGCCGCCGCCCGCGCGCGCTATGCGGCGGCCGGCTACGGCGAAGCGCACCCGCTGACCCTGGAGCTGCGCTACAACACCTCGACCGTGCACCGCAAACTCGCGCTGGCCGTCGCGTCGATGTGGCGCCAGGTGCTCGGCGCACGCGTCGTGCTGCGCAACGAGGAATGGAAAGTGTTCGTGCAGAACCGGCGCGCGCGCGTGATCACGCAGGTGTTCCGCGGCGGCTGGATCGCCGACGTCAACGATCCGCTGGATTTCCTCGCGACCTTCTCCGGCGTCGACAATCCGCTGAACACGACCGGCTACGCCGATGCGACGTTCGACGCCCTGCTGCGCGAAGCCGCCGCGCTGCCGTCCGGCGCCGCGCGGCGCGACGCGATCGCCGCGGCCGAAGCGCGCCTGCTCGCCGCCGACGCGGTCGTGCCGATCTACTTCTATACGTCCAAACACCT
>NZ_JANFVR010000652.1 GCF_024609805.1 Tahibacter caeni | reverse complement strand
GCAGTTCCGGCCAGGCCGGCGCCGGCCCCCCCGGCGGCGCCGCGACCCACCCCAGATCGACGAGCAGGCGACGCGGCGCGCCGTCGGGCTGGAACACCGCGATCGCGCGCCGTCCGACGCGGCCGTCGTGGATCTGCTGGTCGAGCCAGTAGCCGCGGCCGGCGACGTAGCGGCCGTGCGCGGCCACGCGCGGATAGTCCTCGACGGCCAGGTGTTCCGGCAGCGCGGCATATTGCCGCAGCGGCGCATTGGCGGCCGCCGCGTACGAAGCCAGCAGGATTTCCTTCTCCTGCGCGCGCTGCCATTGCCAGCGCGACAGGCTCAGGAATACGGCCAGACCGGCGAACAGCAGCATCCAGGCGAAGGCCGACGGCCGCTGCCAGCGCCTGCTCATCGCGCCGCGCGCCTATACTGGCGGCCGATTCCAAGGTGCGCGAACGTCGCTGACATGGCCCAGAAAATCCTCATCGTCGGGTTCCTGATCGTGATCCTCTACAACCTCGGCGCCGGGCTGTATTACATGCTGGTCGACAAGGGTACGACCAATCGCACGGTAAAGGCGCTGACGCGGCGAATCGCCCTGTCGGTCGCGCTGATCCTGCTCGTGATGTTCGCGATCTGGATGGGCTGGATAACGCCGCACGACCTCGGCCGCTGACACCGTCCGCGCGCGTGCGCCGGCCGCGCCATCGGGTATCGTCGAAGACCCGGCGTCCGCGCGCGGACCGCCGCAGCCTGGCCAGCCGATGAGCCGTCCGACGACGTACCGCTTCGCCGACTTCCTGCTCGACCCGGCCGCACGCGAGCTGCGCCGCGGCGACGAGCGCGTCGCGCTGCCGCCGAAATCGCTGGAATGCCTGATCTATCTCGTCGAGCACCGCGAGCGCGCGATCGGCCGCGACGAGCTGATTTCGGCGGTCTGGGGCCGCGTCGACGTCAGCGACGCGCTGCTCGCCCAGACCCTGCTGCGTGCGCGCCGCGCGGTCGGCGACAGCGGCAACGACCAGAGCAGCATCCGGACCGTGCCGCGTTTCGGCTATCAGTGGGTCGCGGCGACGCAGGCCGTCGATGCCGCGGCAGTCGCCGCGGAAGCCGCCGCATCCGCCTCGCCGCCGTCCGTTTCCGCCGCGCCCGCTGCGCCGGCGCCGGCGCGCAGGC
>NZ_JANFVR010000651.1 GCF_024609805.1 Tahibacter caeni | reverse complement strand
TGCTCGCGACGCGCTCGCGTGCCGGCGCCTGCCTGCTCGTGCTCGAAGCCGTCGCGATCGCCGTCTGGGCGCTGCACCGGCAGCACGGCCGCCGGCTGCTGCTCGCGCTGGTTCTCGCCGCCGTCGCGGCGCTGGTCATCCTGCCGGCGGCCGGACCTGCGCTGCTGCAGGGCTTCGCGCTCGACGTCGCCGACGGCCGCGCCGCGCTGCTGCGGCGCAGCTTCGCCGCGGCGATGACGTTCTTCCCGCTCGGCGCCGGCCCCGGCAGCTTCGCCGGCGTGTTCGCGACCTTCGACAGCCTCGCGACCCTCGACACGGTCTACGTCAACCAGGCCCACGACGAGCCCGTGCAGCTGCTGTTCGAGCTCGGCCTGATCGGACCGCTGCTGTACGCGGCCGCCGCGGCGCTCGTCGCGCATCGCCTGCTGGCCCGCGCGGCCGACGGCCTGCGCTGGGCCTGCGCGCTCGGCGCCGGCGCCGCGCTGCTGCACGGTCTCGTCGACTACCCGCTGCGCGTGCCGCTGCCGGCGCTGGCCTGCGCGCTGCTCGCGGCCTGTGCGCTCTCGCCGCTGCAGGAGGAGGAATGAAATGACCGTGCCGACTGCCCTCCGCCCCGACCTCGCACCGTCCCCGCGCGCAAACGCCGCATCGGTCGACGACTGCCGCCTGATCGAGCTGCCGCGGATCACCGACCCGCGCGGCAACCTGACCTTCATCGAAGGCGGCGCGCACCTGCCGTTTTCGATCGAGCGCGTCTACTACCTCTACGACGTGCCCGGCGGCGCCGAGCGCGGCGGCCATGCCCACCGCGCGCTGCAGCAGCTGCTGGTCGCCGTCGCCGGCAGCTTCGAAGTCCTGCTCGACGACGGCCGCCGGCGCCGGCGCGTGCGGCTGGACCGGCCGTACCGCGGCCTGCTGATCGGTCCGATGATCTGGCGCGAACTCGACGAATTCTCCTCGGGCTCGGTCTGTCTCGTGCTGGCCTCGCAGTGCTACGACGAGGCCGACTATTACCGCGACCATGCGGCCTTCGTCGCGGAGGTCCTCTGAGGTGAGCGTGCACGCCGGGGACATTCCCGCGCGCGCCGCGGCCGGGCCGGCCGCGCTGCTGCGCGCGCTGCGCCGGGGCTTGCGCCGCCGCCTCGGCCGCGCGCGGCGG
>NZ_JANFVR010000650.1 GCF_024609805.1 Tahibacter caeni | reverse complement strand
GCACCGGCGCCTGTCATGTCGCCGCCTGTTCCCGTCGCGCCTGCGCCGGCAGCGCCGGTCGCGCCGCCGTCACCGCCGCCTGCACCGCCGGTTGTTCCCGCGTCCGCGCCGCCAGCGCCGCCACCTGCCGCGCCTCCGCCGGCCCCGGCGGGCGTAAGTGGACCTGCGTTGTTCCATGCGGCCAGCGGCCAGCGTTTCCCGCTGGAATCCGGCCGCGACGAGTTCCTGATCGGCCGCGTCGATCCGGTCACCGGCATCACGCCCGAAATCAACCTCGGCGCGCTCGACGCCGCGCGCAGCCTGAGCCGGCGCCATGCCAAGCTGCTGCGCCAGGGCGTGTTGCTGTTCCTGCGCGAGGAAGTCGGCACGGCCAACGGCACCTTCGTCAACGGCCAGCGGATCGCGACCGGCGAGCCCGTGCCGGTCAAGCCCGGCGACCGCCTGCGTTTCGGCACTATCGACATAGAATTGGTCGCGTCGTGACGCGCGCCCCGGAGAACAGCATGAGCAACGATCGCATCGCCGCATTGGAAGCCATCGACGTCAGCGCCGTCGACGCGCTCAAGACGATCAAGGCCGAGCAGGACGTGCTCGCCGAACGTCTGCAGCAGCTCGAGGAGAAGCGCGGCGCGGTGGCCGAGCCGGTCTATCTGCGCGTGCGCGGCGACTACGAGACGCGCAACCGCGAGCTCGACCAGAAGGCCGCGCCGCTGAAGCAGCAGGCGCGCGTGCAGTATCTCGAGCTCAGCAACCTGCTCGACCGCTATGCCGGCGATCACGAGGCGATCACCCTGGACCGCCAGGAGATCGAGCTGCGCCACCAGCTCGGCGAATTCGACGCCGCCGAGTACAAGCGCCGCATCGCCGAGCTGGAGACCGAGCTCGCCGCGCGAGCCGAAGCTCTGAAGCAGGCGCAGGAACTCAAGGCGGCGTTCCTGCAGGCCTTCCATTCCGAAGCCGAACTGCAGATGGCGGCGACGCCGCCGGTTGCCGCGGCGTCGCCGGCAACCGCATCCGCACCGGCTCCCACGCCGCCGCCCGCGCCCGCGCCTGGCGCGCCGACGGCACCGGCGGGGTTCCGCACCCTGGAGACCGAGCCGGTCGGCGACCAGACCCAGGTATTCGCGGCCATGCCGCCGATGCCGCCTGCTCCGCCGCCG
>NZ_JANFVR010000065.1 GCF_024609805.1 Tahibacter caeni | reverse complement strand
TCCAGCGCCTCGATCAGCCGCGGCGTGTTGCCGGTCGCGCGGGCGTGGGCGGCGACGGCGTCCCAGGCTTCGGCGGCCGGCCGGCTCGCACCGAGCGCCTGTTCGAGCAGGCCGATCTCGCGCGCGAGCTGCAGGCGGCCGTAGCGGCCGAGCAGCGGTCCGATCAGGCCGTCGCCCGCGCGCCAGGCGCTTTCGACACCGCCGGCGATGTGCTGGGCCGACGCCGCGATCTGGCCGGCCATTACCGGCGAGAGATCGTCGGCGAACAGCCGGTCCATGCTGCCGAAGCCGCTGACGAGCAAGGCCGTGACGACGGCGATCCAGGCGCGCCGGCGAGGGGAGCGTGCGGGAAGCGCGGAATCCGCCCGGGACCGGCTGTCGCCGCCGGAATCCGGTGGGGCCGACGGGGCGGCGGGCTCGCCGGGCGAGTGGCGGGCCGGGCTGCGGGGAAATACCAACGGAGCCGGCAGCCGCGCCGCGGATGCTGGTCCGGATCTGTCGACGGGCTGGCCGATCGGCATTCGCTGGAGAGTCCCTGGGGTGGCCGCCCTGTACGGCCGCGCGCCAATGCTAGCGCGGTCCACGGGGTGCTCACGTAAACAAATTTCACGTGGCCGGCCGCGGCCGCGGAATACCGGCCCGCCAGCGGCCTGCGACGCCGCCGGCGCGGCGCCGGCAACTGCCTTTCGGCCCGCGTTGGCCTTACACTTCCGGGCTTGCCTTTCCCCCGAGCTTCCCATGTCCCGCCAGAATCCCAAGGTCGGCTTCGTCAGCCTCGGCTGCCCGAAAGCCCTGGTCGACTCCGAACGCATCCTGACCCAGCTGCGCGTGGAGGGCTACGACATCGTGCCGACCTATGACGACGCCGACGTCGTCGTCGTCAACACCTGCGGCTTCATCGACGCCGCGGTCGAGGAATCGCTGGACGCGATCGGCGAGGCGCTGGCCGAGAACGGCAAGGTCATCGTCACGGGTTGTCTCGGGGCCAAGGCCGACGTGATCCGCGAGGCGCATCCGGACGTGCTGTCGATCTCCGGACCGCAGGACTACGCGAGCGTCATGAACGCGGTGCATGCGCAGCTGCCGCCCAAGCATGACCCGTTCCTCGACCTCGTGCCGCCGCAGGGACTGAAGCTGACGCCCAAGCATTACGCCTATCTCAAGATTTCCGAGGGCTGCAATCACCGCTGCTCGTTCTGCATCATTCCGTCGATGCGCGGCGACCTCGTCTCGCGTCCGGTCGACCAGGTGCTCGTCGAGGCCGAGAAGCTCGTCAAGGGCGGCGTCAAGGAACTGCTCGTGATCTCGCAGGACACCAGCGCCTACGGCGTCGATCTCAAGTACGCCGAGCGCGACTGGCGCGGCAAGTCTTACCGCACGCGCATGACCGAGCTCTGCGAAGGCCTGTCCGAACTCGGCGTCTGGACGCGCCTGCACTACGTCTACCCGTATCCGCACGTCGACGAGATCGTGCCGCTGATGGCGCAGGGCAAGCTCCTGCCGTACCTCGACATCCCGTTCCAGCATGCCAGCCCGCGCATCCTCAGGCTGATGAAGCGGCCGGGCGCCGTCGACAAGGTGCTCGCGCGAGTCAGGAACTGGCGCGCCATCTGTCCCGAGCTCACGATCCGCTCGACCTTCATCGTCGGCTTTCCGGGCGAGACCGAGGCCGAGTTCGAGGAACTGCTCGACTTCCTGCGCGAAGCGCAGCTCGACCGCGTCGGCGCGTTCGCGTATTCGCCGGTCGAAGGCGCCAAGGCCAACGACCTGCCCGATCCCGTGCCCGACGAGATCAAGGAAGATCGCCTGGAGCGCTTCATGGAAGTGCAGGCGCAGATCAGCGCCGAGCGCCTGGACCGCAAGGTCGGCACGCGCCTGAAGGTGCTCGTCGATGCAGTCGACGCCGACGGCGCGGTCGCGCGCTCGGCGGCCGACGCGCCGGAGATCGACGGCGTCGTGCACGTCGACAACGGCCAGAAACTGCGCCCGGGCCAGTTCGCCGAGGTCGAGGTCATCCACGCCGACCAGCACGACCTTTTCGCGCGCCTGCCGGGCTGAAGGCGCGGCGATGCGCTTCGTCGCACCGAGCCGCGCGGCGCTCGACCGGGGCGTGCTGCGGCGTCCGCCGCTGGCCGCCTGGAGCGAGGCCGCCGACTGGATCACCGCGACGGCGTTTCCGAGTGTGGCCGAGCTCAACCGCGGCTGGGATCAACCCTGGCGTTTCGTCGAGCAGACGCTGCAGCTCCTCGCCGACGGCCTGCACTACGAAACGCGCATCCATGCGCGCGCCGAGATCGCGACGCGCGCGGACAACTGGCACGACTTCTTCAATGCGCTGATCTGGCGCCGCCACGCGCCGGTGAAGGCCGCGCTGAACCGGCGTCAGGTCGCCGAGATCGCGCGGATGGGCGACAAGCAGCGCAGCCGCGCACAGTGCGCGCTGACCCATTTCGACGAAGGCGGCGTCATCGTCGTGCTGCGCGAGCCCGGACTGCTCGCGCGCTGGGATGCGCACGACTGGCGCGGCCTGTTCTGGGACGCGCGCGAGGCCTGGGACGACGGCCGCATCCGCGTGGAGGTGTTCGGCCATGCGCTGCTCGAGATGGCGCTGGTGCCGGACAAGCTGATCACCGGCAAGGCGGTCGCCGTGCTCGACGAGAACGGCGCGGCGATGCCGGCTGCGCTGACGGCGCTGGCCGCGGCGATCGATGCGGGCCGGCTGCTCAACGATCCGCAGGAACTACGCGCCCTGCCGATCTCGGGCATTCCGGGCTGGCATGCGGCCAACGGCGACCCGGCGTTCTACGACGCGGCGGAGTGCTTCCGCCCGCTGCGTGCGGGGCGTGTCTATCCGGCGCCGCTGCGGGTTCCGTGACGGCGACCGCCGCTCATTCCTCGCCGTAGCGGATGTCGACGACGACGAAGCTCGCGCGCGCGTCGGGCAGCTCGGCGACGAATTCGTCGTCGACGCGCTTCTTCAGCACGGCGCGGGCCAGCGGCGAATCGATGCTGATCCAGCCGCGCGCGGCGTCGGTCTCGTCGGGGCCGACGATGCGGTAGCGTTTCTCGCGGCCGTCATCGTCCTCGAGCGTGATCCAGGCGCCGAAATAGACCGCCGCGCGATCGGTCGGCGCATCCGGCGCGATCTTCAGCGTTTCGAGACGCTTGCCGAGGTAGCGCACGCGGCGGTCGATCTCGCCGAGCTGTTTCTTGCGATAGGTGTATTCGGCGTTCTCGGAGCGGTCGCCTTCGGCGGCCGCCGCGGCGAGCGCACGCACGACTTCGGGCCGGCGCTCGCGCCAGAGGTGATCGAGCTCGGCCTTGAGCCGGTCGTGGCCGGCGCGCGTGATCAGCGCGGTGGAGGCGGCTTGCGGCGGACGCCAGCGTCCCATGAACTGCCATTCCGGAGAGAGAAGCCGGCACTATAGAAAATGCCGGCCGTCGCGCAAGCCGCGGCGCGGCAGCGGGGCAGGCCGTAGAATCGGCGCGCCGGCGGGCGTCGAAAACCCCGCCGGACGATCCAGCGACGGATCGCCGGCAACCGACCGCGCCGACGGTCGGCTGCCGGAGAACGTGCGCGAGCCTGCTTGCGCCGTTCGATGGAGAAACGGGCGGATGCCCGTTTTCCGCCATCTCGTTCAGGGGAGCTTCGCCGTGCTGGTACTGCCGCTGCACCGTCCGTTGAACCGGGCGAATTTTCCGTTCGTGACCATGGCGCTGGTCCTGGTCAACGCGTTCGTGTTCCTGTTCCTGCAGAGCGGCGACGGCGTGGCGCTGCAGCGTGCGGCGGACTATTACGGCGAGGCCGACCTCGCGCAGATCGAACGGCCTCTGTACCGCGACTGGCGTCAGGCGCATCCCGAACCGCGGCTCGACGCGGTCATGCCGCATCTGGATTCGCTGCCGGCCGGGCAGTTCGTCCAGCTCGTGCAGGCCGACGGCAAATTCCTGCAGGCGTTGAATGCCGACGCGCTGATCGGTCCGCAGGACCCGCGCCATGCGGACTGGAAGCAGCACCGCGCCGAGTTCGAGCAGCTGTGGCAGCGCCAGTTCGACGAACGCCATGCGCTGCGTTACACCGAATTCAGTCCGCTGCGCCTGATCAGCTGGATGTTCCTGCACCACGACTTCGGCCATCTGTTCGGCAACATGCTGTTCCTCGTCGTGCTCGGCCTGCTCGTCGAGGGCGGCCTCGGCGCGGGTCTGTTCCTCGCGCTGTATCTGCTGGCCGGTATCGGTGCGGGCCTGGTCTCGCTGGCCTATCGCTGGGGCGACGTCGGCGGCATGGTCGGCGCATCGGGCGCGATCGCCGGCCTCATGGGGGCGTACTGCGTGCTCTGGGGCATGCGCAAGGTGCGCGTGTTCTGGTGGGCCTTCGTCGCGTTCGGCTATTCGCGCATCACGGCGCTCTGGCTGCTGCCGTTCTGGCTCGGCTGGGAATTGCTCAGCCTGATGACGAGCCGCGGTTCCAATGTCGGCTTCGACGCGCATGCGGGCGGTATCGTCAGCGGCGCGCTGCTCGCGCTCGGCGTGCGCGCGCTGGGCTGGGAACAGCACGAGTTCCTCGACGCCGACGAGAAGGCCGACCGGGCCAAGGCCCAGGACGACGCGCTCGAACGCGCGCTGCAGCACCTGGGCCGGCTCGAGACGCGCCAGGCGGTCGCGCTGCTCGAACCGCTCGACCGCGACGGCACGCCGTCGCTCGACGTGCGCATCGCGCTCTACCGCTGCGCGCGCTACGCGAATCAGCCGGCGGCGCTGCGCACGGCGTTGACGCGCGTGATCGAGCTGCCGCTGCCCGACGCGGCCGCGGCGCGCAAGGTCAAGCAGATCGTCGACGACTACCGCAAGGTCGATGCGGACGGCCTGGCCTTGCCGCCGGCGCAGCAGCTGCAGCTCGCGCGCGCCTGGCTGCGCATCGGCGCCGATGCGGACGCCGAGCACCTCGCGCGCGATCTCGGCGCGCGCGCGGCCGACCTGCCGGGTCTGGCGGAGCTCTGCTGGCAACTCGCCCAGCGCGCGCGCGAAGGCTCGCCGCAGTGGCGTGCGCGGCTGCAGCTGATCGCGAGCCACTGCCCGCGCAGCGAACTCGCGTCGAAGGCGGCCTTCCTGCTCGCGCAGACGCCGTAGCGGCCTGCGCCGGCGGCGCGGGCCGCCACTGCGGCGGACCTGCTCCGGTTCGCCGGGACGGCGATGGTAGACTCGCCGTCCGCCGCGCACGTCCGCTGGCGGAGACGAGCGGCAAGGCTGCGCAGCGACGGCGGACATCGTTCGGGCCGTTCGGTGCGGATGGCGGCAGTGCGGTGCGCCGTGCCGCGGACACGGGATTCGGATCGGGTTAGGGAGAAAGCGCAGATGGCCGGCAAGGCGGATTCGGTAAAGACGATTTTCTATGCGCTCGGCGCGAACTTCGCGATCTTCGTCGCCAAGCTCGTCGCCGCGCTGCTGACCGGATCGGGTTCGATGCTGGCCGAAGCCGTGCACTCGCTGGCCGACTGCGGCAACCAGGTCATGCTGCTGATCGGCCTGCGCAAGGCCAAGTCGCCGCCGTCGCCGGACTATCCGCTGGGCTTCGGCAAGGCCGTGTACTTCTGGTCCTTCCTCGTCGCGCTGATGCTGTTCAGCGTCGGCGGCATGTTCTCGATCTACGAAGGCCTGCACAAGCTGCAGCATCCCGAGCCGCTGCAGTGGGCCTGGCTCGCGGTCGGCGTGCTGGCCTTCGGCATCGTCGCCGAGTCCCTGTCGATGTGGGGCTGCCTCAACGAAGTGAACAAGGCGCGCGGCACGCAGAGCCTCTGGCGCTGGTTCCGCGACAGCCGCCAGAGCGAGCTGATCGTGATCTTCGGCGAAGACCTCGCGGCGCTTCTCGGCCTCGTGTTCGCGCTCGGCGCGGTGCTGCTGACCATGGCGACCGGCAATCCGATGTACGACGCGATCGGTTCGGTCGGCATCGGCGTGCTGCTGATCGTCATCGCCGTGTTCATAGCGATCGAGATCAAGGCGCTGCTGATCGGCCAGGGCGTGGAGCCGCGCACCAAGGAGGCCATGCTCAAGTTCCTCGCGTCGCGCGAGGAGATCAAGCAGGTCTACAACCTGCTGACCCTGCAGATGGGCCCCGATGTCGTGGTCGCGATCAAGGCCGAGATGAGCCGCTATCTCGCGCCGCGCGATCTCATCGAGGACATCAATCGCGTCGAAGCCGCGTTCCGCACCGAATTCCCCGAGGTGCGCTGGTGTTTCTTCGAGCCCGACACGCACGACTGAAGCGACGCGACGCAGCCTGCGGCGAATCCGCCGGACGGGCCGCCGCGCACGCCTGACCGGCGCAGCGGCCGGTGGTCCGACACGGTCGAGTGTCGCGCCGGCGTGTCAGTCGCCGCGGTAGTACAGCCCGTCGACCGCGGTCGTGCCGTCGGGATTGCCGGGCAGATGGGCCCAGCCGACGATGCCTTCGGGAGTCAGCAACAGGTAGTCCGGGTTGAGCTCGTCGTCGTCGCTCCTGCGTGTGTCGTTGAGCAGCACGGTCACGCGCGTGCCGGCCGCGAGCGTCAGGCCGAGCTCGGCGGCGTTCGCGCCGGGCGCGCGGCGCAGCACGACGGGCTGCTTGAGCGCGCCGTTGACGCCGACATGGCGCAGCGGCTGCGCGAGTTCGACGAAACGGTCATTCTTCCACTGGTATACGCGGCGCTCGTCGTAGTTGGTGTCGCTGTGGCCGCCGACGACGATGCGCGCGTCGGGCAGGAACGCGAACTGCGTGCCCGGCGCTGCGAACACGGCTTCCTCGGGCTTGGCCGCGTCGCGCAGCAGGCGGCAGCTCGGATCGGCGCTCGGGCCCGAGTCGCAGGCCAGGGTCAGCGGCGGCAGCCCGTCGAGGGTCAGCAGCAGCGGCGCGGATGCGTACACGCCGGCCTCCTCGTACTCGCGCAGCCAGGCCGGCGGCGCTGCCTTGTCCGCGCGCTCGCGCGGATACAGCACGGTGACGCCTTCGTTCTTCAGGGTGAGCGCGGCGAGCTGCGGAAACGCCGTGGAAAGATCGGCCGCTCCGGCCGTCAGCGGCAGCAGCAGCGCGAGCGCAAAGCTCCGTCGGAATGTCATGTCGTGTCCTCTTGCAGCCTGTGATCGTCGTCGTAACGACACGCGGGCACGAAACCGATCAGGCCCCTGGGCCGGAAAAGGAACGCTTCGCGCTCGCGCCCGGACGATTCCCGATTCCCGCCTACAGCCGCACGCCGACGCCGATACCGATGTGCCAGTGCGGGCGGTCGAACTGGAAGCCCGCCGGCCAGCGGTGCACGTGCGCGGCCTCGACGAGCGGATAGACGTAGGCATGCTCGCCGACGCGGCCGGCGCGCGTGCCGGCGAGGCGGCCGCTCAGGGTCACGAACAGGCCGTCGGGGTAGTCGTGCCGTTCGACGTAGCCCGGCAGCACGATGATGAAGCGGCCGCGCGTGCCGGCCGACGGCACGGGCCGCTGCGCCTCGTCGAGCGGGTAGGCCAGGATCGTGACCTCGGTCTGGCTCTCGCGATTGACCACGCCGAGGATCATGCCGCCCCAGATCACCTCGGCGCCGGCATGGCGTTCCGGTTCCGCGGCGACTTCGTAGGGCAGCGCCGGCGTGACCGGCGCGGTCGCGACGACGACGGGGCGCGCGGCGCAGGCCGCGAGCAGCGTGGCCGCGGCGATGGCGGCGGCGCGAAGGAAGCGTCGGGGTTTCATGCTTCCTCCCAGGCGGCCAGTGCGGCCGGCAAGGCCAGGCCCGCGGGCTGCGCGACGACGAGATCGGCCGCCGGCGTCAGCGGCGTGGGCTGCGGGTTGATTTCGGCGAACCAGGCGCCGTGGCGCTGCGCGAGGCCCGGCAGGCCGGCGGCCGGATAGACCAGGGCCGAGGTGCCGATCGCGAGCACGACGTCGCACTGCGTCGCGGCCGCGTTCGCGCGATCGAGCGCGTCGGCCGGCAGGTTCTCCCCGAACCAGACCACGCCGGGCCGGGCCAGGCCGTCGGCGTGATGCGGCGAGCGCGGCGGCTCGCCGGGATTCGCGGCCAGCCAGTCCGCGTCGATCTCCAGCCGCGTGACCGAGCAGATCGTGCGCATCAGGGCGCCGTGCAGGCAGATCGCATCGACGGAGCCGGCGCGCTGGTGCAGGTCGTCGACGTTCTGCGTGACCAGGACCGTGTCGCGCCGCCGTGCGAGCTCGACGAGCGCGCGGTGCGCCGCGTTCGGCTGCGCCGCGGCGACCTGCCCGCGGCGCCAGGCATACCAGCGCCAGACCAGGGCCGGATCGCGGCGGAACGCCTCGGGGGTGGCCAGGTCCTCGGGCCGGAAGCGGGCCCAGAGGCTGTCCTGCGCGTCGCGGAACGTGGCGATGCCGGATTCGGCCGAAATGCCGGCGCCGGTCAGCACGAGGATGCGGCGGGCCCGGCGCAGCTGCGCCGCGAGTGCGTGAATCGTGTCCATGCCGCGGAGTTTCGCATGCGCGGCCCCGGCGGTTCGCCGGCATGACTTTCGGCGCTGGTCCCTGCGCGGCCGGCCGCGGCATAAACGTCCGTTGCGTCCGGCACCGGCACGCCCAGGGAGGGCGTCGCCGTCCGCGGGCCGGCGCTTGCGCATCCTTCGTCTTCACTCCATCGGGAGCCTGTCCGTGCGTCGAGTCCTAGTCACCGCCGTTGCCGCCTGTTTCGCCACCCTGGCCGCCGCCGACGAAGGCATGTGGCAGCCGGCCCAACTGCCGGCCATCGCGAACCAGCTCAAACAGCGCGGCCTCGAACTCGATCCGGCCGACCTGACCGACCTGACCGGCCCGACCATGGGCGCCGTCGTCAGCATCGGCGGCTGCACGGCCTCGTTCGTCTCGCCGCAGGGCCTGGTCGTCACGAACCACCACTGCGCGTACGGCGCGATCCAGTACAACTCCACGGCGGAGAAGAACCTGATCCGCGACGGCTTCCTCGCGCGCAGCGTGGCCGAGGAGCTGCCCGGCGATCCGAACCAGCGCGTCTACGTGACCGACGAGATCCGCGACATCACCAAGGAGATCGTCGGCAAGATCGATCCCAAGGTCGGCGGCCTCGCGCGCTACGAAGCCATCGACAAGGCGCAGAAAGCCGCCGTCGCCAAGTGCGAGAAGCCCGGCATCAAGTGCGACGTGTACAACTTCCACGGCGGCTACAGCTTCCAGCTCGTGCGCCAGCGCGAGATCAAGGACGTGCGCCTGGTCTACGCGCCGCCGGACGCGATCGGCAAGTTCGGCGGCGACGTCGACAACTGGATGTGGCCGCGCCATACCGGCGACTTCAGCTTCCTGCGCGCGTACGTGGCCAAGGACGGCAGCTCCAAGCCGTATTCCAGGGACAACGTGCCGTTCAAGCCGAAGTACTTCCTGCCGCTGAACGCGGACGGCCTGAACGCCGGCGACTTCGTCATGGTCGCGGGCTATCCGGGCCGCACGAACCGCTATCGCCTGGCCGAAGAGACGCGCGACGCGATCGTCTGGCAGTATCCGACCAACATCCGCTGGTACGAAGAGATCCTCGGCATCATCAATGCGGCCGGCGCCAAGGATCCGGCCGTCGCGGTCAAGTACGCCAACAGCGTGGCCGGCTACAACAACTACCTGAAGAATTTCCGCGGCCAGCTCGAAGGCCTGGCCAAGGCTCACGCGGTCGACGTCAAGACGCAGAAGGAAGATGCGCTGCTGCAATGGCTGCGCGGCCAGGGCGAGGCGACCGCGGCGCTCGGCGGCGACATCGCCGAGCTGCGCGGCGTGCTGGACCGCCAGCGCAAGCTGCGCGACCGCGACCTCGTGCTCGGCTATCTGAATCGCACGTTCCTGTACAACTCGAGCTACCACATCTATCGCACGGCGCTCGAACGCACCAAGCCGGACCTGCAGCGCGAACAGGGTTTCCAGACGCGCGACGAGCCGAAGATCGAAGGCACGCTCAAGCAGTGGGAGCGGCGCATGGATCCGGCCGTCGACCGCCAGCTGTTCACGCATTTCCTGCGCGCCTACGTCAAGCTGCCGGCGGACCAGCGCGTCGCCGCGCTCGACGGCTGGCTCGGCGCGGCGCTGACCGACGATGCCGCGCTGGTGCAGAAGGTCGATGCGCTGTACGCCGGCACGCGCCTGACCGCGACCGACGAGCGCCTGAAGTGGTTCAAGGCCAAGAGCGGCGAGATCGAAGCGTCCGACGACGCGGCGCTGAAGTTCATGGTCGCGCTGATGCCCGAGCTGCTGACGATCGAGAAGGCGCGCAAGGAGCGCCTCGGCGACGAGCTGCGCCTGCGCCCGCGCTACATGCAGGCGATGATCGCCTACAACGAATCGCTGCATCAGCCGGTCTACCCCGATGCGAACAGCTCGCTGCGCGTGACCTTCGGCCGCGTGCAGGGCTTCAAGAAGGACGGCGTGGAATTCACGCCGTTCACGACCGGCGACGGCATCGTGGCCAAGACCACCGGCGAGGACCCGTTCGACACGCCGCAGAAGGAATACCAGGCGCTGGTCGCGCGCAACTACGGCAGCCATGCGGCAAAGAACGGCACCTTGCCAGTGAATTTCCTCGCCGACCTCGACATCACCGGCGGCAATTCCGGCTCGCCGGCGCTGGACGCCCGCGGCCGCCTCGTCGGCCTGGCCTTCGACGGCAACTGGGACAGCGTCAGCGCCGACTGGATCTTCGACACGGCACTGACCCGCTCCATCCAGGTCGACGTGCGCTACATGCTCTGGGTCATGGACACGATCGACGGCGCGAGCAACCTGCTCGAGGAAATGGGCGTCAAGCGCTGAGCCGAAGCGCTGCCGGCGGCTCGCCGCCGTCGGCGGCGCGGCAATCCGGCGCCCCGGGCCCCAGGCCTGCGGCGTCGTATATTTGTCGCTTCGGCGGCGCCGCCCGGCCGGATTGACCGCGGTCGCTGGCGCCCGCGCGGCGCCGCTACAATCGCCGGATGCCCGCTCTCGATACGCGTCCGCTCGCCGTCCTGCTCATGGGGCCTACCGCTTCGGGCAAGACCGCACTGGCCTGCGCGCTGGCCGAGCGCTTCGACGTGGACCTCATCAGCGTCGACTCGGCGCTGGTCTACCGCGGTCTCGACGTCGGCAGCGCCAAGCCCGATGCGGCCACGCTCGCGCGCCATCCGCACCGGCTCATCGACATCCGCGACCCCGGCGAGCCGTACTCGGCCGGCGAGTTCCGCAGCGACGCGCTGCGCGAGATGGCCGCGATCACGGCGGCCGGCCGCGTGCCGCTGCTGGTCGGCGGCACGGGCCTGTACTTCCGCGCGTTGATGCGCGGCTTCTCCGACCTGCCGGCCGCCGATGCGGCGCTGCGCGCGCAGCTGCAGGCCGAACTGGAGCGCGACGGCCTCGCCGCGCTGCATGCGCGGCTCGCGGCGCAAGATCCAGCCGCGGCCGCGCGCATCCGCGCCAGCGACACGCAGCGCGTGCTGCGCGCGCTGGAAGTCATCGCGCTGACCGGCCAGCCGCTGAGCGCGCTGCAGCAGGGGCGCGAGCAGGCGCCGCCGTACCGGCTGCTCAAGCTCGCGCTGGTGCCGCAGGACCGCGCGCCGCTGCATGCGCGCATCGCCGGGCGCTTCGACGCGATGCTCGCCGGCGGCCTGATCGAGGAAGTGCAGGCGCTGCGCGCGCGCGGCGACCTGCACGCGGACCTGCCGGCGCTGCGCGCGGTCGGCTACCGCCAGGCCTGGCAGTACCTCGACGGCGAGTACGACCGTGCCGAGCTGCGCGACCGCGGCATCTTCGCGACGCGCCAGCTCGCCAAGCGCCAGATCACGATGCTGCGCGCCGAGCTCGACGCGCGCTGGCTCGACCCCGAGCGCGGCGACCTGCGCGCGCGCGCCGAGGACGCGCTGGCGCTGTTTCTCGGCGGTGCCGGCGGCTTGCCGGTTTCATAACGCGGTCGACATTCTCGCCGCATTCAAGACCGGTTAAGATCCGGGGACTTGGACCGGGGCGCCGGGTTTCGGGGCGCATTCCCTGCTGCTTTTTTTCCCGGTTCGCTCTAGGAGAACTACCAATGTCAAAAGGGCAGTCGCTGCAGGATCCGTTTCTGAACGCCTTGCGCCGCGAGCGCGTGCCGGTGTCCATCTACCTCGTCAACGGCATCAAGCTGCAGGGC
Organism: Tahibacter caeni; assembly: GCF_024609805.1. Classification (GTDB taxonomy): domain Bacteria; phylum Pseudomonadota; class Gammaproteobacteria; order Xanthomonadales; family Rhodanobacteraceae; genus Tahibacter; species Tahibacter caeni. Next base: position 7,227 of record NZ_JANFVR010000065.1, on the reverse strand, counting down.
ACGATCGAATCGTTCGACCAGTTCGTCGTGTTGCTGCGCAATACGGTCAGCCAGATGGTCTACAAGCACGCGATCTCGACCGTCGTGCCCAGCCGCAACGTGCGCCTCGGCGAGGGTCATCACGGCCATGGCGGCAATGACCACGCCGACGCCGAGCACGGCGAGCACGGCGAGGGCTGAGCGCTCTGTACGACAGGGCCGCGAAGGGCGAGCGCGCGGTACTCGTCCAGACCGTCCGGGCCGGCGACTCCGACGCGGCCGCGCGCCTGGACGAATTCGCCGAGCTCGCCGCCTCGGCCGGCGCCAGCGCCGTCGCGCGCGTGTTCGCCCGCGTCGATACGCCGAACGCGCGTTTCCTGCTCGGCACCGGCAAGGTCGAGGAACTGCGCGAGCTCAAGCTGGCCAACGACGCCGACCTGATCCTCGTCAACGACACCCTGACCCCGGTCCAGGAGCGCAATCTCGAGAAGTTCTGCGAGTGCCGCGTGGTCGGCCGCACCGGCCTGATCCTCGACATCTTCGCGCTGCGCGCGCGCTCGCACGAAGGCAAGCTGCAGGTCGAGCTGGCTCAGCTCAAGCACATGGCCACGCGCGTCGTGCGCGGCTGGAGCGGGCTGGACAGCCAGCGCGGCGGTTCCATCGGCCTGCGCGGTCCCGGCGAGACCAAGCTCGAACTCGACCGGCGTTATCTGCGCGGGCGCATACAGCAGCTGCAGGAGCGCCTCGACAAGGTCGCGCTGCAGCGCGAACAGACCCGGCGCAGCCGCCAGCGCAACGCGATTCCGACGGTGTCGCTGGTCGGCTATACCAATGCCGGCAAGTCGACCCTGTTCAACCGGCTCAGCGGCGCCGACGTCTATGCGGCCGACCAGCTGTTCGCGACCCTGGACCCGACCCTGCGCCGCATCGACGGACTGCCCAGCGGTCCGTTCGTGCTGGCCGACACGGTCGGCTTCATCCGCGACCTGCCGCACGACCTCGTCGCCGCGTTCCAGTCGACCCTGGCCGAGACGCGCGACGCCGACCTGCTGCTGCACGTCGTCGACGCGGGCGATCCCGAGCGCGACCAGCGCATGGCCGACGTGGACGCGGTGCTGGCCGAGATCGGCGCGGCGGAGCTGCCGCAGGTGCTCGTGTTCAACAAGATCGACACGCTCGACGACGCGGCGCCGCGCCGCGACGACGTCGAAGGCGGCCGGCAGCCGCGCGTCTGGATATCGGCGGCGCAGGGCCTCGGCCTCGATCTGCTGCGGGAGGCCATCGTCGAACAGCTGGGCCGCGACCGCGTGCGCACGATGCTGCATCTGGCGCCGGAACAGGGCCGTCTGCGCGCGCGCCTGTACGAGGCCGGCGTCGTGCAGCGCGAAACGCCGGCCGACGACGGCGGCTGGGCACTCGCGCTGGATGCGCCGCGCACGCGGCTGCAGGCCCTGTTCGGCCTCGGCGACGGCGACGGCGGCTTCCTGCGCGGCGCGCTCGCCGGCGTCGCGGCGTCGCACGGGGCCGAGTGAAGCCAGTGTCGCGGCAACCGGCGACGCCGCAGGCGGGCCGGTCGCCGCGGCGCCCTTGAGTCCGGCCGGAACGTCCCGATCTGGCTCAGGTCGTCTCCAGACTTTCGACGTGTCCGCTCATCGACTTCGTCCGGTACAATCCTGCCGCAATCCGTCCCCGACGACGCTACGCGTCCGTCAGCCGCGGTTGCCGACCGGACAACCGTATTCCTTCCTGTCCTGTCCCGGCGTCAGCGCCGCGCCTTCCGTGAATGCGGCGGGACCGGATGCGTCGCGCCGCTGCGGCGGTTCCGCGGCGCGGCGGCGAAGGGCAGGGCGGAGGCTCGGCGCGGCGGCGCGGTCGGGACGCGGCGGCGGTTACTACAACGGCGTGCCGGCGACGGCGCGGAAAAACACGAGGTCAACTCATGGCATGGAATGAGCCGGGCAAACGCGACCCCTGGCGCGGCAACCAGAAAGGCCCGGATATGGAAGACGCGCTGCGGCGCCTGCGCGAACGCTTCGGGAACCTGTTCGGTGGCGGTGGCGGCAACGGCGGCGGTTCCGGCGGCATCCTCGTGGCCGTGATCGCGATCCTGCTCGCGTGGCTCCTCCTCGACAGCTGGAGCGTCATCAACGCGCGCGACGTCGGCGTCGTGCAGCGCTTCGGCAAGAAGACGCGCATCATGAGCCCGGGCTTCAACCTCAAGTGGCCGCGGCCGATCGAGACCGTCACGAAGGTCAAGATCAAGGACGTGCGCCTGCTCGCCGACAGCGTGCGCATGCTGACGATGGACGAGAACATCGTCAGCATCGATTTCAACGTGCAGTACCAGGTCAGCGACGCCGAGAAGTTCCTGTTCCGTGTCAAGGACGTCGACAACCTGACCGTCAAGCAGGCGGCCGAGAGCGCCGTACGCCAGGTCATCGGCGGCAGCGCGATGGACACGATCCTGTCGGGCCAGGGCGCCGAACTCGTCGCCGAGACCAAGAAGGTGCTGCAGGCGACCCTCGATTCCTACGATGCCGGCATCGCCGTGACCGAGGTCAATTTCCAGTCGGTCGCGCCGCCGCACGAGGTCAAGGACGCGTTCGACGACGTGACCAACGCGCGCGAAAACAAGCAGCAGATCGAGAACGAGGCCCAGGCCTACGCCAACAAGATCGTGCCCGAGGCGCGCGGCGAGGCCGCCCGTATCAAGGCCCAGGCCGAGGGCTATCGCGCCGAGCGCATCGCGCGCGCCGAAGGCGACGCGGACCGCTTCAACCAGCTCGTCGCCCAGTACAAGGCCGCGCCCGAGGTCACGCGCCGGCGCCTGTACCTGGAAACCATGCAGCAGGTGCTCAAGGACAGCGTCAAGGTCATCGACTCGGGCAACGGCCGCAATCTGATCAACCTGCCCGTGGACAAGCTCGCGCCGGGCGCCGGCGTGCTGCTGCAGAACCCCGACGAGACGACGCGCGCGGCGCGCGGAGGCCAGCAATGAAATCGTTTGCCGCACTGATCGCCGCGCTGCTCCTGCTGCTCGGCGTCAACTCCACGTTCGTCGTGCGCGAGGGCGAGACCGCGCTGTTGCTGCAGTTCGGCCGCATCGTCCGCGCCGGCTACGAGCCGGGCCTGCAGTGGAAGGTGCCGTTCGTGCAGCAGGTGCTGCGCTTCGACAAGCGCATCCTCGGTCTGGACACCAAGCCCGAGCGCTACCTGACGTCGGAGAAGAAGAGCGTGCTCGTCGACTTCTACGTCAAGTGGAAGATCGACGACGTCGCGCTGTACTACGGCGCGTCGGGCGGCGCCGAGGATCAGGCCACCTTGCGCCTGACGCCGATCGTCAAGGACGCGCTGCGCTTCGAGTTCAACGCGCGTCCGCTGCACGAGCTCATCGCCGACGGCCGCGTCGACATCACCACGCGCGTGCGCACGAAGGCCGATGCGGCCGCGCGCAGCTCGCTCGGCATCCAGATCGTCGACGTGCGCATCAAGGGCATCAATTTTCCCGAAGAGGGCACCGTGCTGACCTCGGTCTACGACCGCATGCGCGCCGAGCGCAAGCAGGTCGCCAACGACCTGCGCGCGCGCGGCTCCGAGGCCGGCGAGACCATACGGGCCGATGCGGACCGCCAGCGCCAGGTGCTGCTGGCCGACGCGAACAAGGCGGCCCAGTCGGTGCGCGGCAACGGCGACGCCAAGGCCGCGGAGATCTATGCCCAGGCTTACGGCAAGGACGCGGAGTTCTATGCGTTCACGCGTAGCCTCGAGGCCTACCGCGAGTCGTTCGGCAACGGCAGCGGCGTACTGTTGCTCGACCCCAAGAGCGATCTGCTGCGCTATTTCAACGATAGCAAGTAAGCGGTGAAGGACCTCAACGCGGCGTTGTGCCTGGTGCTCGTCGTCGAGGGACTGTTTCTGTTCGCGGTGCCGGCCTTGTGGAAACGCATGGCTGAGCTGCTGCAGGGGCTCAGCGAGCGCGACCTGCGGGTCGCCGGCGCGGTCATGATCGTGCTCGGCCTGCTCGCCCTGCAGCTCGTCCGGCGGGTGCTCTGACCCGCCGGGGATTTTCCGGCGTCCGCGGCAGCGCGGGCGCCGTCCGTTTCCAGCTTTGAGGATCAGGAATCATGGGCAAGTCAGTCGTAATCCTCGGCGCCCAGTGGGGCGACGAAGGCAAGGGCAAGATCGTCGATCTGCTGACCGAGGAAGTCGGCGCCGTCGTGCGCTTCCAGGGCGGCCACAACGCCGGCCATACGCTCGTCATCGGCGGCAAGAAGACCGTGCTGCACCTGATTCCGTCGGGCATCCTGCGCGACGACGCGCTGTGCCTGATCGGCAACGGCGTCGTGCTGTCTCCGCAGGCGCTGCAGACCGAGATCGCCGAGCTCGAGGAGCAGGGCGTGGACGTGCGCTCGCGCCTGAAGATCTCGCCGGCCACGCCGCTGATCATGCCGTACCACATCGCCGTCGATCAGGCGCGCGAGAAGGCCTCCGGCGCCAAGGCCATCGGCACGACGGGCCGCGGCATCGGTCCGGCCTACGAGGACAAGGTCGCCCGCCGCGGCGTACGCGTGGCCGACCTGTTCTATCCGGACCAGCTCGCCGACAAGCTGCGCGACGCGCTCGACTACCACAACTTCGTGCTCGCGAACTGGCTCAAGGCCGACACGATCGACTACCAGAAGGTGCTCGACGACGCGCTGACCTTCGGCCACTACGTCAAGCCAATGGTCGACGACGTCTCGACCATCCTTTACGAACTGCGCAAGGCCGGCAAGAAGATCCTGTTCGAAGGCGCCCAGGGCTCGCTGCTGGACATCGACCACGGCACCTATCCCTACGTGACCTCGTCGAACACGACGGTCGGCGGCGCCTACGCGGGCTGCGGCGTCGGTGCGCGCGACATCGACTACGTGCTCGGCATCGCGAAGGCGTATGCGACGCGCGTCGGCGGCGGTCCGTTCCCGACCGAACTCAACGACGACATGGGCGAGCTGCTGCGCAAGCGCGGCAACGAGTTCGGCGCGACCACGGGCCGGCCGCGGCGCTGCGGCTGGATCGACCTCGTCGCGCTCAAGCGCGCCGTGCAGATCAGCGGCATCTCGGGCCTGGCGATCACCAAGCTCGACGTGCTCGACGGCCTGCCGACGATCAAGGTCTGCATCGCGTACGAATACCGCGGCAAGCAGCGCACCCTGGCGCCGCTCGACGCGGCCGGCTGGGAAGAATGCAAGCCGGTCTACCTGGAATTCCCGGGCTGGCAGGAGCCGACCTCGGGCGTGCGCGAATTCTCCAAGCTGCCGCCGGCCGCGCGCGCGTACCTGCGCGCCGTGGAGGAACTGGCCGAATGTCCGCTCGCGCTGGTCGCGACCGGCGCGGACCGCGACGACACCATCATTCTGCGCGATCCGTTCGCCTGAGACCGTTAGCGGCAGTGCGCCGGCCCGCAACGGCCGGCGCGCGATTGCTGCGACGCCGGGCGTGGGGCGAAGGATCCGATCCGGAGAAGCACCGCGCATGAACACGGGCGACCTGCCGTTCCGCATTCACGGGCTCGATCACGTCGTGCTGCGCGCGCGCGACCAGGACGCGCTCGTGCGCTTCTACTGCGACGTGCTCGGCTGCACCGTAGAGAAGCGCCAGGACGCGATAGGCCTCGTGCAATTGCGCGCCGGCGCCTCGCTGATCGACATCGTCGCGGTCGACGGCAAGCTCGGCCGCCTCGGCGGCGCGGCGCCCGGCCGCGAAGGGCACAACCTCGATCACCTGTGCCTGCGCATCGCGCCGTTCGATCTCGACGCGCTGCGCGCGCATCTGCGATCCCACGGCGTCACCCTGGGCGACTACGGCTCGCGCTACGGCGCCGAGGGCGAGGGGCCTTCGCTGTACCTGCACGATGCCGAAGGCAACATGATCGAGCTCAAGGGGCCGCCGGGACCGGTCTGAGCGCGGCGCTCGTGCGAGCAGCGCTCAGCGCGGAATCTCGTCGCGCACCTGGTTGACGTAGGCGAGGATGTCGCGCGCCTGTGCGTTGCCGCGCAGCCATTCGCGCAGTTCCTGCGCGCGCAAATAGTCGGTGCCGAGGCGTTCGCTCCAGAGCTGTTCCGCGCGACGCTCGGCTTCGGTGGAGCGCACGCGGTTCTGCCACGGCTGCGTGAACACCTGGGTCAGCCGGCCGGCCAGCGCGAGGCGATCGAGCAGCTGCCACTCGCCGCGATCCAGCCAGGCCTCGTCGCAATGCACGCAGAGATCGATCTGATTGCGCGCGTCGGCGCTCAGGCGGAACTTGGTCATGAAGTGGCGGCACTTCGGGCAGCACAGCGCGACCGACGTGTCCTGCACTTCGTCGAGCTTGCCGCCGTCGCCATCGCCGTCGGACTGCGCCAGTTCGGGCTGGTTCTCGCGCCAGTGGCGATAGGCGACCAGCGACAGCAGGCTGCCGCCGCAGCCGTCGCAGGACAGCGCCGGCAGGTCCGCTTCGATACGCGACGGATGCAGGTTGCGGTCTTTGCAGTGCGGACAGTGGCTGGCCATGCGATCTCCCCCGGGGCGTCGAACGGATTGCGGATTGCAGACGACAAAAGGCCCGCGCTAGGCGGGCCTTTTGCTTTTCGATTTGGTGCCCAAGAGAGGACTCGAACCTCCACGGGTCGCCCCGCTAGTACCTGAAACTAGTGCGTCTACCAATTCCGCCACCTGGGCAGGTGCTTCGCGATGCGTTCGGCGTCGCGAAGGTCGCGAACTATATGGACCGTTAGCGGGCTTGTCAACGCTTTGCTTGCAATCACTGCGCAGGTCGGCGAGGCTGGCCGCGTTGAGAACGATCCGGGCAGCGTCCGCCATGCGGCTACGATGCTTCGCCGCCGGTCTCCACCCCTTCGCCGAACGCACGCACCGCAGGCGTTCGGCCGCTCCGGCGAGGCCGGGAGCTTCCATCGGAAAACCAGAAATCAGACGTGCTGCAGAGACGATCTGACGAGAGAACACATGAAGAAAACACGGACTACGACTACCACGCGCGACAGCGCGAAGAAAAAATCGGCGGCGCGTCCCGGCTGGATGCCGGACGCGGCCGCGGCGAAGCGCGGCAAGACGACCGTCGCGCTGCCGGCGCCGGGCCCCGCGGCGCCGAAGCCGTCGGCCTTGCGCAAGATGGCCGCGATCGCCGCGGCCGCGGAACCGACCCGATCGCGCAAGGGTGTGAGCGCCGCCGACGAGGCGCCGCGCACGCGCAAGCGCGCGACGGCGACG
>NZ_JANFVR010000649.1 GCF_024609805.1 Tahibacter caeni | reverse complement strand
GCGACGAGATCGCGCGCCGCGCGCTGCGCGGCCGTCTCGACCGCGCCCAGCTGCGGCGCGAGCTCGGCGCGCAGCTCGACGCGTTCGCCGCGCTCGGTCTGCGCCCGACCCACATCGACAGCCACCAGCACGTGCATGCGTTTCCGGCCGTGTTCGACGTCGTCGCGGCCGAATGCGCCGCGCGCGGACTGCCGCTGCGCCAGCCCGAGGTGCTGCGCCTGCGCGCAGGCCGGCCCGATCTCGGCCGGCGCCTGCGCAGCGGGCTGCTCGCGCTGTTCAACCGCCGCAACGCCTGGCGCTGGCGCGGCCGCCTGCGCAGCAACCGCGGCTTCGCGAGCCTGTTCGATTTCGGCGCGGTGCCCGCGCAGCCCACGGCGCAGCACTACCACGAGCTGCTGACGTCGGCGTCCGGCGATCCGCTGGAGCTCATGGTGCATCTGGTCCGCGACGCCGACGCCGTACAGGGGCTGACCCGCATCGGCGCGGCCGCCGCGGCCGAATGGCGCTTCCTGCGCGACGGCGGACTCGCGCCGCTGATCGCCGAACAGAACCTGCGCCTGTGCACCTACGCGCAGGCCTTCGAGGAGGACTGATGCATCGCGACACGCACGAAGGCCGTCCCTCCTCGCTCGCGCGCTGGTCGCTGCGCGAGGCGGTGTTCCTGGTGCTCGCGAATAATCTGCCGCGACTCTGGCTGCTCGACCGTTACCGCGCCGCGATCTATCGCCTGGCCGGCATCGAGGTCGGCCGCGGCAGCACGATCTACGGCCCGGTCGGCGTGCGGCCCTACGGCGGCGGCCGCTACATCTCGATCGGCCGCGGCACCTTCCTCAACGTCGACACCGCGTTCACCGTGGTCTACGATCGCGTGCGCATCGGCGACCGCGTGCAGATCGGTCCGCGCGTGGCCTTCGAGACCATGGGCCACGGCCTGGTCTACGTGCCGGGCAAGGGCCGCGGCCGCACCTCGGCGCCGATCGTCGTCGAGGACGAAGTCTGGATCGGCGCGAACGCAGTGATCCTGCAGGGCGTGACCATCGGCCGCGGCGCGGTCGTCGCCGCCGGCGCCGTCGTGACGCGCGACGTGGCCCCGTACTCGCTCGTCGGCGGCGTGCCGGCGCGCGTGCTGCGCGCGCTGCCGCAGCCGCCGGGAGATTCGCCATGAA
>NZ_JANFVR010000648.1 GCF_024609805.1 Tahibacter caeni | reverse complement strand
GCCGGTGCCGGGACAGTCCGGACCGGTCGCCGACGCCGCCGGCACGCGTGCCGGGCGTTCCCGGCGATGCGCGCCGGCAGCACGGCCGGCCTGCGCGGAATCGCCGGCGGATTGCGTTAGGCTGCAGCGCGCCGCGACGGCAGCGCTGCTCCGGATCGCGGAGCGGCGCGTGCGGCGTGCCGTGCTTCGCCATCCGAGGACGCCTGATCATGTCGATACGCCTGCACCTGCCGCTGCCGTACGAACCCGCGCCGCCGATCATCGCCGCGCAACTGGCCGTCGCGCCGGCCGCGGCCGATCTCGCCGGTGCGGCGCGCTGGTGCTACGAGCTGCGCTACCTGCACGAGCACCGCGCGCAGGACGAGATCGAGATCGCCGTTTCGTTCAACGTCCGCGCCGCCGCCGCTGCGGACGCCGGGCCGGCCGGTTTCGACGAGCGCGTCGTCGCGCGGCTGGTCTACGGCGACGACGACGAAATCCGCTCGCTGCGTCTGCGGCGCACGACGCCGTCGACGCACTGGCCGCGCGCGGGCCATGTCACGCCGGCCGGCGAACGCATCGATCTCGGCGACGGCGTCGGCGACGGCGACGAACGCGACTATCCGATCGACCCGCCGCTGCCGGCCGCGGGCTGGCAGGCCCTGAGCCTGCGCTGGTGCGGCCTGACGGTCGCCGATGCGCAGAACGCGCGCGCGGCGCTGACCGCCGTGCGCAATCGCGGCCTCGTCGACGACGCGTCGGACATTCCGGTGTACCGCACCGCCACCGTCGTCGCAGCGGATACGGTGGCGCCGCTGAACCAGTGGTCGCAGGATTTCGAGATCGGCGCACCGGGCGAGAACCTCGAGGGGGCACTGGTTGCGGCGTTCGGCGTCCTGTTCGGCGCACGCGCGATCGGCCAGCCGCTCGCGCTGCGGCTGTACTACGCCTATGCGCTCGCCGCCGACGATCCCGCGGACGCGCTGCTCGGCGTCCTGCCGGTCGCGTTGCAGCCGCCGCAGCCGCTGGCCGCGACGACGGCGGCGGAGATCGCCGCGCGGCTGGCCGGCTGGCAGGCACAGAACCAGCCGCCGTCCCTGCGCGCGCGCTGGCAGATCGAGCTCGTTCAGTACGCGCAGATCGGCACGGACGTGCCGCGGCCGCTGCTCGATCTGCGCCGGCTGGTCTACCGGCTGCG
>NZ_JANFVR010000647.1 GCF_024609805.1 Tahibacter caeni | reverse complement strand
GTGCTGCGGCCGGCGACCGGCGAGGATCTGCGGCGCTGGCGCGCCGCGAAGCCGGACACGCGCGACGACGCGGTGCGCGCGATGCTCGCCGCGCTCGTCGTCGAAGGCGAAGTGCGCACGGACGAACAGGCCGCGGTCTCCGACGCGATCGCCGCGCTCGACCCGCTCGTGGATTTCACGGTCGCCTGCCGCTGCCCGGGCTGCGGCGCCGACAACGAGATCGCCGTCGATCTCGAAGGCCTCGCGCTCGCGCGCCTGGCGCGCCGGCAGCGCGAGCTCGTCCAGGAAGTGCACCGCTTCGCGACGTGCTACGGCTGGACCGAACGCGACGTGCTCGCGCTGCCGCCGGCGCGGCGCGCACGCTACCTCGCGCTGATCGACGCCGACGCCGGGGTGCTGTCATGAGCGACTATTTCGGCGCCCTGCTGCGCGCGGCGGGCCTCGCGCGTCCGGCGACGGCGCACAGGCCGTTCGAGAGCCCCGAAGCCGCACCGGGCGAGACGGCGGCCGAACGGCTCGAGTCCGCACGCGCCGAACCGATTGCCGCCGCGTCTCCGGCACCGGCGCCGATACCGACGTCGATATCGGCTTCGATACCGGCCTCGCCGGCCGTCGAACCGCAGGCACCGCCGCCGGCGCGAACGGCAGCGATCGCGATGACGGCAGATACGTCTCGTCGTCCGGCAATCGCCGATGCGGCCGAGGCGACTCGCGACGCCGCGACGCAGTCTGCGACATCTTCCGCCGAAGACGTGCCGTCGCCGACATCCGCGCAAGCCGTCGTGCGCGCGGCGATTCACTGGGTCGCGGCCGATCCGGCCGCGGCTGCGCCATCGCGTCCGGTCGATCCCGAGCGCGATCCGGCGGTGCCGGCATCGCGCACCGGGCTGCCCGTCGCCCCGGTCGATGCCCCCCCGTCACGCGACGCACCGGCCGCGACATCGCGCATCGAGCACGTCGCCGTCGTCGAGACGGCCGTCGCCGCGCCGCGCGCCGTCGCACAAGCGCTGCCGGAACGACCGGAGGCACGGCCGCTGCGCGAGCGCGCTTCCGCGCCGCGGACCGCGGCCGACGTGAACGAGGACACCGTCGAGATCACGATCGGCGCGATCAACCTGCGCGTCGACGCGCCGCCCGCGCAGATGCGCGTGCAGGCGCCGG
>NZ_JANFVR010000646.1 GCF_024609805.1 Tahibacter caeni | reverse complement strand
CGCGCGCCGCGCTCGCGGCGGCGCGGCACGACGATGCGGCGGCCATTGCCGCGCTGCGCCGGGCGCAGGCGCTGCTCGCCGATCATTACGGTGCCGCCCATCCGCTGGCCGCGGGCGCGGCGCTGGAGCTGGCCGCGGCGCTGCACGGCGCCGGCCAGGACGACGAGGCGAGGACCGTGCTCGCGGCGAATGCGGCGCCGGTGGAGCAGAACTTCGCCGCCGTCTCGTCCGAGCGGCGCCTGCTGGCGCAGCTGCGCGACGCGCTGCCGCGCTGAACCAGGCCTCCGGCGGCTGCCGACGCCATGTTTTTTTACTTGCGGCGGTGCCGGCGCAGGCAGATAGTCGATTCCCCAGATCCCGCTCGTTGATGACGTCTCTTCAGGGGAGATCAGTCATGGCAGCCAGTCCGGTCGATCTCACGCGCGTCGAGGCCCCTGCCGTCGCCGGCGGCACGGCGAAACCGTTTCCCGCCTGGCGGGTGCGCTGGTTCTGGCGCTGGCAGGCCTGGCGCCTGCGCAAGGTGCGCAGCCACGAGTCCAGCCACGGCGTCGCGCTCTACGACAGTTTCCATGCGCTGGATCAGCTCGGTTACACCGAGGATTTCTGCGCGCTGCACCAGCAACTGCTGCGCGAGTCGGTGCTGCCGGGCGCCGACTCGCCGGCGGCGTTCGCGCGCCGTCTCGCGCGTGAGCTGCACGGCCACTGCGTGATGGCCCTGCTCGGCGGGCCCGACGGCAGTCCGGCCGGCTACGCCTGGGCGCGCAGCACCTTGCTCGGCGAGGCGCTGCAGCTCTACCAGCAGGTGCCGCCGCTGGGCCACCTGACCAGCGACGACTGGCTGGAGCTCGAGCGGCGCGCGGCCATCGTCGTCGGCAACGCGCCGCTGCTCGCGATCAACGGCATCGGCCTCGCGCCGCGCTACCGCCGCGGCTTCGCGCCGCTGAAGCAGTTGCTCAAGCCTCTGCTCGACCTGGCCCGCGAGAGCGGCGCGAACAGTGCGCTCTGGTGGGCGCCGCGCGGCGGCGCGCTGCAGGCGTTGTCGCGGGGATTCGGCGCCGAGGTGCTGCTGGAATCGCCGCGCGTCGTATTCCTGCTGCTGCGCGATCTAAGGCCGCTGGCCCGCGTCTTCGCCGCGCTGCCGGCCTGCGGCATCGCCGACCTGCTCGCGCGGATCGCGCCGGCGCCGCCGC
>NZ_JANFVR010000645.1 GCF_024609805.1 Tahibacter caeni | reverse complement strand
GGCGCCGGCGCCGCGCCGCCGCCGGCCTCGCCGGCCGGCGCGAACGCAAGCAGGCGCAGCAGTGCCATTTCGAAACCGGCACGCGGCGTCGGCGCCAGCGCGAGATCGCGCCGGCCGCTGATGCAGAGCTGGTAGTAGAGCTGCACCGCGTCGGCGCCGAGGCTCTGCGCGAAGCGCGCGATGTCTCCGGCATCGGCGCCGTCGAGCGGCAGGTCGGGCACGAGCTGGCGCAGCTGGACGCGATGCAGCAGCGCGGCGAGATCGTCGAGCACGAGACCGAAGTCCGGCGCGAACTCGGCCAGCTTGGCGACTTCGGCGAACAGCGCGGCGCCGTCGTCGGCGACGATCGCATCGAGCAGACGCGTGACCTGGGCGCGCTCGATCGTGCCGAGCATCGCGCGCACGTCGGCCGCGCGCACGGCGCCGCCGCCGTAGGCGATGGCCTGGTCCAGCAGCGAAAGGCCGTCGCGCAGCGAGCCGTCGGCGCCCTTGGCCAGCAGCGCGATCGCCTCGGCATCGAAGCCGATCTGCTCGGCGTCGAGGATGTGACGCATCTGGCCGGCGATCTGCTCGGGCAGCAGGCGTTTCAGGTTGAACTTGAGACAGCGCGACAGCACGGTCACCGGCAGCTTCTGCGGGTCGGTGGTCGCGAGCAGGAACTTGACGTGGGCCGGCGGCTCCTCGAGCGTCTTGAGCAGCGCGTTGAACGCGTTCTTCGACAGCATGTGCACCTCGTCGATGAGGAACACCTTCTGCCGCCCGCGCGCCGGCGTGTATTGCGCGCTCTCGATCATCTCGCGCACGTCGTCCACGCCGGTGTGGCTGGCCGCGTCGATCTCGAGCAGGTCGACGAAGCGGCCGGCGTCGATGTCGAGGCAGGCGCGGCATTCGCCGCAGGGCTGCGAGGACTGGCCGCGCTCGCAGTTCAGCGACTTGGCGAAGATGCGCGCGATCGTGGTCTTGCCGACGCCGCGCGTGCCCGTGAACAGGAAGGCGTGATGCAGGCGGTCGCCGTCGAGCGCATTGGACAGCGCACGCACGACGTGTTCCTGGCCGACGAGTTCGCTGAACCGCCGGGGCCGCCACTTGCGCGCAAGGACTTGATACGACATGCCGTTTCCTTCGAGCCAAGCGCCGATTGTGCCATGCGCGCCGGCCCCGCCGCACGGCGCGGCCGATACGCCGTTCTCGATCC
>NZ_JANFVR010000644.1 GCF_024609805.1 Tahibacter caeni | reverse complement strand
TGCGCCGCCGCGACGGCGCGCGCGCGCTGCGCAAGCTCAAGCGCATCGAGCTGCCGGAAGCCGCCGCGGCGCCGCTGCGCGACCGCGGCGTCTATCTGATCACCGGCGGCGCCGGCGGACTCGGACTGATCTTCGCCGAGTTCCTCGCGCGCCGGTACGCCGCGCGCCTGCTGCTGACCGGCCGTTCGGCGCCGTCGGCGCAGCGCGAGGCGCAGTTCGACCAGTTGCGCGCGCACGGCGCCGAGGTGCTCTACGTCGAGGCCGACGTGTCCTCCGCGGCCGACGTGCAACGCCTCGTCGGCGTCTGCCGCGAACATTTCGGCGGCATCAACGGCGTGATCCACAGCGCCGGCGTGCTGCGCGACGCCTACGTGCGCAACAAGACCGCCGGGGACTTCGACGCCGTGCTCGCGCCGAAGGTGGCCGGCACTCTGCATCTGGATGCGGCCACGCGCGAGGAGCCGCTGGACTTCTTCGCACTGTTCTCGTCCATGGCGGCGATCACCGGCAACGCCGGCCAGAGCGACTACGGCTACGCCAACCACTTCCTGGATTCGTTCGCGTTCCGCCGCGAACGCCAGCGCGAGGCCGGCCTGCGCCGCGGCAAGACCCTGAGCCTGAACTGGTCGCTCTGGGCCGACGGCGGCATGCGCGTGGACGAACAGACCGAGCAGATGTTCACGAAGACGCTCGGCATCAAGCTGCTCGGCACCGACACGGGCATCGACGCGTTCGTCAACGGCCTGGCGTCGCCGGCGACGCAGCTCGCCGTGCTCGAAGGCGACCAGGAAAAGATCGAGATCGCCTGGGGTCTGCGCAAGAAGCCGGCGCCGGCAGCGACCGCAGCCGTCGCGGCGCCGGCCGCGAGCGGCGCGGCGCGCAATCTCGCCGCGCTCGTGCAGGCCGAGCTCACGCGCATGGCGATGGAGTTCCTCAAGCTCGACGCGGCGGACATCGCGCCCGACAGCGTGCTGCTCGATCTCGGTTTCGACTCGATCGGCCTGACCACCTACGCCAACGGCATCAACGACGTCTACGGCGTCGACGTCACGCCGGTGCTGTTCTTCGACTATCCGTCGATCCAGGAAGTCGCGCGCTACCTCGCGGCCGAACGCAGCGCCGAAGTCGCGCGCGTGCACGCCGTGGCCGATGCGGGCGCGGCCGCCGCTAAGC
>NZ_JANFVR010000643.1 GCF_024609805.1 Tahibacter caeni | reverse complement strand
GGCAGCACCGCGGCGGCGCGGGCCAGGCCCGGCCGGCCGAACGACAGCGCGACCGTGGCCGACTGCTGCATGCCGGCGCGCAGCTGCAGATTGATCCGCTCGCGTCCGTTCGGCGCGAGCGGCAGCGCGAGCTCGGCGACGCCGGCCGTGTCGGCGCGCAGTCGCGCATACGGCTGGGCGTCGAGCCAGATCTCGACCTCGGCGCCCGGCGCCGCGCCCAGGCGCAGCAGGCCCCCATCCCAGTCCAGGCGGTGCGGCAAGGCCGGGTTGGCGGCGGCGTCGGTCATTGCGATTCCTGTTCGGCGCGCAGGCGCGCGCGGTGTTCGACGGCAATCTGTTGCAGCAGCGCGGTGCCCGCGGCCGACGGCGGCGGCAGCGCCGCGTCGCGGTCGGCCGCACGCTCCTGCAGCGCGAACCACAGCGCCTGCTGTCCGGCATTCGGCTGCGGCTCGCGCGCATGACGCTGCCGCGCGAGTTCGGCGCCGACCCAGGCGGCGATTTCCTCGTCGTCGGGACGGCGCAGGCCCTGCACGCCGCAGTCCTGCAGCCGCTGCCGCAGACGCTGCAACTGTTCGCGCGGCTGCTGCAACAGGCAATGGTAATCCAGCACGAGGCCGCGACCGCGCGCGGCGACCGCCGCCGCAGCGTGGTTGTAGTGTTCCCAGAGCGCGAGCGCATGCGGCGCGGTCAGGCCGTCGCGGCGCTGCACCGAGGCCGCGGCGGCCGTCGGCGCGCGCACGACGTGGACGAACACCGGCTGTTCGACGGTGTCGGCGATCTCGTCGAAGAGCAGGCACAGGCGCGGTTCCTTGACGAACCACGGTGCCTGCGCGGCGAGTTCGTCATGGATCGTCGCCCAGTCGGTGCGCAGCTGCGCGCGTGCCGCGGACACGGCAGCGTCGCCCCAGCCCAGCGGCACCGACCAGTCGCCGCCGCGCCGGCGCAGTGCGGCCACGCAGGCCAGGTGCAGGTCGCCGCGCTCGAGGAAGCCGCGTGCGTTCTCGCGCGGTTCGCGCAGGAAGCTGCCGGGCCGGCCCCCATAGGCGCCGAGCAGATGCAGCAGCCCGGCCACGCACGAAGTGCCCGAGCGATGCATGCCGAGCACGACGAGGCCATGGCCGCTGCGCCGCGGCGGCGCGGCACGGCGCGGCGGTTTCCGCTGCACCTCGCGCAGCCGCTCGCGCATGTGTCGCGCGGTCGTGCCGCGCAGCG
>NZ_JANFVR010000642.1 GCF_024609805.1 Tahibacter caeni | reverse complement strand
ACGGCGCCGGCCTGCCCGCGCGCGGCGGCGATGCGCGCGAGCGCCAGATGCACGCGCGCGAGCGTCGCGGCGTCGAGGTCGGCGTCGGCCTCGGCCAGCACGGCATCGAGCAGCTGCGTGGCGGCCTGCAGCTGGCCGGTCTCGAGCAGCGCCTCGGCGCGGATCTCGCGCAGCTTGTGGCGCAGGCGCAGGTTCTGGCTGTGCGTCTCGGGCGGCCAGTAGCGCTGTGTCGTCGCGAGCGCGCCGGCATGGTCGAGCAGCAGCTGCTGCACCTCGGCGATGCTGGCCAGGGTGAAGACGTATTCCTCCTGCGCGCCGAGCCGCTCGAACCGCGCGGCGGCATCGTTGAGTCCCGGCAGCGCGGTGGCCGGCCGCAGCCGGCGCACTTCGATCAGGCCGAGATTCAGGTCGACCTGGCCGGTGCCGAGCTCGTTGCCGGCGGCTTCGGTCTCGGCGCGGGCCAGGCCGAGGTCGGCCAGCGCCGCGTCGTAGTCGTCGCGCAGGGTCGCGACGAGGCCGCGGCCGAGCAGGGCCAGGCCCAGCGCATCGGGCGCCTTGCGGCCGCGCAGCAGGGTGATCGCCTCGTCGTAGTGGCGCAGCGCGTCCTGCGGCCGCGTGCGCCGGATGTAGCTCGCCGCGAGCGTGACCAGCGCGCGGCCGCGCAGCTCGGGATCGCGCGCAGCCGGCAGTTCGTCGAGCAGCTGCAGCAGCCGCCGTTCGACGGCGAAATAGTCGCCGGCGCGCAGCTCGATCTGGGCCAGGCGCAAGGTGATCTCGGGCCGCGCGCGCAGCGCCGGGTCGGCGCGGCGGATCAGCTCGCCGGCGAGATCGAGCTGGTCGGCCAGCATCGCCGCGCGCGTGCGCTGCAGCAGCTCGGCGAGATCCTGCGGCGTGTCCTCGCGGTCGTTCGGCGGCAGCCGGCCGAGGCGCAGCAGCAGGGTGTCGGCGGCTTCGCGCGCGGCGCTCATGGCGTCGTCGGCGCGCGTCTCCACGTCGATGTGCCGTGTCTCGTCGCGTGCGCGCAGGCGCACTAGCCAGCGGCCGTCGCGCTGCTGCACGTCGGGCAGGATGCGCAAAGTGCCGGCCGCGGCGAGGTCGCGCGCGTCGAGCAGCGCTGCGGGATCGCGCGGCGCCGGGTCGCCGGACGCCGGATTGCGGGTTGCCGGGTCGCGTGCTGCCGGGTCGCGCGTGTCGCGCTCGCGCAGCAGCGCGACGAC
>NZ_JANFVR010000641.1 GCF_024609805.1 Tahibacter caeni | reverse complement strand
CGTGCGGATCGTCGCGCCGGCCGATGCGCAAGGTCGCCGTATTGCCGCCGCAGCGCGGACAGCGGCCGCCGCAGGCGCAGGCCGCGCGCGGCCGCAGCGGCGGCGTCGTCGGCGTCGGCGCTGCGGCCCGGGAATTCGGCCGCGGCGTGGCCGAGGGCTTCGCGGCGGTCTTCGTCGTGGCGTAGGTCGCGCTCGTCACGGTGTCAGACCCAGATCCGCACGCTGCGCTCGGCGGCGCGGAACCGCACGACGAACGGCACGTCGTAGGCGCGGCCGCTCGCTTCGAGGCGGCTCATCGGAATCGTCACGTGCTGCTCGGCGGGAGAACCGCAGTCGCCGGGACAGAAGTCGATCGCGTCGAACACTTCGTAGTGCGGCGCGATCGAGACGACCACGGAACCGAACACGCCGGGCTCCGCGGTGACCATGCACTGCGTGATCTTGCGATAGTCGTCGCCGGCGTCGCTGCTGCCGATGCCGCCGGCGATGTGACCGGCCACCGACAGCGGATTGCTGTAATTGATCGGGCGGTTCTCCATCTCGTCCCGGGACAGGAACGTTCTCAGGCCGAACATCGTCGTGCCGGCGATCGTGCCGGCGCGCGCGAAGCGCGCCTCGACGAGCCCGAGCACCGCGTCGACGTCGTCGACGGTGTCGCCCGAGCCGCGGAACGCACGCACGACGTAGGAACCTTCGTGGTCGAACACGACGGGCGCGAGGCTGTCGCCGGGACTGCGGTCGAGATATAGCTCGTAGAGGTGCTCGACTTCCGGCCCGTAAGTCGCATAGCCCTCGATGCCGAGCCACCAGGTGCGCAGCCAGTCCTCGGCTTCGTCGGCTTCGGCGGTCGTCGCGTAGGGCGTGCAGAACGTCGCATCGGAACACGAGCGCTGGACGATGCCCGGCGCCGCATCGCGCTGCACGACGTGGGCGAGCTCGTGCGCGATCAGCGCGCGGCCCGCGGAAGTCTGCGGCGCGTAGCGCCCGGCGCCGAACACGATGTCGTTGCCGGTGGTCCACGCCTGCGCGCCGAGGTCGCGGGCCGAACGCGCGGCGGCGGTGTCGTGATGCACGCGCACCGGCGACAGGTCCTTCCCGTAGCGGCGCTGCATCGTGTGGCGCACGGCCGCGTCGAGCGGCTGGCCGGGCGAGGCGAGGGCCGAGTCGACGCTGGGCGGCGCCGGCAACGTCGCCGCCGGCGCAGTGCCGCGCACGGGCGAGGCG
>NZ_JANFVR010000640.1 GCF_024609805.1 Tahibacter caeni | reverse complement strand
CCTTCGCGCTGCTGCGCGAGGCGCTGGAACTGGAACCTGCCGCACGCGCCGCGTTCGCCGCGGCGCAGACGGCCGGCGATCCGGCGCTGGCCGCGCTGCTCGCGCAACTGCTCGCGGCCGAGGCCGCGCCGCACCTGCTCGACGGCGGCGCGGCTGCCGTCGCGGAGCGGCTGGCCGACGGCGCCGACGACGACGAGCTCGCGGCGGACAGCTGCGTCGGCGGCTGGACCATACGTCGTCGCCTCGGCCGCGGCGGAATGGGCGCGGTGTTCCTCGCCACGCGCGAGGGTGACGGCTACGTGCAGCAGGGCGCGCTGAAATGGATCAAGCGCGGCATGGATTCGGGCGAGATCCTCGCGCGCTTCCGCCGCGAGCGGCGCATCCTCGCCCAGCTGCAGCATGCGCAGATCGCGCGCCTGCTCGACGGCGGCATCAGTGAATCGGGCCAGCCCTGGTTCGTCATGGAATACGTCGCCGGCGTGCCGCTGAACGAATGGGCCGCGTCGCCGCGCGTCGGTCTCACTCAGCGCCTGGACCTGTTCGTCGAGCTCGCCGAAGCCGTCGCCTACGCCCACGGGCAGCTCGTCGTGCACCGCGACCTCAAGCCCGGCAACGTGCTCGTCGATACGGAAGACCGCCCGCACCTGCTCGATTTCGGCGTCGCCAAGGTACTCGAGGAGGACGAGGCCGACAGTCAGACGCGCACGGGCGCGCGCTTCCTGAGCCGCGCCTACGCGGCGCCCGAACAATTGCGCGGCGAGCACGTCGGCACCGCCGTCGACGTCTACGCGCTCGGCGTGCTTCTGTTCGAGCTGCTGTCGGGCGCGCGCTTCCACGACAATCCGGCCGCGCGCACGGGCGCGGCTAGCGACCGCCTGAGCAACGCGGCGCGCAGCGACGGGCCGGTCGCTCCGCGCCGACTGCGCGGCGACCTCGGCATCATCGTCGCGCGCGCGACCGACGCGGAACCGGCACGGCGCTATGCAACCGCGCAGGCGCTGGCCGACGACGTGCGCCGCTATCTGCGCGGCGCGACTATCCTCGCGCGGCGCGACAGCGGCTGGTACCGCCTGCGCCGTTACGTGCAGCGCCATCGCGTCGCCTCGACGGCGCTGCTGCTTGCGCTGCTCGCGATCGTCGCCGGCAGCGCGCTGGCCCTGTCCCAGGCGCGCCGCGCCGCGCGCGAGGCCGAGCTGGCTCAGGCCGCGCAGCGCTTCCTGACCGGCGTGTTCGACG
>NZ_JANFVR010000064.1 GCF_024609805.1 Tahibacter caeni | reverse complement strand
GTAGGCCGCGGCGACCCGCTCGATCGCGCTGCGGCTGTCGGTCGCGGCCAGATCGCGCAAGGTGCGGCGCGCCACGTCGCGCGCGGCGCCGGCCGGCCCCAGCGCGGCTGGAATCAGCACGCGCGCGGCGCTCTCGTCGTAGCGGCGCAGCCAGGCGAACGCGCCTTCACGCATCCAGCGGTTGCGGCAGTAGGACTGCGCGAGATCAGCGGCCAGCCCGTCCCATTCGATGCAGTTCACGAGGCGCAGATCCTGGCGCGAGATCTGCGGCATCCAGCGCCGCAGGCTGCTGAGCAGGCGTTCGCCGAGCCAGTAGACGAGCTGCGGCAGCTCGGAGCTCCAGCTGTAGAAGATCCAGCGGCCCGACGGCACGTGTTCGAGGATGGACGCGGCCAACCTCGGCGTCAGATGCGCCAGCAGGCGCGGTCCGGCACCGCTGGTTTTTTCCGGCACGGACTGGAACACGTCCGCATCGGCGGCTTGCGTGGCGAGAACGCGATCGAACGCCTCGGGCCTGATGCCGAGCAACCACAAGGTCTTGCGCGGCAGATCCCAGGACGCGGCGCCGGATGGCAGCCGGTCGGCCAGCCGCGCGATGTCGTAGTCGACGAGGTGCGCGTAGTCGCCCTTGTAGTAGTACCGGTCCGGATCGAGCACGCCGGGACCGTCGCTGCCCCAATGCTCCCAGTGAAATCGCGCGGGCGCCGACAGCGAGGTCAACGCGAGCTCCGGCACCGCGGGCAAGGCCGCCCGATGGCGCCAGGTCGGTGCGCGCAGCACCTCGGGCAGATCCTCGGGCGTGGCCTCCTCGACCGGCTCGCGCGGCTGCTGCAACGCCTGCAGTACCCGTTTCTCGTCGGCGTCGCAGGTCTGCTCGAGCGCCGCGGTCCAGTCGGGGTTTTCCTGCAGCAGCTGCAGGATCAGCTCCGCGGCCGGCTGCGAGCGATTGGGCTTCAGGCGCAGCAGCCGGCGCAGGATGTAGAGCGGCCAGCGCCGCGCGTGATCGGCGATCGCCTCGCGCGCTTCGAGACGCGAGAGGTACTTGAACAGCCGCTCGACGGCCGCGTCGGAATGGATCGCCTTGAGCAGGCGCAGGTCGTCGCCGGAAGCGCGCCGGTCGTCGACGTCGAGCAGGCGGTCGATGGCCGGCAGCGCGCCGGCGCCGTGCCATTTGAGGATCGCGAGCACACGCGTCCGCGTGTCGTAGCGGAACAGCGCCGGCACGGCGTTGCGCTGCAGGATCGCCGGATCCAGCAACTGGTCCAGCGGCGTGTCCGGACCGAAGTTCGCGAGCTGCGCCGCTTCGATCTTCGCCACGTCGGCCTCGCGATTGCGCAGATAGGCGTCCCAGACGATCCGGCCGTCGGGTTCGGCGAACAGTTTCTTCTGCGCAGCGGTCAGCACCATCGGATTCCCCTGTCGGGCGTGCGCCGGCGAACGCCCCTGCGTGCGCGACGGCGTCGCGGAGTCTAGCAAGGGCGCACGGTGCAACCGCCGTGCGCGACGTCGACATCGGGCAGGGAATCCGGCAACGAAAAAGCCGCCTCTGAACGGAAGCGGCTTTCGGCAACGAGTGACGGAAACGGCGTTCGTCGACGCATCGGCAGACTTACGAGGTCATGCGTTCCCAGAACTGCTTGACGCCGTCGAACCACGAGCTCGCGCGCGGGGTGTGTGCGCCGGGCTCGGCGCCTTCGATCGTGCTTTCGAGTTCTTCGAGCAGCTCGCGCTGGCGCCGTGTCAGCTTGACCGGCGTCTCCACGACGACGCGGCAGTGCAGGTCGCCGAGGCGCCCCGAACGCACGTTCTTGACCCCCTTGCCGCGCAGCCGGAACAGCTTGCCGGTCTGGGTCTCGGCCGGCAGGCTGATTACGGCGTCGCCGTCCAGGGTCGGCACGCGCAGCTCGGCGCCGAGCGCGGCCTGAGCGAAGCGGATCGGCACTTCGCAGTAGAGATCGTCGCCTTCGCGCTGGAAGATCGAATGCTCGCGCACGCGCACTTCGACGTAGAGATCGCCGGGCTCGGTGCCGGCCGGGCCGGCCTCGCCCTGCCCGGTCAGACGGATGCGGTCGCCCGAATCGACGCCGGCCGGAATCTTGACCTGCAGGGTCCGCTCATCCTCGACGCGACCTTCGCCGCGGCAGTCCTTGCACGGGTTCGCGACGGTCTTGCCGGTGCCGGCGCAGTGCGGACAGACCTGCTGCACCGAGAAAATGCCCTGCTGCATGCGCACGCGGCCGTGGCCGCGGCAGGTCGTGCAGGTGGACGTCTTGCCGTCCTTGCTGCCGGAACCGTCGCAGGTCTTGCACGCGACGAGAGTCGGCACCTCGATCGTGCGCTCGACGCCGAACACGGCTTCCTCGAGATCGAGTTCGATGACGTAGCGCAGATCGGAGCCGCGGCGAGGCCGGCCGCCGCCGCGGCCGCCGCCGAAGATGTCGCCGAAGATGTCGCCGAAGATGTCGCCCATGTCGGCGCCGTGGAAGCCGCCGCGGCCGCCGCCCATGCCGCCCTGCTCGAACGCCGCATGGCCGTACTGGTCGTAGAGCGCACGCTTCTGCCGGTCGCAGAGGACCTCGTAGGCCGCCTTGGCCTCCTTGAACTTCTCCTGCGCGTCGGCGTCCGGATTGCGGTCGGGGTGGTACTTCATCGCCAGGCGGCGGAAGGCCTTCTTGAGGTCGTCCTCGTCCGCCGTTTTCTCGACGCCGAGGATTTCGTAGTAGTCGCGCTTGGTCATGGTGATCGTCGCCGACGTGCCGGCATTCCCCTCGAATCGCTACTGCCGCGCCGATAAACAAAACGGACAGCCGTGCGGACTGTCCGTTTTGCGTTTCAGCGGCCTTTCGGCTTACTTCTTGTCGTTGACTTCGGTGAACTCGGCGTCGACGACGTCGTCCTGGGTTGCCGCGCCGGCGCCGGTCTGGGCCTGCGGACCGGCGTCGCCGCCGCCCTGGGCCGCCGCGAACAGCGGCTGCGCGACCTGTTCCAGGGTCGTGGTGCGCGAGTCGATCGACGCCTTGTCGTCGCCCTTCATGACCTTCTCGAGATCGCTGAGCGCTTCCTCGATGCGGCCGATCTGGTCGGCGACCTTGCCGCCGTGGTTCTTGATCGCGTCGCGGACCGCATGCACGAGCTGGTCGGCCTTGTTGCGCGAGCCGACGAGCTCGTGGAACTTCTTGTCTTCTTCCTTGTTCGCCTCGGCGTCGCGGACCATGCGCTGGATCTCGTCGTCCGACAGGCCCGAGCTGCCCTTGATCTCGATGCGCTGTTCCTTGCCGGTCTTCTTGTCCTTGGCCTGGACGTGCAGGATGCCGTTCGCGTCGATGTCGAAGCCGACCTCGATCTGCGGCATGCCGCGCGGCGCCGGTTCGATGCCGGACAGGTCGAACTTGCCGAGCGACTTGTTCGCGCTCGCGCGTTCGCGCTCGCCCTGCAGCACGTGCACGGTCACGGCGGTCTGGTTGTCGTCGGCCGTGGAGAAGATCTGCGAGGCCTTGGTCGGAATCGTCGTGTTCTTCTCGATGAGCTTGGTGAACACGCCGCCGGCCGTCTCGATGCCGAGCGACAGCGGGGTCACGTCGAGCAGCAGCACGTCCTTGACCGTGCCGCCGAGCACGCCGCCCTGGATCGCCGCGCCGACGGCGACGGCTTCGTCCGGGTTGACGTCCTTGCGCGGCTCCTTGCCGAAGAAGTCCTTGACCGCTTCCTGCACCTTCGGCATGCGCGTCATGCCGCCGACGAGGATGACCTCGGTGATGTCGGACACGCGCAGGCCGGCGTCGTTGAGCGCGATGCGGCAGGGTTCGATCGTCTTCTTGACGAGGTCGTCGACGAGCGCTTCGAGCTTGGCGCGCGTCAGCTTGATGTTCAGGTGCTTCGGACCCGAGGCGTCGGCCGTCACGTACGGCAGGTTGACCTCGGTCTGGTGCGAGGACGACAGCTCGATCTTCGCGCGCTCGGCGGCGTCCTTCAGGCGCTGCAGCGCGAGCGGGTCGTTGCGCAGGTCGATGCCCTGGTCCTTCTTGAATTCCTCGACGAGGTAGTCGATGACGCGCTTGTCGAAGTCCTCGCCGCCGAGAAAGGTGTCGCCGTTCGTGGCGAGCACTTCGAACTGCTTCTCGCCGTCGATGTCGGCGATCTCGATGATGGACACGTCGAACGTGCCGCCGCCGAGGTCGTAGACCGCGATCTTCTTGTCCTTGCCGCCGGCCTTGTCGAGGCCGTAGGCCAGCGCGGCCGCGGTCGGCTCGTTGATGATGCGCTTGACTTCCAGGCCCGCGATGCGGCCTGCGTCCTTGGTCGCCTGGCGCTGCGAGTCGTTGAAATAGGCCGGTACCGTGATGACGGCTTCGGTCACCGGTTCGCCGAGGAAGTCTTCGGCGGTCTTCTTCATCTTCATGAGGACCTTGGCCGAGATTTCCGGCGGCGCCATCTTCTTGCCGTCGCTGGTCGCGACCCAGGCATCGCCGTTCTCGTGGCCGACGATCGCGTACGGCACCAGGTCGAGGTCCTTCTTCACTTCGGCATCGGTGAACTTGCGGCCGATCAGGCGCTTCACCGCATAGAACGTGTTCTTGGGATTGGTGACGCTCTGGCGCTTGGCCGGCGCGCCGACCAGCGTCTCGCCGTCCTTGGTCAGCGCGACGATCGAGGGCGTCGTGCGGTCGCCTTCGGAATTCTCGATGACGCGCGCCGTATTGCCTTCCATGATCGCCACGCACGAATTCGTCGTGCCCAGGTCGATGCCGATGATCTTGCCCATTGCTTAGCTCCTCGAAGTGGTTCCCGATCCTGCCGGATCGCTGCTGCCGCGGTATCTGTAGCCGCGCAGCGGTTATTCAAGATGGCGGCCGGGCAATCTGCCCGACCGCCCGGAATCCCGATCAGTTGGCGACGACGACCATGGCCGGCCGCAGCAGCCGGTCGTTCAGCACGTAGCCCGTCTGCAAGGTGTTCACGACGGTGCCCGAAGCGTGCGCCGGGCTGTCGATCATGCTGACGGCCTGGTGCAGCGCCGGATCGAACGCCGCATTGGTCGGCCGGAGCGCTTTCAGGCCGTTGGCCTCGCCGACCTTCAGCAGCGCCTTCAGGGTCAGGTCCAGGCCCTGGCGCATCGCGGCGACGTCGGTCGTCTCGACGGCCAGGCCGCTTTCGAGGCCGTCGTAGACCGGCAGCAGGTCCGACAGCAGGCGTTCGTTGGCGAACTTGCGCGCCTGCTCCAGATCGCGCTGCAGGCGGCGGCGCTGGTTTTCCAGCTCGGCGCGCTCGCGCAGCAGCACGTCGCGCATCTCGGCCACGGCGGTCTCGGCCTGGGCCAGCTGCCGGCTCAGGGCTTCCATGTCGGCGTTGACGGCCGCCTCGGCAGCGGACATGCCTTCGGCCCCCTGTGCCCCTTCGGGCGCGGTCGATTCGGTGTTTTGCATTCCAACTCCAGCGAGTAGCTTCCCGTCCCCACGGGCGCGGGATGTCCTAGGAACCGGTCACCCGCGAAAAGCGCGGCATGATACGGGTTGACAAGCCCGCTTGCTATTGGGGCGCCTGATTCCGGTTCAAGGCGCCGGACAGGATCTGCGCGGTGGCCTGCACCACCGGGATGACGCGCTCGTAAGCCATGCGTGTCGGGCCGATGACGCCGAGCACGCCGAGCACGCGTCCCTCCACGCCGTAGGGCGCCGTGACCAGGCTGTATTTGTCCAACGCCGCGAAGCCCGATTCCTCGCCGATGAACAGACGCACGCCCTCGGCGCGGGCGCAGCGCTCGAGCACGGCGAGCAGGTCGCGCTTGCGCTGGAACGCCTCGAACAGTTCGCGCAGGCGGTCCATGTCGGACAGGTCGTGGACGCCCATGAGATTGGTCTGGCCGGCGACGAACATGTCCGGCTGCGGCGCGGTCTGGAACGCGGCCTGGGCCAGTTCGACGGTCGAGGCCATGAGCCGGTTCATCTGGTTGCTGGTTTCCTGCATGTCGCGCAGCAGGCGCAGGCGGATTTCGTCCAGGCGCTGGCCCGAGAACTGGGCGTTGAGGTAGTTCGCGACCTGTTCGAGCTCGCCGGCCGAGTAGGCCCGTTCGAGCTCGATCACGCGGTTCTGCACCTGGCCGTCGACGAACACCAGGATGACCAGGGTGCGACGCTGGTCCAGCGGCACGAAATCGATGAGTCGGAACGGCACCTCCTGGTGCCGCGGCACGGTGACGACGCCGACGAAATGGGTGACCTGGGACAGCAGCGAGGACGCGCTGTTGAGCAGGTCCGGCGTGGTCGCCACGGCCGGCAGCTCGCGGCGCAGTTCCTCGACCTGGGGCTCGCCGAGCGGACGCACCTCCAGCAGGGAGTCGACGAAGACCCGGTAGCCCTGCACGGTCGGCACGCGCCCGGCCGAGGTATGCGGGGCGGCGACCAGGCCGAGCTCCTCCAGGTCCGACATCACGTTGCGTATCGTCGCCGGGCTGACGTCCAGGCCCGAGGTCCGCGCCAGCGCGCGCGACCCCACCGGCTGGCCGTCGGCCACGTACTGCGAGACCAGGGCACGCAGCAGCTGGCGCGCGCGCGCATCGAGCGGTAGGTGGGGAGCATGTCGCGACATGCGGCCAGCATAGCAGGCCGCGGCCGGCGTCTTGGGCCTTGAGACGGCTTCGCGCTAGAGTGCGCGCCCTCGCCATGCCGCCGGGAAACGCGATGCTGCGCTCGTTGTACGTCAAGGACTTTGCGATCGTCGGCGAGGCCGACATCGGCTTCCGCCCCGGCCTCAGCGTAGTCACCGGCGAGACCGGCGCCGGCAAGTCCCTGCTCGTCGACGCGCTGCTGCTGCTCAGCGGCGGCCGCGCCGACGCCGGCGTGATCCGCAGCGGCTGCGAACGCGCCGAGCTGACGGCCGAATTCGACCTGGCCGCGGCGCCGGCCGCGCGCGACTGGCTCGCGGCCGAGGAGCTCGACGACGACGGCGCCTGCCAGCTGCGCCGCGTGATCCGCGCCGAAGGCAGCTCGCGCGCCTGGATCAACGGCCGGCCGGTCACCCTGGCCCAGCTGTCGGCGCTGGCCGAACGCCTGATCGAGATCCACGGCCAGCACGAACACCAGGCCCTGCTCGACCGCGGCCACCAGCTGCGCCTGCTCGACGCGTTCGGCGACCATTCGGCCGAGCTGGCCGCCGTACGCGAACCGGCACGGCGCTGGCGCGAGCTCGGCCAGCGCATGGCCGGCCTCGGCGCCGGCGAAGACAACGGCGAGCGCCTGGCGTTGCTCGAACGCCAGCTCGAGGAACTGGACCGCCATGCGCTCGGCGAAGCCCAGCTGGCCGAACTCAACGACCTGCACAAGCGCCTGGCCAACGCAGGCCAACTCGTCAGCGGCAGCGCCGGCGTCGCCGACCTCGTCGACGGCGACAGCGAGTTCGCGCTGCGCCGCAGCCTGGCGCGCGCGCGCCAGGAGCTCGCGCGACTGGCCGAGCTCGATCCGGCGCTGGCCGCGACGGCCGAAATGATCGAAAGCCTCGAAATCCAGCTCGGCGAGATCGCCGACGCGCTGTCGCGCTACCAGGACGGCCTGGAACTCGATCCGGAGCGCCTGGCCGAGGCCGAGGCGCAGCTGTCCAAGCTCCACGAGCTGTCACGGCGCCATCGCCTGCCCATGCACGAGCTGCGCGGCCGCGCCGAGGAATTGCGCGCCGAAGTCGAATCCCTGCGCGATGCGGGTTCGCTGCTCGCGACGCTGGAGCGCGAGCGCTCGGCCGCGGCCGAGCAGTACCGCGAGGCCGCACGCCGGCTCAGCGAACGCCGCGCCGCGACCGCGCGGCGCCTGGCCGGCGAGATCAGCGGCCTGATGGGCGAGCTCGGCATGGCCGGCGGCCGATTCGAGGTCGCGCTGGAGCCCGCGGCCAAGGCCGATCCCGACGCGCTCGGCGCCGAACGCTGCGAGTTCCTCGTCAGTGCGAATCCGGGCCAGCCGGCGCGCGCGCTGCGCAAGGTCGCTTCCGGCGGCGAGCTGTCGCGCATCAGCCTCGCGATCGAAGTCGCCGCGCTGGGCCTCGACGACGTCGCGACCATGGTGTTCGACGAAGTCGATTCGGGCATCGGCGGCGCCGTCGCCGAAGTGGTCGGCCAGAAACTGCGCCGCCTCGGCAGCGCGCGCCAGGCGCTCTGCGTGACCCACCTGCCCCAGGTCGCCGCCCAGGGCCACCAGCATTTCCGCGTCAGCAAGCACGCCGTCGACGGCCAGACCTTCACGCAGATCGAGGCGCTCGACGACAAGGCCCGCCGCGACGAGATCGCGCGCATGCTCGGCGGCATCGAGATCACCAAGGAAACCGTGGCCCACGCGCGGCAGATGCTCGAGCGCGCCGCGCGCGACTGAGCGCGCCGCCCAGCGCATCGACTCGGTGGAAAAGTCCGCGTGCGCGGCGAACGTGGCCGCGTCGTCGACGGCGCGGTCGAT
This sequence comes from Tahibacter caeni, assembly GCF_024609805.1. Taxonomy (GTDB): domain Bacteria; phylum Pseudomonadota; class Gammaproteobacteria; order Xanthomonadales; family Rhodanobacteraceae; genus Tahibacter; species Tahibacter caeni. The sequence continues at coordinate 10,976 of NZ_JANFVR010000064.1, read as the reverse complement.
GAACAGCGGACAGCGCACGCACATGCCCGGTTCGTTGCCGGCGACCATGTCCAGACGCAGCGCCGCGAGCCGCGGATCGTGCCAGACCTCCTCGAACGACAGTCCTTCGCACATCTGGCCGAACGGCTGGTCCGTATGGCAGTCGGAATACGGGAACACGTTGGAGCGCGCGTCGATATACAGCGAATCGGACGGCTTGCGGCAGCGGACGTGGCAGGCGTCGGGATCGGGCGCTGCGCGCAGCTGCACGCGCCGCCGCCCGAGCAGCAGTCGCTGGTCGCCGCGCTCGCGCGCGATCACGTGGATCTGCAGGCTGTCGCCAGGCATTCCGGCCGGCAGCGCGCTGCGCCGCAGCGCGAACGTCCAGCCGGCGCGATGTGCGAAGGGCTGGTCCGGATAGGCGGCGGCGACGTCCGCGCGTACCGTTGTGGAAACAGGCACGGCCGTTCGGCACCAGGCCGTCGGCGTCGATCCGTTCCGGCGGCTCGCCCGGCGCCGGGTCGCGATGATGGCGGACACCGTCACCGCCCGCCCAGCCGACGCCGGGCCGGCCGTGGCATGGTGTATCGGGGGACGGCCTGCTACCATCCGCGCGCTTTCAGGTGGCGCGAGGACGTCTGGACGTCCGAACGCTTAAACGGGAAGCCGGTGGAATCCCGGCACTGCCCCCGCAACGGTAAACGAGTCAAGCGCGGCATCACGCCACTGGAGCGATCCGGGAAGGCGCCGCGCCGGAGCATCGCTCCGCTCGTGAGTCCGGAGACCGGCCTGCAGCGGTCAGGCTCGCGCCGCGAGCCGGGCCTGGTGGTGTCGCGGAGGGCGACGCCGCGGCGAACGAGCCACCGGCCCCGTCTCCGCTGCCGTCTTCCTTCCGCGAACCGGACTTTTCGCCGTTCGACCGCGCGGGTGAGCGCGGAGGAAGACTCATGCACCGCAAGACGCTTTGCGCGGCTGTCGCCGCGTTCCTGACCCTGCCCGCCGCGCCGCTGCTGGCCGAACCGGCACCGCATACGCCCGAGCTCGACGACATCGTCGTCACCGCCACGCGCACGGCCGTGACCGTCGACGACAGCCTCGCACCGGTCAACGTGATCACGCGCGCGGACATCGAGCGCCTGCAGGCGCGCTCGCTGATCGACCTGCTGCGCGGCCTGCCCGGCGTGTCGCTGTCGAGCAACGGCGGCCCCGGCAAGCAGGCTTCGCTGTTCCTGCGCGGCGCCGAATCGGATCATCTGCTCGTGCTGATCGACGGCGTGCGCATCGGCTCGGCCACGGCCGGCAGCGCCGCGTTCCAGGACCTGCCGGTCGAGCAGATCGAACGCATCGAGATCGTGCGCGGCCCGCGCTCGAGCCTGTACGGCTCCGAAGCGATCGGCGGCGTGATCCAGATCTTCACGCGCCGGGGCCAGGGCCAGGGCCTGCTGCCGCAGTTTGCCGCGACGATCGGCAGCCACGACACGCGCGAAGCCAGCGCGGGGCTCAGCCTCAACGGCGAACGGGGCTGGCTGTCGGCCAACCTCGCCCACAGCGACACCGACGGCTTCAATTCCTGCCGGCCCAACCCCGGCGCCGGCTGCTTCACCGACGAGCCCGACGACGATCCCTACCGCAATTCCTCGCTGTCCCTGAGCGGCGGCTGGCGCTTCGGCGAAGCCGGCGACCTGCAGGCCAACGCGCTGCGCGCCGAGGGCCGCAACACGTACGACGGCAGCTTCGTCAACGAATCGATCTACCGCCAGCAGGTCGTCGGCGGCAAGCTGCGCCTGCAGGCGCACGAGCGCCTCGTCGTCAACGTGAGCGCCGGCCGCAGCGAGGACTACTCGGACAACTACGGCAACGGCGTCTTCCAGAGCAAGTTCGACACGCGCCGCGACAGCTACTCGCTGCAGGGCGACATCGGCGTCGGCGAAGCGCAGCTCCTCAGCATTGGCGCGGACTATCTCGACGACCGCGTCGACAGCACGACGGCCTACGACGAACGCTCGCGCAACGTGACCGGCGTGTTCGCCCAGTATCAGGCCAAGTTCGGCGCGCACGACATCCAGGCCAGCCTGCGCAACGACGACAACGAGCAGTTCGGCGCGCACGATACCGGCAGCCTGGCCTGGGGCTATGCGCTGAACGACGACCTGCGCCTGGTCGCGAGCTACGGCACCGCATTCAAGGCGCCGACCTTCAACGAACTGTATTTCCCAGGCTTCGGCAATGCCGCGCTGACACCCGAGGAATCGCGCAGCGTCGAGGTCGGCCTGCGCGGCCGCGCAGGCGCGGGTCGCTGGGAGCTGCACGCGTTCCAGACCCGCGTCGACGATCTGATCGCCTACGACGCGGCGACATTCGCGCCCGGCAACATCGACGAGGCGCGCATACGCGGCGTTGAGGCGAGCTGGGCGACGAGCCTGGCCGGCTGGAACCTCGACGGCAGCCTGACCCTGCTCGATCCGAAGAACGACGGCGCGACGATCTACCACGGCAACGAACTGCCGCGGCGCGCGCGCGAATCGGCGCGCATCGACCTCGACCGCCGCTTCGGCGCGTTCGGCCTCGGCGCGACCGTCAACGCGCAGGGCGAACGCTACGACGACCTCTCCAACGCCCGCCGCCTCGGCGGCTATGCGACCGTCGATCTGCGCGCCGAATACGCATTCTCGGCCGACTGGCTGCTGCAGGCCCGCGTCGAGAACGTCGCCGACCACGACTACGAGACCGCCGCGTTCTACAATCAGCCCCGTCGCAGTTATTTCGTCACCCTGCGCTACCGTCCGGCCCGTTGAGCCGGCGACGGCGGCGGCCATCCCGCCGCCGCCGAGCGCTTTCCTTTCGCCGCCAGGAGTTAGTCCATGAAGTTCCTGCCCACCGCCAAGCAATCGCTGATCCTGCTCGCCCTGATGGCGCTGATGCTGGTGACCCGCTATCACCATCTCGGCAGCGCGCTGCACCTGCCGGACGCGTCGATGGCGATTTTCTTCGTCGCAGGCTTCTACCTGGCCGGCACGGTCGCGCTGCCGCTGCTGCTGCTCGAGGCCGGCCTCATCGACTACATCGCGATCAGCCTCGCCGGCGTCAGCGATTTCTGCGTCACGCCGGCCTATTCCATGCTCGTGGTCGCCTACGGCGTGCTCTGGTACGGCGGCGCGTTCTACGCGAAGAAGCTGTACAAGCCGCAGCCGTCGACCGCGCTTCCGGCCGGCCTGATCGCGCTGGCCAGCTGCCTTCTCTCCTTCCTCGTCTCCAACGGCTCGTTCTACTGGATGGGCGGCCGCGTCGCCGACGCGAATCTCGCCGACTACGTGCAGAACTTCCTGCGCTACATGCCGAGCTTCGTCGGCGTGGCGCTGGCCTACATCGCCGTGTTCGGCCTGGCCCATGCGATCGGCGTGGTCGCGCTCGGCGAGCGCCAGGCCGGCGCCAAGCAGGCGTGAGCGAATCCGAAGACGCCGCGGCGGCCCAGCGCCACCGCGAACGCATGCAGCGCAAGAAGGCCGTCGTCGACGCGGGCATCAGTCGCGCGACGATCGAGCGCGGCGTCGTCGTGGTCACGACGGGCAACGGCAAGGGCAAGAGCTCGTCGGGCTTCGGCATGGTCGCGCGCGCGCTCGGCCACGGCTTTCGCGTCGGCGTCGTGCAGTTCATCAAGGGCAGCTTCGCGACCGGCGAGGAAGCGTTCTTCCGGCGTTTCCCCGACGAGGTCAGCTACCACGTCATGGGCGAAGGCTTCACCTGGGAGACCCAGGACCGCGAACGCGACATCCGCGCCGCCGGCGCGGCCTGGGACAAGGCCGCGGCGATGCTGGCCGATCCGGCGTTCGATCTCGTGCTGCTCGACGAGCTCAACATCGCGCTGAAATACCAGTACGTCGATCTCGCCGCGGTGCTCGCCGCGCTCGCGGCGCGCCCGCCGCGGCAGCACGTCGTCGTCACCGGCCGCGCCGCGCCGCCGGCGCTGATCGAGGCCGCCGACACGGTGACCGAGATGAACGTCGTCAAGCACGCCTATGCGGCCGGCATCAAGGCACAGAAAGGCATCGAGCTCTAGGCCGCTCCACATGGCCGCACTGGTGCTCGGACTGCTGCTGGACCACCTGCTCGGCGAGCCGCGGCGCTGGCATCCGCTCGTCGGCTTCGGCCGCTGCGCGAACGCGCTCGAAGCGCGCCTGTACCGCGACAGCCGCGCTGCGGGCATCTGCGCCGTCGTGCTCGCCGTCGCGCCGTTCGTGCTGCTCGCGGCCTGGCTGCAGTCGTTGCCGTTCTTCGGCTCGGCCTTCGCCGCGTTCGCGCTGTATCTCGCGCTCGGCCTGCGCAGCCTGCGCGAGCACGCCGAACCGGTCGCCGACGCGCTCGACTACGGCCGGCTCGACGAAGCCCGCGCCGCGGTGGGCCGCATCGTCAGCCGCGACAGCGGAGATCTCGACGCGACCCAGGTCGCGACGGCCGCGACCGAATCGGTGCTCGAGAACGGCAACGACGCGGTATTCGGCGCGCTGTTCTGGTTCGCCGTGGCCGGCGCGCCCGGCGTGGTCGCGTTCCGGCTCGTCAACACGCTCGACGCGCTCTGGGGCTATCGCACCGAACGCTACGAACGCTTCGGCTGGGCCGCCGCGAAGCTCGACGATCTGCTGAATCTCGTCCCTGCCCGGCTGACGGCGCTGTCCTATGCGCTGGCCGGCCGTTACCGCCCTGCGATGGACTGCTGGCGCCGCCAGGCGCCGCTCTGGGACAGCCCGAACGCGGGACCGGTCATGGCCGCCGGCGCCGGCGCGCTCGGCGTACGGCTCGGCGGCGCGGCGCCTTACGACGGCGTCTGGCACGAGCGGCCCGCACTCGGCGGCGGGGCGGCACCCGACGCGGAGGCGATACGTCGCGCCCTCGCGCTGGTCCATCGTGCGGTCGCCCTGTGGCTTGCCGCGCTGCTATCGGCCGGCATGCTTCGCGCGTTCCTGATCGAGGCCCTCTGAATGCCGCTGTACGGTGCCCGATGGAACCGGGCGTCGTTCGCGCAGCGCGCCGCAGCGGAGACGCCCGATGCTTGAGCACGGCGGCCGCCTGCATCGCGCCGCGGCGCAGTACGGCATAGCGGTGTCGCGGTGGATCGATCTGTCGACGGGCATCAACCCGCGCGGATGGCCGCTGCCGCCGATACCGCGCGAGGTCTGGACGCGGCTGCCCGAGGACGAAGACGGACTCGAGGCCGCCGCCTGCGACTACTACGGCTGCCGCGCGCTGCTGCCGACGTCCGGAACGCAGGCCGCGATACAGGCGCTACCGGGGCTGCGCGAACCCGCACGCGTCGCCGTACTCGCCCCGTCATATGCGGAGCACGCGCAGGCCTGGCGGCGCGCCGGCCACGACGTCGTCGCGACGGATGCGGCGTCACTGGCGTCGGGCGACGTCGATGCGGACGTCGCCGTGATCGTCAATCCGAACAATCCTACCGGTGCCCGCGTCGGCATCGATGCGCTGCTCGCGCTGCACGCGCGCCTCGCCGCGCGCGGCGGCTGGCTCGTCGTCGACGAGGCCTTCGTCGACATGACCCCCGAATGCAGCCTGGCCGCCCATACGAGCCGCGAAGGGCTCGTCGTGCTGCGCTCGCCCGGGAAGTTCTTCGGCCTCGCCGGCGCGCGCGCGGGTTTCGTCCTCGCCGGGGAATCGCTGCTCGCGCGCCTGCGCGAACGGCTCGGTCCCTGGACCGTCGCCGCGCCGACGCGCTGGCTGCTGCAGCACGCGTTCGCCGATCGCGACTGGCAGGCCGCCGCGCGCGCGTCGCTCGCGGCCGACGGCATCCGCCTGCGCGGCCTGCTCGAACGGCACGGCCTCGCCGTCAGCGGCGCAACGGACCTGTTCCACTGGATACGCACGCCGGATGCCGCGTACTGGCACGAGGCGCTCGCGCGCGAGGCCGTGCTGACGCGCCGCTTCGACGCGCCGGCCAGCCTGCGTTTCGGCCTGCCCGGCGACGAAGCGGCCTGGGACCGGCTGGCCGAGGCGCTCGCGCACGCGGCCGCGGCGCGAGTCACGACAGTGCAAGTCACCGCGGTGGCTTCGGCGGGAACCCATCCACTCCCTTCCCTTGAAGGGAGGGGTTTCCAAGAGCCCTCCCTTTCGACAGGGCGAGTGAGTCGCCACCCGGAGGCGCCGGTTCCGGTGATTCGGAGCGCGCAACGGGCCGGCGGGTTGGATGGAAATGGGGTTTCTCCCGCCGCAGCGATACCGGCATCCCGCCGCGCCGCCGTGCTCATGGTCCAGGGCACGACCTCCGATGCGGGCAAGAGCACGCTGGTCGCGGGCCTCTGCCGCTGGCTGTACCGCCGCGGCGTCGCCGTCGCGCCGTTCAAGCCGCAGAACATGGCGCTGAACTCGGCGGTGACCGTCGACGGCGGCGAGATCGGCCGCGCCCAGGCGCTGCAGGCCCAGGCCGCGGGCCTGCCGCCGCATACGGATTTCAATCCGATCCTGCTCAAGCCCGACAGCGATCTCGGTGCCCAGGTCATCGTGCACGGCCGCGCGATCGGCAACCGGCAGGCGGCGGAATACCACGACTACAAGCGCGCCGCGCTGCAGGCCGTGCTTGCCTCGCACGGGCGCCTGGTCCGGCAGTACCGCGCCGTCGTCGTCGAAGGCGCGGGAAGTCCGGCCGAAATCAACCTGCGCGCGAACGACATCGCGAACATGGGTTATGCGGAAGCTGTCGACTGCCCGGTGATCCTGATCGCCGACATCGACCGCGGCGGCGTGTTCGCGCATCTCGTGGGCACGTTGATGCTGCTCTCGCCCAGCGAACGGGCGCGCGTGCGCGGCTTCGTCATCAACCGTTTCCGCGGCGACCCCGGCCTGCTGCAGCCGGGCCTGGACTGGCTCGAGCGCGAGACCGGCAAGCCCGTGCTCGGCGTGCTGCCGTATCTGCACGGCCTGGATCTCGATGCCGAAGATGCGCTGCCGCGCGAAGCCGGCCGCGACGCCGCGCTGCGCGTCGTCGTGCCGGCGCTGCCGCGGATCAGCAACCACACCGATTTCGACGCGCTGCGCCTGCACCCGGCCGTGGACTTCCGCTACGTCGGGCCGGGCCAGTCTCCGCCGCCGGCCGATCTGATCGTGCTGCCCGGCTCCAAATCGGTACGTGCCGATCTGGCCTGGCTGCGCGACAACGGCTGGGAAGCCGCGCTGGAGACGCACCTGCGCTACGGCGGCAGGCTGCTCGGCATCTGCGGCGGACTGCAGATGCTCGGCCGGCAGATCCACGATCCGCACGGCATCGAAGGCGCCGCCGGCAGCAGCGCCGGCCTCGGCCTGCTCGATCTCGAAACCACTCTGGAACCGGACAAGCAGCTGCGCCGCGTGCACGGCGAGCTGCGTTTGACCGATGCCGCCGCCGCGGTCGAGGGCTATGAAATCCATTGCGGCGTCAGTCGCGGCGCGGCGCTCTCGCGCCCGCTGCTGCGGCTCGCCGACGGCCGCACCGACGGCGCGCTGTCGGACGATGGGCGCATCGCCGGGACGTATGTGCACGGCCTGTTCGACACGGCCCCGGCCGGCACGGCGTTGCTGCGCTGGGCCGGCCTGGCCGATGCGCAGGCCGTGGACCGCGCGGCGCTGCGCGAGCGAGCACTCGACCGGCTGGCCGATGCGGTCGAAGCCCATCTGGACCTCGCCGCGCTGCGGCGCCTGCTCGACCTGGACCCCGGAGACGACCGATGCGCACCCTGATCCTCGGCGGCGCCCGCTCGGGCAAGAGCGCGCTGGCCGAACGCCTGGCCGCGGCGCACGACGCCGTGCTGTACGTCGCGACGGCCGCGGCCGGCGACGACGAGATGTCCGCGCGCATCACGCATCACCGCGAACGCCGGCCGGCGCACTGGCAGCTGCGCGAAACGCCGCTGCAGCTGGCCGGCACCCTGCGCCACGAAGCGCACGCGGCGCGCTGCATCCTCGTCGACTGCCTGACCCTGTGGCTCAGCAACCTGCTCTGCCGCAAGGACGAAACGCTGTTCGCCGCCGAACGCGCGGCGCTGCTCGCCGCGGTCGAGGACGTTCCGGGCGAGCTCATCCTCGTCAGCAACGAGGTCGGCCAGGGCGTCGTGCCGCTCGGTGCGCTGACGCGGCGCTTCGTCGACGAAGCCGGCCGCCTGCATCAGGACCTCGCCGCGCGCTGCGAGCGCGTGGTGTTCACGATCGCCGGGCTCCCGCAGCTGCTCAAGGGCAGCCTGTGAGCCGATCCGGCCGCGCCCGCGCCGCGCATCGCGGCGATTGAATTTTCCTTCGACATTTCAAAAGGCCTTCGCCATGGACCTCGCCTGGCTGGAACACCCCGTACGCCGTCCCGATGCGGCCGCCCGTGAGGCCGCGCTCGCGCGCCAGGCGATATTGACCAAGCCGGCCGGCGCGCTCGGCGAGCTCGAACGGCTCGCGGTCACGCTCGCGGCGCTGCAGGCGAGGACCTGCCCCCGGCTCGCTTCGGTGCACATCGCCGTGTTCGCGGCCGACCACGGCGTCGCCGCGGCCGGCGTATCGGCCTACCCGCAGGCCGTGACCGGCGAAATGGTGCGCAACTTCGCCGCCGGCGGCGCCGCGATCAGCGTGCTCGCGCGCGAGCTCGGCGCAACGCTCGACGTCGTGCACCTCGGCACGGTCAACGATCCCGGCGCGTTGCCCGGCGTGCGCCGCGACTGGATCGCGCCGGCGACGGCGAATTTCCTCGAGGCGCCGGCGATGGACGCTGCGCAGTTCGCCCAGGCGCTGACGGCGGGCCGGCGCAGCGCCGATGCCGCCGCCGATGCCGGCGCCGAGCTGTTCGTCGGCGGCGAGATGGGCATCGGCAACACGACCGCGGCCACGGCGCTGGCCTGCGCCCTGCTCGACGCGGACCCGCTCGCACTGACCGGCGCCGGCACCGGCCTCGACGCGGCCGGCATACGCCATAAGGCCGACGTGATCGCGCAGGCGCTGGCGCTGCACCGCAGTCACGTCGCCGATGCGCGCGAGGCGTTGCGCCGGCTCGGCGGTTTCGAGATCGCCGCGCTGGCCGGCGCCTACGTCGCCGCGGCGCAGCGCGGCGTCGCCGTGCTCGTCGACGGCTTCATCGCATCGATCGCCGCGCTCGCGGCCGTGCGTCTGAATCCGGCCTGCCGCGACTGGCTGCTGTTCGCCCACCGGTCGGCCGAGACCGGCCATGCGCGCGTGCTGGCCGCGCTGCAGGCGCAGCCGCTGCTCGATCTCGGCCTGCGCCTCGGCGAAGGCAGCGGCGCCGGCGTCGCCGTCCCGCTGCTGCGGCTGGCCTGCGCGCTGCACGCCGGCATGGCCACGTTCGCCGAAGCCGGCGTCTCGGACAAGGCCTGATGCTCGTGCTGATGCGTCACGGCACGACCGGCCAGCCGAGCTATCGCGGCCGCCTCGACGATGCGCTCAGCGACCTGGGCTGGGCGCAGTCGCGCGCGGCCGTGGCCGACACCCACTGGGACCTTCTCGTTTCTTCCACCCAGCGGCGCTGCGCGGACTTCGCGCGCGAGCTCGGTGCCGCACGCGGCCTGCCGCTGCGTCTCGACGCGCGCCTCGTCGAATACGACTTCGGCGCCTGGCAGGGCCGCCGCATCGACGACCTCCAACGCGAAGAGCCCGACGCGCTCGCGCGCTACCGCGCCGATCCCGAACGGTGCCCGCCGCCCGGCGGCGAAGACTTCGCCGCGTTCGGCCGGCGCGTCGTCGCCGCGCTCGACGCCGCGAACGCCGATCCGGCGCAGCGCGTGCTCGTGCTGACCCACGGCGCCGTGATCCGCTGGGTGCAATGCCGCCTGGCAGGACTGCCGTTCGGCGCGATGGCCGAAACCGGCATCGCCAACGCGTCGCTGCACGCGGTCGCCTGGCCGGGGGCCGCGACGCGCGGCGACGAACGCCGCGGCGCCTGCGTCTAGGGCTCCGGCTCCGCGAGTTCGCGCGTGCAGGACGGATCTTCCCGCGTCGCGACGGCCGTCAGCCGATAGCGGGCAGGCTCGCCGGCGATGCGGAAAACGCGCTTGCCGCTGCCCACGTCGAGCGCCACCTGCACGGCGCCGTCGGCACACTGCCGCGTCGCGCCGAAGATCAGCGTCGCGCCGCCCTTGCGCAGGGACTGCAGCTGCGCATGGGCCGCCCGCAGCGCGGTATCGGCCGCCGACCAGCGCTGCGCCTGCGCCCACGGCGAAACGAGCCATTCGTCGACGAAGCCGCGCGGCGACGAGGCGACCGGCGCGACGCGTTCGACTGCCGTGCCGTTCACCGCGTAGCGGCGTACGTACTCGCGGTTGTGCACGTCCAGGTCGACGCTGGAACCATGAAAGCGCAGCTCCGCATGCGCCGCGTCCACGCTCAGGCGGCCCAGATCGTCGCCGCCCCACCAGATGCCGTGATTCTCGGCCAGCAGCACCTGCGGCTTGACGGCGGCGGCACCGGGCCGTGCGATCGCGAAATCGATGACCGACCAGGCCGAGCTGCACCACGGCCGCACATGCGCGGTCGCGACGAACCAGCGGCCGTCGGCGTCGCGCGGCGAGACCGCGTACTGGAACGCGCCCCAGGCGCTGTCGATGCGATCGTAGGCCGCGCCGGTCCATTGCAGCGCCGGCCGCCACTGCGCAGCGCGGCGCTCGTACAGCAGCCACAGCGCGTCTTCGCCGCAGGGCACGTCGAAACGGGCGACGACGCTGAGCAACGCGCCGGCCTGCAGCAGCTGCACGTCGAAACGCGGCTTCCCCGTCGGAGCCTCGGCCCCGGTCGTCGCCGGCGCCGTGCCGACGTGCGCCGCCAGGGCCTGCGCGAACGCGCCGGGCTGCGGCTTCGCCTCGGCCAGACAGGCGGCTTCGGCATCCACGAGCCGGGCCAGCGTCTGCTTCAGCACAACGATGGCATCGCGCACGGCCGGCGTGAGCTCGGGCTCGGCCTCGCCGCCCAGCGCCTGCTTCACGATCGCCTGCGGCGCCGTCAGTGCCGCGGCCGCCGCCGTCGCCGAC
>NZ_JANFVR010000639.1 GCF_024609805.1 Tahibacter caeni | reverse complement strand
CGCGCGAAGGCGAACTCGCCGGCGGCCTGCACGTGGGCGAGCACCGCGCGCTGGTGGCGCGGCGCGAGCGGCTGCAGCGGTCCGAAGCGCTGGCTCTGCGCCGCGAGCCAGGCCAGCAGCGCGAGCAGCAGCGGCAGCAGCACGTAGCGGCCGTGACGCACGAGGAGCACGTACCACGGCGGCGAGTTGGTCGCGTAGACCAGCAGCGCGCGGCCTTCGCCGAGCACCGGACCGAGCAGCTGCCAGGCCAGCGCGGCGTTGCCGCCGTCCTTGAGCGCGGTGTTGTGCAGGAAATCGAAGTCGGCCGCGATCAGCACGTCGCCGTCGCCCCAGGGATGGCGGCCGAACACGAAGCCCTGCCTGCCGTTGCCCCAGAGCCAGTCGAAATCGCTTTCGTACTCGGCCGCGGTCCTGAAGCGGTACGAGCTGCAGTACATGCCGGCGGAGCGGTTCGCGGCGGCCTTGCCCACGGCGTCGGCGACCTCGCCGGCGGACTTGGGCGCGCCGGGGTCCTCGCAGGCCAGTGCCTCGTCCCAGCTCATGCAGCTGAACTCGTGCGCGACCGTGAGGCCGAGCCGCTCGAGCAGCTCGCCGGGCCGGCCTTCGTCGCCCTGCGGCAGGCGCAGCGCGAGATGGCCGCCGTCTTCGACCCACTGCAGCAGTTCGTCGGTCTGCGCGTCGCTGAGCGAGCGCAGGTCGATGTCGAGCAGCAGCAGATCGCCGGACTCGGGCGCGAGCGCCGTGAAGTTGAAATCGGCGCGGCTGACTGTCTCGATCTTGCGCGCCTCCAGGGTGCGCTTGAGCCCGAACAGCGGGTTGAAGCGCGCCTCGCCGCGCGGCGGCAGGGTGACCTCGCGCTCGACGCGCCGGTAGGTGCTGAAGAACCACGCGGCGAGCAGGCCGACGAGCAGCCCGGCCACGCCGGCGGCGATGAGCCTGTAGCGCCGCTGCGGAGTCATGCGCCGGCGCTCCGCGCCGCGTTCCAGGCGGCCAGCAGTTCCTCGACTTCCGTCGTCGCCGGCAGCCGCTGCGCATAGGCCGCGGCCTGCCAGCAGCGCACGATGCGCGCGAACAGCCTGGTGTAGTCGGTATCGCCGAGGCGGCGCGAGCGGCGCAGGCATTCGGCCTCGGTCGCGCCCGGCGGCAGCGCGACGCCGAGCGCCTCGTCGAGGCCCAGCACGGCCGCGCGGTAGAACAGCGCGAGGGCCGCGCGCGCCTGGCCCTGCTGCCACAGCGCGCGCACGGC
>NZ_JANFVR010000638.1 GCF_024609805.1 Tahibacter caeni | reverse complement strand
AGGGGCGCCGCTTCGCCGCGCAGGTGCAGTCGGCGCCGGCCGAGCCGCGCAGGCCGGCGGCCGCGCCGCGCCACATCGCGCTGTTCTACGACGCGTCGGGCAGCGCCGCGACGCGTCAGCGCGAGCGCGAACTTGCCTTCCTGCAGGCGTGGCTGGCCCGGCTCGGCGAGGTCGAAGTCGATCTGATCGCGTTCCGCAACGACGCCGATCCGCCGCAGCGTTTCGCGATACGCCGCGGCGACAGTGCAGCGCTGCGCGCCGCGATCGAAGCGCTGCCGCTCGACGGCGCGAGCGCCTACGGCGCGCTGCGCCCGGAACTGGCCGGCGACGCCGACGTCGTGCTCGTGATCGGCGACGGCCTGAGCAACTTCGGCGACGGCGAACCGGGCTGGCTGGCCGGCGAGCGCACGCCGCGGCTGGTTTTCGCGCATGCGGCCCGGACCGTCGATGCGGCGCGCCTGGCGCGCTGGGCCAGGCGCGGCGGCGGCCAGGTGCTCAACCTGCTCGCCGTCGACGACAACACGGCGCAGGCCCGGCTCGAACGCCGGCCGTGGGTGCTGCAGGCCACGCAGGTACTGGCCGGGCACTGTGCCGACCTCGCGCCGCGCGCGCCGCAGCCGGCCGGCAGCGCGTTCACGTTGTACGGCCGCTGCAGCGCCGATGCGGAACTGGAGCTGCGCTTCGGCGACGGCGACGGCGCGACCGTGCTGCGCCGGTTCAAGCCCGCCGCCGGCACGCTGCTCGACACCGCTCGCGGCGCCTTCGTCGAGCGGCTCTGGGCGACCGCGCGCATCGCCGATCTCGACGACCGGCCGCAGCGAGATCGGGATGCGATCGTCGCGCTGTCCAAGACCTACGGTGTCGTGACGCGCGACACCTCGCTGCTCGTGCTCGACCGCATCGAGGACTATCTGCGCTACGGCGTCGAACCGCGCGAAGCCGACCTCGTCGCGCAATACCGCGCGCGCCGCGACCTCGCGCCCAAGCCGCCGTCCGACGACGCGTCGCGCACGGCGCACCGCAGCCTCGTGCGCGACGCGTGGACGAAGTTCCGCGACTGGCACGAACACGAGCACGCCTGGCTCGACAGCCTGCTCGCACCGGCCGCCGAACTCGAAGTGCTGCGCTGGCAGGGCACGCCGGCGCTGGCCGGCGACAAGGCGGCGCTGGACCAGGCGCGCGCACTGGCCAAACGCACGGCGGCGCTGGGCAAGCGCCGGCCTGCCGCCGCGGGCGATGCGCCGCAGCGCGCC
>NZ_JANFVR010000637.1 GCF_024609805.1 Tahibacter caeni | reverse complement strand
GACCACCACGGGCCGGCCGGCCTGGGCCGCCGGCGGCGGCGCCGGGCGGCTCGCTGGTGCGGGCGTGGGCGCGGAACTCATGCCGGCTAGCCTGCCACGGGCTCCGGGACCGCACCAGCCGCGGCGACGCGACGCGCGCAACCATTCCTATACACGGCTTCCGATAGAATGGCGGCCGTTTCCCCCTCCTCATCACGGCCGATGACCGCCAATCCGGGCATTCCGTTCGAAATTCCCGGCTACCGCATCACCCGCCAGCTCGGCCAGGGCGGCATGGCGACGGTGTACCTGGCCGTACAGACCGCGCTGGAGCGCGACGTCGCGATCAAGGTGCTCGGCGCCGACCGTGCACCGAGCGAAGACCTGATCAAGCGCTTCGAGAACGAGGCGCGCCTGATCGCGCGGCTCGACCATCCGCACATCGTCAGCATTTACGAGGTCGGCCGCGCGTCCAGCGGCCATCTCTACTACACCCTGCCCTATCTGCCCAACGGCGACCTGGCCGCGCGCAAGGACACGGGCGACCAGCGCCGCATCATCGAGATCCTGCGCTGCCTGGCCCAGGCCCTGGGCTACGCCCACGAGCACGGCATCGTGCACCGCGACGTCAAGCCCGAGAACGTGCTGTTCGACAAGCTCGACCGCCCGCTGCTGACCGATTTCGGCATCGCGCTCGCGCGCCATTCCGACGTGCGCGTCACGCGCGAGGGCGCCACCCTGGGCTCGACCGGCTACATGAGCCCGGAACAGGCCCGCGGCCAGGCGCTCGACGGCCGCTCCGATCTCTACAGCCTCGGCGTGATGGCCTATGAGCTGTTGACCGGTGATCTGCCGTTTCACGGTCCCGACGCGCTGTCGGTCGCGCTGGCCCACGTCGAGCAGCCCGCGCCGCGGCTGCCGCCGACCCGGCGCGCCTGGCAGCCGCTCATGGACCGGCTGCTGGCCAAGGAGCCGGCCCAGCGCTATGCCAACGCCGCGGAGTTGCTGGACGGGCTGGACCAGGTCGAGAGCGAGCTCGAGCAGCGCCGCAACGGCGACCACGCGCCGTCCTGGCGCGAACGCGTGCGCGAATGGCCGGCGAGCCTCTGGGTCGGTCTGTCGGCGATCGCCGGCACCGTGCTGCTGCTCGGCATGCTGCTGTGGCCCAAGGGCCAGGAGCCGCCGGAGTCGCGCTTCGTCACGGTGCCGGCCCTGACCGGCGAGACGGCCGCGGCGGCCGATTCCCCGGCGAACCCGCCGGCCGCCGGCGACGCTGCGGACAGCGTGG
>NZ_JANFVR010000636.1 GCF_024609805.1 Tahibacter caeni | reverse complement strand
GTCGCGCCGCCTTTGGCCCGGGCGCCCGTACGCCTGCGCCGCGCCGATACGGCGGCGCGCCGGCTCCGCCGCCGGACCGAATACGCCGGCGTGTGTTGTGGCCCGGCCGCCGGTTCCGGACGGCGCGCCAGCGACGATGCCGCACGAATCCGCGCGCCGGCAGCGCATCTGGCCACGCCCGGCCATTCAGCCGCCCAGCGCCGCCGGCAGCAGGCCGTCGACGAACGCGGTCGCGTCGAATTCGCGCAGATCGTCGAGGCTTTCGCCGAGGCCGACGAAACGCACGGGCAGGCCGAATTCCTTCGCCAGCGCGAAGATCACGCCGCCCTTGGCCGTGCCGTCGAGTTTGGTCACGACGAGGCCGGTCACGCCGATCGCGGCGCGAAACTGGCGCACCTGGTTGATCGCGTTCTGGCCCGTGGTGCCGTCGAGCACGAGCAGGACCTCGTGCGGCGCATCCGGATCGAGCTTGCCGAGCACGCGCCGGATCTTGCCGAGCTCGTCCATGAGGCCGCCCTGGGTATGCAGGCGACCGGCCGTGTCGGCGATCAGCAGATCCAGGCCGCGCGAGCGCGCCGACTGCAGCGCGTCGAAGATCACGCTGGCCGCGTCCGACCCGGAGCCCTGCGCGACCACGGGCACCTGGTTGCGTTCGCCCCAGGTCTTGAGCTGTTCCACGGCGGCCGCGCGGAAGGTGTCGCCGGCCGCGAGCATGACGTCCAGGCCCTGCTGCTGGTAGCGCCGCGCGAGCTTGCCGATCGTCGTGGTCTTGCCGACGCCGTTGACGCCGACCATCAGCATGACGAAAGGCTTGTGCGCGGTATCGACGACGAGCGGCCGGGCGATCGGCGCCGCGAGCTCGATCAGCGCCTGGCGCAGCGCGGCGAGCAATTGGTCGGCGTCCTCGAATTCGCGCCGGTTCAGGCGCTTGCGCAGGCTTTCGACGAGCTCGGTACTGGCCGCGACGCCGACGTCGGCGGTGATCAGTGCGGTTTCGAGCTCCTCGAGCAGGGCTTCGTCGAGCCTGGGCTTGCGCGAGAACAGATTGCCGAGACTGCGCGCGAACGCGCTGCCCGACAGGCGCTCGCGCCAGCTCTTCTTCGCCGGCGCCGGCGCGGCTGCGGGCACCGGGTCGAACGCCGGCGTTTCCTCGGCCGGCGCTTCGGCGACCGGCTGGGCCGCGGCTTCGGCGGCGACTTCATAGCTCGCGACTTCCGGCGCCAGCGCCGCCGCGGCGGCTTCGGGCACGACGGCGGCGGCGGGCGGCG
>NZ_JANFVR010000635.1 GCF_024609805.1 Tahibacter caeni | reverse complement strand
CTCGCGAGCGCGACGTAGGCCGCATCGTCGGCGGCGACCAGCTCGGCCAGGCCGAGCCGGCGCAGCATTGCCGCAGTCTGGCGGCCGCGCGCGAACGCGCCGTCGAACGTGACGGCCGGCGTGCCGACGCCGAGCGCGTCGAGGCTCGTGCCGCCGCCGCTGAAGCCCGGCGAATCGAGCACGAGATCGGCCTGCTGCACGAGCGCGAGGTAGTCCGCGTACGGCCGGGCAGCTTCGACGCGCAGGCAGGCGGCCGGATCGAGGCCGCGTGCCTGGAGCGCCGCCGACAGCCGCGCGACGAAACGCCGGCTGATGCCGGCGCTGCGATCGAACAGCACGAGCACGGCACCGCTCGCGGCGAGCACGGCGGCGAGCACCGCATCGAAGGACGGCGGCAGCTTGATGAGGTTCTGCAGACACAGCAGCAGCGGCTGGCCGGCCACCCGCAGATCCGACGCCGGCGTCCCGGCCGGCGTCGCCGGCGCGCGCGGCACGCAACCGAGTCCCGGCAGCCGCACGAGTCGTTCGCGGTAGTGCATGTCCGCGTCGGCCGGTTCGAGCGCGTCGCCGGACAGGTAGTAGTCGACGGTCGCCAGACCGGTGCCGACCGGATGGCCATAGGCGGCGCATTGCACCGGCGCGAGGCGCAACGCCGCGAGCGCCTGCTGGCGCGGATCGAGGCCGACGTCGAGGTAAATCAGCACGTCGAGCTTGGCCGCTCGCAACGCGGCGGCGAAATCGTCGAACGACCCGGCCGGTTCGGCGAAATGGTCGACCGATTCGCGCAGCGCCTGCGTGCGCGCATCGGCGGAGGCGCCGGTGTACCAGGCGTGGCGCTCGAAGCGCGCCGGATCGAGGCCGCGTATCCAGCCGCCGAAATAGCGCTCGACCACGTGCTCGTGCAGATACGCGCTGACGAAGCCGACGCGCAGCCGGCCGCCATGGGCCAGCGCGGTCCAGTCGGTCTGCAGCCATTGCGGCCGCGCGCGCGACGCGACTGCGCCGAGCAGATCGCCGTAGCGGCGCTGCCGCGCCGTGTGGTCGCCGGGCAGGTAGTGCATCGCGAACACGCCGACGGCCTGCATGCAGTCGAACGCGGCTTCGCTGTCGCCGGGATCTGCCGTCAGCGCGGCCACGCCCGCATCGAAACGGGCGAGCGCTGCGGCCGCGGCGGCTTCGCTCTCGGGCACGGCCGGCACGGCCAACGCCTGCTGCCAGCGCGCCCGCGGCCAGTCCGGCGCCAGCGCGAGCGCGCGCGCATAGGCGGCCTC
>NZ_JANFVR010000634.1 GCF_024609805.1 Tahibacter caeni | reverse complement strand
CGCCTGCGGCTGGAGCCGCCGGCAGCGTTCGACCGCCGACTCGTCGGCCGCAGCACCGGCGAACAGGACCG
Organism: Tahibacter caeni; assembly: GCF_024609805.1. Taxonomy (GTDB): domain Bacteria; phylum Pseudomonadota; class Gammaproteobacteria; order Xanthomonadales; family Rhodanobacteraceae; genus Tahibacter; species Tahibacter caeni. Next base: position 1,202 of record NZ_JANFVR010000634.1, on the reverse strand, counting down.
CCGCCACGCCGGCCGCGAGCACGGCCGCGGCCCGGCGACGGCGCGGCAAGGCAGCGTTCGGCAGGAGGGGCATGACCGCCGACGTTCGCGCGAACACCGTCCCGAAAACAAGCCCCGGTGATCCGGATTCCGGCACATGACCACCGAAAATCAACGACTTGCGGCGATTCCTTCCCGGCTTGGTCCCATCCCCCGCTTGCGCGCGGGCGCCGCTGCTGCGATCTATTCCGCCTCGCCGACGCAGGCCCGCCTGCGCCGACCACATCCTGGGAGGACGCTCATGCAATTCCGGACCACCGCCATCCTGTTGCTGGCCGCGCTGCCGGCCTTCGCCCACGATCCGCTGCCCGACGTCGACTGGTGCGCCGGCGGCCGCGTCGCGCCGAAGGAGGAGTTCCGTCTCGGCAGTCCCGACCTGGATCGCTACCGCATCTGCCTTAAGCAGCTCGGCGGCCGCAAGAGCGCCGGCACCGACGAGCCGCCTGCCTGCCCGACATCCATCGGTCCGGTGCCGACCAAGCCCTGCCCGAACCAGACCTGCGGCGAATTCGACGACGACTACCACGTCGCCCAGCGCATGGCGCTGAACCACTGCCGGCGCCTGTATTCCGCGTCGACTTCCCTCCAGAGCACGGCCGGCAGCGTGGTCGCGATCATCGAGGGCCCGGCCTCGATACTCGATACCAGCCATCACAGCGACTACAGCCTGTCCGAAGGGGTCAGCGGGTTCTGCGCGGTCTGCGAGGCGTCGCCGGAACATCCGGCCGACTGACGCGGTTCAGAGCAACGCGCGCCGCCGCAGGCTGGCCTGCACGCTGTCGGCGCGCAGGCGCAGGGCCTCGCGGTCGCCGGCCTCGAGACGGCACTCGGACAGCACGTAGTAAGCCGTGCGCAGCACTTCGCGCCAGCGCGGCTGGCGCGGCAGGCGCGAGAGGCTCAGGTAGCGCTCCATCGCGCGCACGCGCAGGCGGCCTTCGTCGATGGTCACGCGCCAGACGCGGCTCTTCTCGGCCAGGTCGATGCGCGTGCGCCCGGTGACGCGCTCCCAGATCTCTACCGCATACACCATGAGTTCGACGAGATCGCGGCGGAACCGCTCGCCGTCGGCGTCGCCCGCCGCGCCGTCGGCCGCGGCATCGAACACCGGCGCCGCCTCGGCCGTCACCGCCGCGTCGGCGGCGACCGGCGTCAGCCGCAGCACG
>NZ_JANFVR010000633.1 GCF_024609805.1 Tahibacter caeni | reverse complement strand
GACGCTCCTGAGCGCGTAGCGGCCGCCCGCGGCAGGCAACGCCACTTCGATCTCGCCGCCGCCGCGCAGCAGCTCGTCGGCGATGGCCCCGGCGAGCGCCGCGTCGTCCCGCGCGCCGCGCTCCAGGTCGATCGACTTCAAGGTCGCGCGCGGCCATTCCAGCGCCGCGGTCTTGATCAGCGCGGGCAAGCCCGCGAGCCACGCGCGGCGCGCGTCGGCGTTCTGCACGCCGAAATGCCCACCGGTGTCCTGCACGGTCACGAACAGCGCGTCGTCGACGTTGGCCAGGCGCTGCGCGACGACGAACGCCTCGCGGTTCACCGCCGTCGCCTGTACCTCGTCCTCGACGCTACGCAGGCCGCCCAGATAGACGCAGCGCTTCGCGCCGTCGGGCAATGCGTCCACGGCGCGCGCATCGACGCCGTTGCTGCGCAGCGCGGTCGCGACTGCGGAATCCAGGCCCGCAGCGCCGAGCACGAATACCGGCTCGCCGTCGACCAGGCCCGGCGCGGCAAAGCCGGCCGCGGGCGCGGGCGTGAGCTCGAGCACGAAGCGGCCGAGTTCGGCGCGGCGCACCGGTTTCGCTTTCGGCGCATCCGCGAGCGGCGTCGCTGCGGTCGGAGCCGGCGTCGCGCCGAGGTACGCCACGATGTCGGCGAGCGTGTGGAGCGCCGGCGGAACCGCGCGGTCCTTCGCGATGCCGGGCACGCGCTCGGTCATCGCGGCGAGGATTTCGACGCGCTTGATCGAGTCGATGCCCAGATCGGCTTCGATGTCCATCGCGAGGTCCAGCATCTCGACCGGATATCCGGTCTTTTCGGCGACGACGCCCAGCAGGATTCTGGCGACGTCGTCGACGGCAGCGGCCGACGCAGCGAGCGCAGCGACCGGCGCGCTCGCCACGGCTCCGCCCTGCAGGTATTCGGCGATCTGCCGCAGCGTGTGCATCCCGCTCATCTTCGCGGGCTCGGTTTTCGCGACGACCGCACCTTGCGTGTGCAGCGCGGCGAGGATCTCGACGCGCTTGATCGAGTCGACGCCGAGGTCGGCCTCGAGGTCCATGTCGAGGCTGATCATCTCCGCGGGATAGCCGGTCTTGTCGGCGACGATGGAGAGCAGCAGCGCGCCGAGGTCGACGCTCGCCGCCGGCGCGGCAGCGACGACGGGCGCCGCGACCACGACCGGTGCCGGCGGCGCGACGGGTGCCGGCGCGATCGTCGCGACCGATATCGGCGCCAGAGGCGGCGGCGCGATGACCGGCGCCGCTGCAGTCAGGATCGAAGTCGCT
>NZ_JANFVR010000632.1 GCF_024609805.1 Tahibacter caeni | reverse complement strand
GCCGCGCGCGGCGGGCAGGTCGGCGCGCAGGCGCGCGATGGCGGCGGCGTCGCCGCGGCGATAGTCCTGCAGCAGGGATTTGGCCTGCTTGCGCAGGTGTTCGAGATCGGCCCGGTCGGGCAGGGAATTCATGCGTCACCTCCGTGCATCGAGGCCGACGGTCCGCAACACCGGCTGCACAAAGGTTGGCAAACAGGGAATTCGCACAAGTGGGTTGCACCCTTCCCGCGGACCGGAGGCGACTTGCTTCGCCGGCGCCGATGGTAGCGGCGGCCGCGCGGCGTGTATACGACCGGGGCGTAGGTCAGCGCGTGGTGCGCAGGGTCGTGCGCCGCTCGCTCCAGTCGCCGCCGCGCACCGGCAGACGTTCGGCGATTTCCACGGCACGCTCCTCGATGTGCGCGACCTTGCCCCAGTTCAGCGCGACGTAGTCGCCTTCGACGACGCGCCGCTGCTCGCCGTTGCCGCTGCGCAGCACGGCGTAGCGCTGGCCGGCGCTGGATCCGGTGCGCAGCAAGGTCAGCGCCGTGGCGTCGCCGAGCAGGCGCAGGCCCGAGGCGATGCGGCAGGCGTCGCTGCGGCGCGCGGCATCGGTGAACGCGATCGTCACGCTGGCCTCGCTCTGCGTGTGGCCGAGGCTGGTCCAGGTGATCGCGATGCGCCCGGCGCCATCGGCGCGCGCCTCGTTGACGATGAAGGCGGGCGCCCCGCCGAGCAGGCGGCTGACCATGCCGGTTTCCGGTTCGGCCGGCGCGCGCGCCGGACCGTAGTCGACGAGCACGTCCAGGCCTTCGGCGCGGTAGCGGTAGCCGGTCGTGTCGCCGCCGCCGTCTTCGGTGCGATAGGCGTCGCGCGGCAGCGGGAGCCGGACCACGGCTGTATCGACGCGCTGCCAGTTCGCCGGCGCCGGCTGGGTGAAGGTGCATTGCTGCGCGGCGGCGTCCGGCGGCGCGAGGCCGAGCACGGAACACAGGAACAGGACGACGCTGGCTGCCGATCGACGGATCACCGCAACTCCCCCATGAGCATCATGCAGGCCGGCCGCGCCGGTCGTGCCGCGCCTATGCTATGCGATGGCCGCGACGGTTTCGCGCGCGGGTCCGGCGCGGTGCGCGGTTGCCATTCAGCTCGCCGGACTGCCGCGCGCGCCGGCGCCGGGGCGCCGGGGCTCGCGCCCGAGCTCCTGCACGAGCGCGTCGGCGCTGGTGCGGTGGAAGATCGTCAGCGCGAGCAGCTGCCGCGCGTCGCCGAGCACGAACTGGCCG
>NZ_JANFVR010000631.1 GCF_024609805.1 Tahibacter caeni | reverse complement strand
CGCGCCTGCCGCTGCCGTGGCTGCGCCGGCTCGGCCGCCTGGCCGGCTGGCTCGCGGGCGGCCTGCTCGTCGTGCGCCGGCACGTCGCCGCGCGCAACCTCGCGCTGTGCTTTCCCGAGCTCGACGACGCCGCCCGCCGGCGCCTGCTCGCCGACAGCCTGCGCGACAGCGGCCGCATGCTCGTCGAGTTCGCGCTGGCCTGGTTCGGCAGCGACGAACGGATCGCCGCGATTCCGTGCCGCATCGACGGGCTGGAACACCTGGAAGCGGCGCGCGCGCAGGGCCGCGGCGTGCTGCTGGTCGGCGGACATTTTTCCCATCTGGAATTGTGTGCACGGCTCGTGTCGCGGCGCATCCGCATCGCCGGCATGTACCGCGTGATGGACGACGCAGTGTTCGAACGCGCCGTGCTGGCCGCGCGCCTGCGCTACGCCGACACCATGTTCACCAAGGACGAACTGCGCGCGACGGTCCGCTACCTCAAGCGCGGCGGCACGGTCTGGTACGCGCCCGACCAGGATATGCGCGGCAAGGAGTCGGTGTTCGTGCCGTTCTTCGGCCAGCCCGCCTCGACGATCACGGCGACCCATCATCTCGCGCGGCTGTCCGGCGCGCTCGTGCTGCCGTTCTTCCACCGGCGCGAGCCCGACGGCAGCTACAGTCTGCGCCTGGAGGCGCCGCTGGCGGATTTCCCGAGCGCCGACGCCGTCGCCGACACGGCCGTCGTGAACCGCGCGATCGAAGCCATGGTGCGCGAGGCGCCGGCGCAATATCTCTGGCTCCACAAGCGCTTCAAGACCCGCCCGCCCGGCGCGCCGCCCGTCTACTGATCCGCGCGGTATCGGCCGGCGATACCCGCGCACGAGAACGCGACGGCGGCCCGGCCGGCCGCTAGAGTGTGAACGTCGCATTCACGGAGGGAAGACGAGATGCCCTGGCTATTGGGTCTGATCGGCCTGTTCGTCGGCACGTTCCTCGGGGGAACCCTGTTCCAGAACGGCTTCGGCGTCGGCGCCGTGTTCGGCACCTTGGTCGGCGTGCTGTTCGGCCGGCTGAGCGCCCTGCAGGGCCGCCTGCGGCAGGTGGAGCAGGACCTGCAAACCCTGCAGCTCACGCAGACCGTGCGCGACCGCTTCGCTCCCGAAGAACCCGCGCCGCGCCGCCCGGCCGCGGCGCCTCCGCCGATCCCGCCCGCCGCCGCACCGGCTCCGGCCGCCGCGTCCGCCGCGCGCAGCGCCGCGCCGCAGGTCCACGAACCCATGCAACCGGTCACCCATTCCGAGCCCGGCGGCGAGCTGC
>NZ_JANFVR010000630.1 GCF_024609805.1 Tahibacter caeni | reverse complement strand
CGGCGCGCCGGTGCCGGCGAGCGAAACCGCGCCGACCGCGGCGCCGGCTACCGGCCGGACGGCTCCGCCGCACGCGGCGAGCCTGTCGCAGACCGAACGCATAGAACGCCTGCTGGCTGCGATCGCCGCGCTCGACGGCGCGCGCTTCGTCCGCAACGGCAAGGACCATTCGCCGGCCGACGCCGCGGCGCATCTGCGCCGCAAATGGCAGGCGGCCCGGCGCAGCGCCGCCGATGACGATGCGGAGCGCTTCATCGACGCGCTCGCGTCCACCTCGTCGGTCAGCGGTCAGCCTTACCGCATCCGCTTCGCCGACGGCCGAGAGACGACGGTCCGCGAATTCCTGCTCGACGAACTCGCGCGCCTGCCGCCGTGAGCGGCCATGCCGCCGCGGCGCGGCTTCGCGGATAATGCGCCGATCATGCAGGCCCTGACCTATCGCGGCAGCGATTTCGAAATCCACACCGCGCGCCGTTCGCTGCGACTGAACGGCAGCGACGTCGACTGCGAACCGCGCGTCTTCGACCTCATCGTCCATCTGATCGAGCAGCGCGAGCGCGCCGTCGACAAGCAGGAGCTGATCACGAAGCTCTGGAACGGCCGGCCGGTCAGCGACGCCTCGCTGTCGCAACTGGTCTACAAGGCGCGCAAGGCGCTGGCCGACGACGGCGAGTCGCGCGCCTGCATACAGACCGTGCACGGCCGCGGCTTCCGCTGGATCGCCGCGGTCACGGCGTCGGCGCCAGGCGAACCGCTGCCGGCAGCCGCCGCCGTTTCGATGCCGTCCGTCAGTTCGTCCGAGTCGGCGACGCCTTCGGAAGCAGCCGGCTCGGCATTGCAGAGCACGTCGCCGGGCACGGAGCGCGTTTCCGCCGCAATCGCCGGCGACGCCGCGCTGCAGGACTCTGCCGCCACACCGCCAGCCAGAGCGAAACCGGCGCACCGGCGTCCGCTGCTCTGGGCCTGCCTCGTGCTCGCGCTGGTCGCGCTGGCCGGGCTGCTCTGGCGCACGACGTCGCAATCCGGCAGCGCCACGGCGCAGCCGCGCGTACTCGTTCTGCCCGTCGAGATCGCCGCCGGGCTCGAAGACCTCGACTGGGCTCGTCTCGGCATGATGGGACTGATCGCGAACGCGCTGGAGACCGAAGCCGGGCTCGCGACGATCGAGCCGGCCATAGCGCGCCGCCTGAATACCGCCGAGCCGCCGTCGCCGGCGCAGCGCCGCGCCTGGCGCGAGACGACCGGAGCGCGCCATTCGCTGTCGCTGCGCCTGAGCCGCGCCGGCCCGCTGCTGCAGCTC
>NZ_JANFVR010000063.1 GCF_024609805.1 Tahibacter caeni | reverse complement strand
GCCGCGGCCACGTCGCCGCGGCTCCAGCTGATGCGGCCGGCCAGGTAGTCCCAGGCGGCCGCGTCGCCGTTGCGCGCGAGGCCGTCGAGCACGGCCTGGGCGCCGGCTACGTCGCCGAACGACGCCCGGTCGGCGAGCGCGGATTCGAGCTTGCGGTTGCCGAGCTCGAACGTGCCGATCTGGCGGATCTCCTCGAGCGCCGCCTCGCGCAGGCCCTGGTAGTGCTTCAGGTGTGCACGGGCCAGGTGCATGCGCCAGGCCTGCGCGCGCAGATCGAGTACGGCGCCGGCGTAGCGGATGATGTCGGCCGCCGTACCGTCGCGTTCGGCCTGGACGTAGCGCAGCATCGCATTGACGTAGGGATCGCGCAGCGGCCGGGCACGCTCGCCGGCCCGCGCAAGCCAGCGCTCGGCATCGGCCGCATTCCCCGCACCGACGGACCAGAGCGCGAGCAGCAGCGGCGGCCACGGCGTCCGCGCGTCGCTGTCATTGAGCGTTTCGAGCAGCGCCCGTGCCCGCGCGCGGTCGCCGCGGTTGTCGTAGCGTATGGCCTCGCCGAGCAGGCGCAGGCTGTCGTCCTGCGCCGCATGCACGTCGGCCGCGCGAATGCCGTAACCCTGATCGATCCATTGTGTGTCGGACAGCGACCAGCGCCAGAACGCGAACGCTGTCGCGACGAGCACGAGCGCCGCCAGCGCGAGCAGCGGCAGCAACGGACGCCGGCGCGCGGCGGCCGTCGGCGGCGGAATTGCGACCGGCGCAGGGCCGCCCCCCGGCAGGGCTGCCCTGAGTGGAGCGGCAACCGGTGAAACGGCGCTCGCCGGTGCAGGGGCCGCCGACGGCGAAACCGCGGGCGGCGCTTGGGCCGTCGCCGGAGGCACGGCGGCGGTGCGCCGATACGGATCGCCGGAGGAGGCGGCGTCGGCCGACGCCGCGGAGAGGTGGGCAGAGGAGCCGGCGCCTTCGTTCGCCGGCGGCAGCGGCGCTTCGGACGGAGCCGGCGATGCGACGATCGCAGCCGAGACGGCCACTGTCTCGCGCTGCACCTCGGCATCGAAGCGGATGCCGACGCCGCGCAGGGTCACGATGCGCTCGCCCTGGGCGCCGAGCACGGCGCGGGCGCGGAAGATCGCCTGGGTCAGCGCTTCGTCGGAGACGATCTGGCCGCCGGGCCAGAGACGGTCGCTGAGTTCGTCGCGCGACAGCACGCGGCCGGGCGCTTCGCAGAGCGCGAGCAGCAGATCGAACGCGCGCCGCGACGCCGCGCGTTCGCGCGCGCCGACGAAGATGCGGCGGCCCTCGGGTTCGATGACCACGTCGGCGAAACTGTAGCGGATGGGAATCGTCTGCCGCGCGCCTGCTGCGCTCATACTGTCCGTCGGATCGGGCGAGTGGATGCGGTGGAACGCGGACTGGCCATCGTTCCGTCCGCTAGGGTATCCGGCACGGCAGTCGCCGCGCCAGCGGCGGCGCGGTGGCCCGCCAGGCCCGTACCAACGCGCAGGCCGGCGCCGACCGAACATTCGCGGCGGCGCCTCCGCGCGATCAGGCGGCGCGTTCGCTCGTGATCGTCGCACCTTCGCGCATCGCCTTGGTCACCGGCGTGTTCGCGACGATCTCGAGCAGCCGCTGCCACTGCGCGTCGCCGAGCGGCTGGTCCGAATGCAGCACGCGATGCACGTGCACCTTGCCTTCGTCGTCGAACGACAGCTGCAGTTCGGCGCGGAACTCGCCGAGGTCCCAGCCCTTGCGCTGCGCATACATGCGCAGGGTGATCGCCGTACAGGCCGCGAGCGAAGCGAGGTAGAGGTCGAACGGCGCCGGCCCGGCGCCCCGCCCGCCGAGCGCCGGCGGCTCGTCGGCGACGAGGTCGTAGCGGCCGGCATGGATGCGGTGCGCATAGTCGGTCGCCGTGGAGACGACGGTCGCGACGCTGGCTTTCTTCATGGGACGGACTCCGGTGGGAACGGGAATGCGGCGGCGGCTCGGTACGCGTCTGCGGCTGCTGCCGCAATCGCCCGGCGGATTCGACCTGGCGCGGCGGCCGCCGTCGACGGGAGCGGTTTCCGAGCCGCCGCGCGCGCATTGCGCCGATACTACCGTCCCTGCGCTGCCCGCTGCGCCAGCCAGGACCGCAACGATGAAGAAATCGGTAGAAATTCAATGATCCCGCGCCCGGACGAGGTGATGCCGACCGACGCGACATCGGACGCCGCCGTCGCCTCTCCGGCGCCGCCCTGGCCGGCGTGCCTGCAGCTGCGCTTCGTCGGCGACGGCGGACGCACGCGCCTGGCCGAGGCGCGGCACACCGGACCGCTGCGCCTGCAGCGCCTGCTGCATCCGCGCGGCGACGCCTGTCAGGGACTGCTGCTGCATCCGCCCGGCGGCATCGCCGGCGGCGACTCGCTCGACGTCGCCGTGCACCTGCACGCCGGCAGCGAAGTCCTGCTGAGCACACCGGGCGCGACCAAGTGGTACCGCAGCGCCGGGCCCGAGGCGCAGCAGAGCATTCGCCTGCAGGTCGACGCCGGCGCGACCCTGGAGTGGCTGCCGCAGGAGTCCATCCTGTTCAGCGGCGCCGACGCGATCCAGCAACTGGAGCTGGATCTCGCCCCCGGCGCGCGCATGCTCGGCTGGGACATCGTGCAGCTCGGCCGCATCGCCGCGGGCGAACGCTGGAACCAGGGCCGCCTGCGCCAGAGCTTGAGCGTGCGGCGCGCCGGGCAGCCGGTATGGCACGAGCAGGCCGACCTGCGCGCGGACGACGCGCTGCTGCACTCGCCGGTCGGGCTGGCCGGCCGTGCCGTGTTCGCTACGCTCTGGAGCGCTGCGCCGGCGCTGGAAGGAGCACCCGACGCGGCGCTCGAACAGGTTCGCGAAACGCTCGCGCTTACGGGCTTGCAATCGACCGCGGGTTCATCGCAGTCTTCGTTGTGCGCCGCAGCAACCTGGTTGCCGGCTCCGGCTAGCCTGCTGCTGGTCCGCGTGCTCGGCCACGATGCCGAGGCGGTGCGCGGACAGCTGGAGCGGGCCTGGGCCGCACTGCGGCCGCTGGTGAGCGGAAGGCCTGCGCGGCGCCCGCGCATCTGGAACACCTGACCCGACGGAGAGCCGGTGTGGAACTCAGCCCCCGCGAAAAGGACAAGCTGCTGATCTTCACCGCCGCACTGCTCGCCGAACGGCGCCGCGCGCGCGGCCTGCGCCTGAACTATCCCGAAGCCGTGGCCTTCATCAGCGCGGCCATCCTCGAAGGCGCACGCGACGGCCGCACGGTCGCCGACCTCATGCACTACGGCACCACCCTGCTCGGCCGCGCCGACGTCATGGACGGCGTGGCCGAGATGATTCCCGACATCCAGGTCGAGGCCACGTTCGCCGACGGCACGAAGCTCGTCACCGTGCACGACCCGATCCGCTGAACCCCGCCTTCGTTACGACGACTCGCTGAAAGGTCCCTCTCTCTCCCGACCATCCGCACGAGGCTACCGATGCGCCTACGCCTGCACCGCCCGTTCGCCCTGTTCCTTGCGTTGCTGCCGGCCGTCGCCGCCGCCCATCCGGGGCATGCGGACACGGGATTCGCCGCCGGCTTCGTCCATCCGCTGAACGGTCTGGACCATCTGCTGGCGATGGCCGCCGTCGGCTGGTGGAGCGCGACGCTGCAGCCGCGGCAACGCTGGATACCGCTGGCGGCCTTCGTCGTCGGCGCAGGGGCCGGGGCCGTGCTCGGCGCCTGTGACGCCGCTGCTCTGGCCGTCACGGAAATCGGCGTCGCCGTCTCGCTGGTCGTGCTCGGCCTGCTGCTCGCAGGACGCCGGCCGTTGCCGCTGGTCCTGGCCTGCGCGATCGCCGGCGGTTTCGCGATCTGCCACGGCTACGCCCACGGCAGCGAGATCCCGGCCGGCACCGCCACGCCGGCCTGGCTGGCCGGCATGCTCCTGGCCACGGCGCTGCTGCCCGCGGCCGGCGCCACGATCGGCCGGCTCGCCGCGCGCTGCGCGGCCTGGCCAGCACAGATGGCCGGGTTGGCCACGGCCGTGGCCGGAGTCGCGCTGCTCGTCGCCGGCGCCAGCGGAGCGGCGCCGTGATTCCCGGCGAGCTGCTCGTCGACGACGGCGAGATCGAACTCAATGCGAACCGTTCGCGCCGGCGCCTGGCTGTCGTCAACACCGGCGACCGGCCCGTGCAGATCGGCTCGCACTACCATTTCTTCGAAGCGAATCCGGCGCTCGAGTTCGACCGCGCCGCCGCGCGCGGCTGTCGTCTGGACATCGCCGCCGGCACTGCCGTGCGCTTCGAGCCGGGCCAGCGGCGTACGGTGGATCTCGTCGAGTTCGCGGGCGATCGCTGCGTCTACGGCTTCGCCGGCGCGATCATGGGAGCGCTGTGATGGCCGTGATCAGCCGCAGCGCCTACGCGGAAATGTTCGGACCGACCACCGGCGACCGCGTGCGCCTGGCCGACACCGATCTGGTGGTCGAGGTCGAGCGCGACTTCACCGTCTACGGCGAGGAAGTGAAGTTCGGCGGCGGCAAGGTGATCCGCGACGGCATGGGCCAGAGCCAGCGCGAGAGCGCCGACTGCGCCGACACCGTGATCACCAACGCGCTGATCCTCGACCACTGGGGCATCGTCAAGGCCGATGTCGGCATCAAGCACGGACGCATCGCGGCGATCGGCAAGGCCGGCAATCCGGACGTGCAGCCCGGCGTGAGCATCGTGATCGGTCCGGGCACCGAGATCATCGCCGGCGAAGGCGCGATCCTGACCGCCGGTGCCGTCGACACGCACATCCATTTCATCTGCCCGCAGCAGATCGAGGAAGCGCTGATGTCGGGGGTGACCACCCTGATCGGCGGCGGCACCGGCCCGGCCACGGGCACGAACGCGACCACCTGCACGCCGGGCCCCTGGCATCTGCAGCGAATGCTCGAAGCGGCCGAGGCGTTTCCGGTCAATCTCGGTTTCCTCGGCAAGGGCAATGCGAGCCTGCCCGGCGCGCTGCGCGAGCAGATCGCCGCCGGCGCGATCGGCCTCAAGCTGCACGAGGACTGGGGCACGACCCCGGCCGCGATCGACTGCGCGCTGGGCGTGGCCGAGGACACCGACACCCAGGTCGCCATCCATACCGACACCTTGAACGAGTCGGGCTTCGTCGAGGTGACCCTGGCCGCGTTCAAGGGCCGCACCATCCACACCTATCACACCGAAGGCGCCGGCGGCGGCCATGCGCCGGACATCATCCGCGCGGCCGGCCTGCCCAACGTGCTGCCGTCCTCCACGAATCCGACGCGGCCGTTCACCGTCAACACGCTGGATGAGCACCTGGACATGCTGATGGTCTGCCATCACCTGGATCCGGCCATCGCCGAGGACGTGGCCTTCGCCGAAAGCCGCATCCGCCGCGAGACCATCGCGGCCGAGGACATCCTGCACGACCTCGGCGCGTTCTCGATGATCTCCTCGGACTCCCAGGCCATGGGCCGCGTCGGTGAAGTGATCACGCGCACCTGGCAGACCGCGCACAAGATGAAGCGCCAGCGCGGCGCGCTGCCCGGCGACGGCGCGCGCCACGACAACTTCCGCGTCAAGCGCTATATCGCGAAGATCACGATCAATCCGGCGCTGACCCACGGCATCGCCCACGAAGTCGGTTCGATCGAGCCCGGCAAGTGGGCCGATCTCGTGCTCTGGAAGCCGGCGTTCTTCGGCGTGAAACCGGCGCTCGTGCTCAAGGGCGGCAGCATCGCCGCGGCCGCGATGGGCGATCCCAATGCGTCGATTCCGACGCCGCAGCCGGTGCATTACCGGCCGATGTTCGGCGCCTTCGGCCGCAGCCTCACGCAAAGCTCGCTGACCTTCGTCTCGCAGGCCGCGCTGGCCGCCGGCATCGGCGCGCGCCTGGGCCTGCAGCGGCCGCTGGTCGCGGTGCGCAACTGCCGCAGCCTGCGCAAGGCCGACCTGATCCACAACGGCGCCACCCCGCGCATCGACGTCGATCCGCAGACCTATGCGGTGCGCGCCGACGGCGAGCCGCTGTGGTGCGAGCCCGCCGCCGAGCTGCCGCTGGCGCAGCGCTATTTCCTGTTCTGAGCCCGCGCATGCAGAGCGTCCTGCGCCATATTCCGGCGGCAGAAGCCGATGCGACCGCCGAGGCCACGCCGCTGCCGCTGAACTACGAGCTGCGCCGGCGCAGTCGCCAGCGCCTGCGGCTGGCCGACGGCAGCGAGCTGGCCCTGGCCCTGCCCGGCGGGACGGTGCTGCACCCGGGCGACCTGCTCGAAGCCGACGACGGCCGCCGCTATCGCGTGCAGGCCCAGGCCGAGCCGCTGCTGCGTGCGGGCAGCGACGACGGGCATCTGCTGCTGCGGGCAGCCTATCACCTGGGCAATCGCCACGTGGCGGTCGCCGTGGAGCCGCAGGCCCTGCTGCTCGAAGCCGACCCGGTGCTGCGCGAGATGCTGCAGCGGCTGGGGCTCGAGGTCGCCGCCGTGCATGCGCCGTTCGAGCCCGAAAGCGGCGCCTACGGCGGCGGCCATCGCCACGGCCACGATGCGACGTTCACGGCCGACCAGGCCCTGGCGCATTCGCTCTACTACGAATACGCGGCCGCCAGCGGCATGGCCGAAACCCCGTTCCTCAAGCCGCCGCCCCATGGCTGAACCGGCCTTGGACGCGCGCATGCTGCCGGCGCTGCTGCAACTGGCCTCGGCGGCGCTGCCGATCGGCGGTTTCGGCTATTCCGGCGGACTCGAAGCCGCCGTGGAAGCGCGCCTGGTCCACGACGAAGCCAGCACAGGCATCTGGATGACCGCGATGCTGGAACAGGTCTGGGCCGGCGGCGAGGCGCGCCACTGGCTGAGCCTGCAGCAGGCCTTCGCCGCCGCCGACGCTGCGGCGTTCGCCGCCGCCAATACGCTGGCGCTGGCCATGCGCGAAACCGCCGAGCTGCGGCTCGAATCGGAACAGACCGGTCGCTCGCTCTCCCTGTGGCTGCTGGCACTGCCGGCGACGCCGCTGGACGGCGAACGCCGCAGGCAGCTGGCGAGCCTGCGGCCGATTGCGCACGTCGCCGCCCATGCCGCCGCGGCGACCGTGCTGGGCCTGACGCCGGCCGCCGGTCTGCAGGCGCTGGGCTGGAGCCTGCTCGAAAACCTCACCTTGGCGGCCGTCAAGCTCGTGCCGCTAGGCCAGGACGCCGGCCAGCGTCTGCTGCGTCGGGCCGCGGCCGGTCTGCCGGCGCTGATCGCCGCACTGCCGGCCGCGGCGCCGCCGCAGAATTTCGCGCCGCTGCTGGCGATCCTCTCCGGCGCCCACGAGACGCAATACACCCGCCTGTTCCGTTCCTGAAGGAGTACGCATGAACACCGCCGCCGCGCGCCGCAAACCCCTGCCTCCGCTGCGCGTCGGCGTCGGCGGCCCGGTCGGCTCGGGCAAGACCACGCTGCTGGAAATGCTCTGCAAGGCCATGCGCGACCGCTACGACCTCGTCGCCATCACCAACGACATCTACACGCGCGAAGACCAGCGCCTGCTGACCGTGGCCGGTGCGTTGCCGCCGGATCGCATACTCGGCGTGGAGACCGGAGGCTGTCCGCATACGGCAATACGCGAGGACGCCTCGATCAATCTCGAGGCGATCGAGCGCATGCTGGAGAAATTTCCCGACGCCGACGTGGTGTTCGTCGAATCCGGCGGCGACAACCTCGCCGCGACCTTCTCGCCGCAGCTGGCCGACCTGACGCTCTACGTGATCGACGTCGCCGGCGGCGAGAAAGTGCCGCGCAAGGGCGGCCCCGGCATCACGCGCTCGGACCTGCTGATCATCAACAAGACCGACCTGGCGCCCTACGTCGGCGCCTCGCTGCAGGTCATGGCCGACGACACGCGGCGCATGCGCGGCGACCGGCCGTTCGTGATGACCGACCTGCCGCGCGGCGACGGCGTCGCCGAGATCGTGCGCTTCATCGAGCGCCAGGGACTGTTCGTCGGCTGAACAGCCCGCCGCCGCAACCGGCCCGGCGCCTTGTCCGCTCAAAGCCGGCGGCGCGGCCCGTTCGGCGAACGCGGCGCGCGGACGCGCGGAAGGCGACGCCGCCGAAGCGGCGTCGAGGAAGGGATCACGCTCAGGCGAGCCGGCCGAAACGGCCGCCGTCGAAGTCGGCGATGGCCTCGCGGATTTCCTGCTGCGTGTTCATGACGAATGGGCCGTAGCCGACGACCGGCTCGGCGATCGGCTCGCCGCCGAGCACCAGCAGGGTCGCGTCGGTATTGGCTTCGAGCGTGATCTCGCTGCCGTCGCGTGCGAACTGCACGAGCTGCGCTTCGCGCACGATCGCCTCGCCGTTGACCAGCACGATGCCGCGCAGCACCGCCAGCGCGAGGGTATGCCCCTCGGGCAGCGCCAGCGTAGTCGCGCCGCCGTGATCGAGGCGCAGATCCCAGACGTTGATCGGCGTATGCGTGCGCGCCGGACCACGCACGCCGGCATGCGTGCCGGCGATCACGCGCACGGTGCCGGCCGCGTCGGGCAGCGGCACCGACGGAACGTCGGCGTCGCGCAGGCTCTGGTAGCCGGGCTCGCCCATCTTGTCGCGCGCCGGCAGGTTGACCCAGAGCTGGGCCATCTCCAGGGTGCCGCCGCGCCGGGTGAACGCGTCGGAGTGGAATTCCTCGTGCAGGATGCCGGAGGCCGCGGTCATCCACTGCACGTCGCCGGGACCGATATGGCCACCGGCGCCGGTGGAGTCGCGATGGTCGACTTCGCCGTCGTAGACGATCGTGACGGTCTCGAAGCCGCGGTGCGGATGCACGCCGACGCCGCGCCGCCGCTCGGCCGGTTCGAAACGGGCCGGACCGGCGTAGTCCAGCAGCAGGAACGGACTCAGGTGCTGGCCGAGGCTGTCGTAGGAAAACAGCGAGCGCACGGGGAAACCGTCGCCGACCCAGTGCGGCCGCGGGGCGCTGTAGACGCCGAGGATCTTCTTCATGTCGGACTCCTTTTGCCGGGGCGGAATCGCCGCGGTGCTTGGGCGTTAACTTAGAAAATCGCGATTCGCGGCAGTAGTCGGCAAGATTTATCCTCAGCGTTCCATCTGGTGAACGCTGGAGCGGCGCATGCAGGACCTCAACGATCTCTGCTATTTCGCCCAGGTCGTCGACCATGGCGGCTTCGCGCCGGCCGGCCGCGCGCTCGGCATGCCCAAGTCCAAGCTGAGCCGGCGCATCGCCCTGCTCGAGGAGCGCCTCGGGGTGCGTCTGATCCAGCGCTCGACGCGGCACTTCTCGGTCACCGAGATGGGCCGAACCTACTACGCCCACTGCAAGGCCATGCTGGTCGAGGCCGAGGCGGCCGACGAAGCGATCGAGATCACGCGCGCGGAACCGCGCGGCATCGTGCGCATGGCCTGTCCGGTCGCGCTGCTCGATGCGCTGGCCGGCGAAATGATCGCGGACTTCCTCGTGCAGTGTCCGCGCGTGGAGGTCCATCTCGACGCGACCAATCGCCGCGTCGACCTGATCGGCGAACGCCTGGACCTGGCCCTGCGCGTGCGGCCGCCGCCGCTGGAGGACACCGACCTGGTGCTGCGCGTGCTGGCCGAGCGCAGCCAGTGCCTGGTCGCGAGTCCCGGCCTGCTCGCGCAGCACGGAACACCGCAGGTGCCGGCCGATCTCGCCGCCTTGCCGAGCCTCGACCTCGGCCTGCCGCAGAACGAGCACGTCTGGCGCCTGTACGGTCCGGACGGCGCCGAGGTCTCGCTGCCGCACCGGCCGCGCCTGGTCACGCGCGGCATGCTTGCGCTGCGCGCCGCCGCGATGGCCGGCGTCGGCGTCGTGCAACTGCCGACGATGATGGTGACCGCGCAGTTCGCGCGCGGCGAACTCGTGCCGGTGCTGCCGGCCTGGCGGCCGCGGCGCGAGATCGTGCACGCGGTCTTTCCGTCGCGGCGCGGGCTGCTGCCGTCGGTGCGCGCGCTCGTCGATTTCCTCGCCGGGCGCTTCGGCCGCCTGGCGGCGGACTGAAACCGGCCATCGCGCAGGAAGCCGCCGCCACACGATTTTTTGTTGTCATCCCGATCGCCGCATTGTCCACTCGACCACAACGCCATACGGCACATGTCACCGAATCGTCATTCCAACCGGAGAAATGGGCCGAACAATCGTCGCTGGCCGGGCGGCACGGCCCGCCGCCGGAATGCTCCCGCGTACGCAAGTCCCCGACAGACCATGACATCAGGATCGACCGTGGCAGGAAAGCCGCAATGAAGACCGCATCGATCGGCAGCCATGCAAGCGGGACGACCGTGTGCCGCGCCCGGCAGGTCTCGTCATGAATCGGTCATCCGCCGGCATGACGCCCACGGCCGTTGCCGAGCCGGCCGCCTGGTGGCGGCGTCCCGCCTGGCAGGTCGCGATGCTCGCGCTGCTGCTCGCGTTCGGCTTTCTCGGCAGCCGGCCGATCTGGGATCCCGATGAAGGGCGCTACTCCAACGTCGCGATGATGATGCTCGACAGCGGCGACTGGATCGATCTCGCGCGCCATCGCGAAACCGGCCACTGGACCAAGCCGCCGCTGACCTACTGGCTCGTGGCCGCGAGCATCGGCACGTTCGGCGCGACCCCCTGGGCTGCGCGCCTGCCGGTCGCCCTGGCCTATCTGGCCTGCGTCTGGCTGGCCTGGCGCGGTGCGCGGCGCCTGTGGCCGGCGGCGGACGCACCCGCGGGCGCCGCCGACGCGGCGGCGATCGCCGCATCGTGCTATGCGACCTTGCTGTTGCCCGTCGTCGCCTCGCAGGTGCTGACGACCGATTTCGTGCTGTCGGCATTCCAGGGCCTGGCCATGGTGGCCTGGCTCGAAGCGCGCTTCGGCCCGCGCGAAAAGGCGCTCCGGTGGCTGTTCGCGGCCTGGGCCGCATTCGCGCTGGCGTTCATGACCAAGGGGCCGCCGGCGCTGCTGCCGCTGCTCGCCGTCGTCGCGCTGCAATGGCTCGCGCCGATGCCGCGGCCGTTCGGCGCGCGCGCCTGGCTGACCGGCATCGCGATCTTCTTCCTCATCGCCCTGCCCTGGTACGTCGCCGTGGTGCTGCGCCACGACGGCCTGCTGGCTTATTTCCTCGGCACCGAGGTGTACAAGCGCGTCGCCGGCGACATGGGCCGCAACGGCGGCTGGTACGGCTGGCTCGAGATCTATCTGCCGACCCTGCTGCTGGGCACCCTGCCCTGGACCCTGCCGCTGCTGCGCGGCCTGCGTGACTGGCGCAGCCGCCTGCCGCAATGGCGCACGCGCGCAGGCCGCCAGGCCGATGCGCGCCGCCTGCAGCTCGCGCTATGGCTGGCGCTGCCGCTGCTCGTGTTCTGCATCTCGCGTTCGCGCCTGCCGCTGTACCTGCTGCCGCTGTTCCTGCCGCTGGCATTGCTGATCGCCGGCCAATGGCAGGGCGAGGCGCGCCCGGCGCCGCGGCGGCGCTGGATCCTCGCCTGGGTCGCGCTGATCCTGTCCGGCCGCCTGTTCGTCGCGCAGTGGCCGACGAACAGCGATGCGGCCAGTTGGGCACAGACCGTGCGCGAGCGCACATCGGCGCCGATCACCGAGGTCGTCTTCGTCGAGGACTTCGCGCGCTACGGCATGCATCTGTACCTCGACGCCGAGGTCGAGAAACTCTCGCTGGATTCCGGCGAACCTACCGGCTACACGTCGGAATACGACGAGAGCGTGGCGTCGGAGCTGCGCAGCAACGAAGCCGGCGCGGTCTGGATCACGCACACGACCAAATGGCCGCGCGTGCGCGAGGAACTGGTTCGCGCGGGCTTCGCGGTCGAGGTGCTCGGGGAGCCGTACCGCGATCGCGTGATCTTCCGCGTGCGCGATCCGGCGCCGTGAGCGCCGGCACGATTCGAACCCGCGCGAAACGCGCGCGCGGCGCGGCGATCGCCGTCTAGCCGGTCGCGTCGGCCGCAGCCGCCTCGGCGCGGCACAGCGCGATCGCCGCGGCGAAGTTGTCGGCGAAACGCAGCTGGCGGCCGTCGGGTGTCACGTGCATCTGCGTCAACACGCGCCGCGGCTGCTCGCGCAGGCCCGACAGGATCACGCGCGTGCCGCGGCGCTCGCAGCGGCTCAGGAACTGACCCAACGCGGTCACGCCGCTCGCGTCGATCAGCGGCACCAGACGCAGGCGCAGGATGAATACGGCCGGCGCCCTCGGAAACTGGTCGAGCACTTCGTCGAGGCGATTGGCCACGGCGAAGAACAGCGGCCCGGAAATCTGGAACGCTTCCACGCCGGGCGGCAGCTGCGCGCGCTGGTCCGGCTCGTCGGCGCCGTCGCGGTCCTCCTCCAGCAGCGAGACTTCCGACTGCAGCTCGACGACCTCGCTCATGCGATGCATGAACAGGAACGCGGCGAGCACGAGGCCCACCTCGATCGCGACGGTCAGATCGAACATCACGGTCAGCGCGAACGTCACGAGCAGCACGGCGCGGTCGCCGACCGGTCCCTTGAGCAGATGGCGAAAGCTCTCGAGGTCCGACATCTGCCAGGCCACGACGACCAGCACGGCGGCCAGGGTGGCTAGCGGCACGTAGCCCATCAGCGGCGCGACGGCGAGCATGAACAGCAGCAGGAACAGCGCATGCGCCATGCCGGCCACCGGCGAGCGGCCGCCCGAGCGGATGTTCACGGCGGTGCGCGCGATCGCGCCGGTCGCCGGCAGGCCGCCGAACAGCGCGGAACCGATGTTCGCCGCGCCTTGCGCGACGAGTTCGCCGTTGGAGCGGTGGCGTCCGCCGGTCATGCCGTCGGCGACGACCGCCGACAGCAGCGACTCCACGCCGGCCAGGAACGCGATCGTGAACGCGCTCGGGAACAGCTCCACGGTGCGCTCGAACGGAATGTGCGGGATCTCGAACTGCGGCAGCGCCGACGGAATGCCGCCGAAGCGCGTCGCGATCGTGTCCACCGGCAGCGCGAGCAGCGATACCGCCGCAGCCGATGCAGAGACCACGATCAGGAAACCCGGCCAAGCCGGCCGCCAGCGGCGCAGCGCGACGATCACGACGAGGCCGACGCCGGCCAGCGCCGCGGTGACCGGCGCGGCGCTCGACGCATGCTGCAGATAGGCCTGCCAGCGCGCGAAGAACTCGGCCGGCACGGCGTCCATGCGCAGGCCGAACAGATCCTTGATCTGGCTCGAGAAGATGCTGACCGCTATGCCCGCGGTGAAGCCCGTCACGACGGGCTGCGGGATGTACTTCATGAGCACGCCCAGGCGCAGCACGCCGGCACCGATCAGCATGAAGCCGGCCAGCAGGGTGCAGAGGATCAGGCCGCCGTAGCCGAATTTCTCGATCACCGCGAACACGACCGGAATGAACGCCGCCGTGGGTCCGCCGATCTGCACGCGCGAACCGCCGAAGAACGAGGTCAGGAACCCGGCGACGATGGCCGTGTGCAGCCCCTTTTCCGGCGTCGTGCCCGACGCGATCGCGAGCGCCATGGCCAGCGGCAGCGCGACGATCGCGACGGTCAGCCCGGCGACGAGATCGCGGCGCAGATCGGCCGCCGCATAGCCGCCGCGCAGCACGCTGAACAGCTGGGGCTCGTAGATCGGGCGCAGGCGCTGCAGCAGCGCGCGCAGATCCGGACGCTGCGGCTCAGCCATTCGACGGCACCGGCGATGAGGACGCCGACGCCACCCGGCGCGCCCTGACAGAATCGACCTCGTGCCAGGCCGGAAACCCCAATCCGTCCCGTGCTGCCGGCCCGCGACGCAGGCGGCCCGGCCGCGCACGCACGGGCGCGGGATCGGTGATGCAATGGCGAAGTCTACGGCGGCAGGCGGTGCTGACAGCAACGGCGGCAAGCGGCAAGGCACAGCTCCCGGATTGCAGATCCGGCGGCCGCGAGGCCGCGACATACCGGCCGTTCGCCCCGCAGCGCTGGCTAGGGGCTTTTCGGCGCCTTGAGGCGCACGCCGCGGCCGGTCCCATGACTGGGCATGTTCTCACCAATGAGCTCCACGCCGGCCGCGTCCAGCGCCGCGACGATCTTGGTCAGCGTTTCCACGACGCCGCGGACGTTGCCGCTGCTCGCTTCCATGCGCTGGATCGTCGGCAGCGATACGCCGGCCCTCTGCGCCAGCGTCTTCTGGTCCAGCCCGGCCAGGGCGCGCGCCGCACGCAGTTGAGCCGCGGTAATCATCGACAAGACTCCGGAATTGACTTTAACAAGGTGGCTTTCACCATCTCAAGTGATGTTTCAGGCATCACCCGCAGAATCCGCGGCAAGACTCTGCCGCCGCCGAGCCGACAATGATCGCCGCATTGCGCGGCAGAAAGCCACCCTGGTTGGCGAAGTCAGCAATGATGTATGAAACATCTATTAAGATTTTCTGAACATCATATATAATGCACTCCGCATTCATCCAGTGGTTGCAGACTTGCATCGCCTTCGCGGCGGCGAGTCGCGTACGTCCGCTCACCGCCTGCCCGGTATCGACCATGCATTCATCCCGCCGTCCCGCTCCCCGTCCCCTGCGCCGCCCGGCCGCTTCCGCCGCCGCGCCTGTCGCCGCCGCACCGCCGGTCACCTGGGAGCAGACGGCGACCGCCGCGACCGCCCTCGTGCGCAGCGCGCAGGGCGGCTGCGTTCACGTACAGGCGCTGTGCTGGCCCATCGTGCCGACGGCTTGGCCGCTGCTGCAGCAGGCCTTGCAGCTGGTGCAGGCCAGCCGCTTGTCCTCCCTGCGCGACGGCAACGGCGGCGCGCGCTCCTGGGTGGGCGCGAGCGCGCCGCAACTGAGCGAGCCGTTCCGCGACACGGCAGCCGAGGAAAGCTCGGTTGCCGCCCTGCTTGCGCGCACGCCGATACAGCTCAGCGTCGGTCTTGCGACATTCGCCGAGGCGCCGACCGCTGAAGCGCTGGCCACGGCGCGGCGCCAGAGCCTGATCGACTGCCTCGCCGCCTACGGCGAATCGCTGCGCGTGCCCGGGCGTTCCTCCTGCCGCCGCGTGCTCGTCGCCGGCGGCGCGGAAACCGAACCGGATCTCGAGGCGGCGCTCAAGCGCGTGCGCCTGCGTCTGGACGACGCCGACGCGCTGCGCGGACTGCGCCTGCAGACGGCGCAGGAAACGCCGGCGCCGCTGCCGCTCGAAGCCGCCGCCGTCATCGCCCGCGCCGTCGCCGAACATCTGGGCGGCGGCGAATCCGTCCATGCGATCCTCGACGTCGCCGTCGCGAAGCTCGCGCGCGTGCCGCCCGAGCTCGCGCGCGGCGGCAAGCCGAAGCGACGCTGATTTCCATCCCGCGGTTCCCGCGCGGCAACCATCACGGATCGCTGCCAGCCGGCACCGAGCTGCAGCGGCACAACCTCAGTCCGCCAGCGGCGCATCCGCATACGGCCGCGGCGCCAGGTGCTCGATCTCGACGGTCGCGTGCACGAGTTCGGTGCAGACCGCGAGCGCACGGCGGAACAGCGCTGTATCGACCGCCGGATCCGTCGCCATGCTGACGATGCAGACTTGACGGCCGCGGCCGACGCGCCAGACTGCAGGTGGGTGATGCGCACGTCGACGCCGGCGTTCGCGACCGCGTCGCGCACCTCGTCGACGGCCGGATGGTCCGTCTCCGCATACTCGCTCGGACGCGACTCCCGAATATTCGTCGTCGGATTCGACGACGACGGAAACGGTTCAGCCCAGCACGTCGCCGGGCACGCGCACGGCGCCTTCCATGAGCACGCGGGCACTGCGGCTCATGATCGCGCGCGTGACAGTCCACTGGCCGTCGACCCGGCGCGCCTCTGCGCCGACGCGCAGGGTGCCCGAGGGATGGCCGAAGCGCACGGCCGTGCGTTCGCCGCCGCCGGCGGCGGCATTGACCAGGGTGCCCGGAATCGCCGCGGCGGTGCCGATCGCGACCGCGGCCGTGCCCATCATCGCGTGGTGCAGCTTGCCCATCGACAGCGCGCGCGCGTGCAGATCGATCTCCGACGCGGCGATGCGCTTGCCGCTCGACGTGACGTAGTCCTGCGGCGGCGCGACGAAGGCGACTTTCGGCGTGTGCTGGCGCGTCGCGGCCTGCCCGACCGAGTCGATCAGGCCCATGCGCACGGCGCCGTAGGCGCGGATGGTCTCGAATTTCGCGAGCGCAGCCTTGTCGTCGTTGATCGCCCCCTGCAGCTCGGTGCCGACGTAACCCAGTTCGGCGGCGTCGAGGAAAATCGTCGGGATGCCGGCGTTGATCAACGTCGCCTTGAACCTGCCGACGCCGGGCACGTCGAGATCGTCGACGAGGTTGCCGGTCGGGAACATCGCGCCGCCTTCGCCCTCGTCGGACGGATCGAGGAACTCCAGCGCGATCTCGGCCGCCGGAAACGTCACGCCGTCGAGCTCGAAGTCGCCGGTTTCCTGCACCTGGCCCGCGGTGACGGGCACGTGCGCGACGATGGTCTTGCCGATGTTGGCCTGCCAGATGCGCACGACGGCGATGCCGTCGCGCGGCACGCGGGCCGGATCGATCAGGCCGTTGGCGATCGCGAACGGGCCGACGGCAGACGAGAGATTGCCGCAGTTGCCGCTCCAGTCGACGAACGCGGTGTCGATGGAGACCTGGCCGTAGAGATAGTCGACGTCGTGATCGGGCACGCTCGACGCCGAAATGATCACGCACTTGCTCGTACTCGACGTCGCGCCGCCCATGCCGTCGGTGTGCTTGCCGTAGGGATCCGGCGAACCGATCACGCGCAGCAGCAGCGCATCGCGCGCGGCGCCCGGCACCTGCGCGGCCGCCGGCAGGTCCTGCAGCCGGAAGAACACGCCCTTGCTGGTACCGCCGCGCATGTAGATCGCGGGAATTCTGATCTGAGGCTTGTGCGGCATGACTACTCTTCTCCGTGGATTTCGCGTTCTCCCGGATGCCGGAGAGGAACGCATGCGGCGTGGATCGCTCACGCCGCCTTCGACGACTCAAGAAAATCCTGCGCGAACCGTTGCAGAACGCCGCCGGCTTCGTAGATCGAGACTTCCTCGGCCGTGTCGAGGCGGCAGGTGACCGGCACTTCGACGCGCTCGCCGGCGCGGCGGTGGATCACGAGCGTGAGGTCCGCGCGCGGTTCGCGCGTTCCGATCACGTCGAAGGTCTCGGTACCGTCGATGGCCAGGGTCTTGCGGTCGGTGCCGGGTTTGAATTCCAGCGGCAGCACGCCCATGCCGATCAGGTTCGTGCGATGGATGCGCTCGAAGCCTTCGGCGACGATGGCCTCGACGCCGGCCAGGCGTACGCCCTTCGCGGCCCAGTCGCGCGAGGAACCCTGGCCGTAGTCGGCGCCGGCGACGATGATCAGCGGCTGCTTGCGCTGCATGTAGGTCTCGATCGCTTCCCACATGCGCACGACCCGGCCTTCGGGCTCGATGCGCGCGAGCGACCCTTTCCGGATCTGGCCGTCGACGACGGCCATCTCGTTGAGCAGGGTCGGATTGGCGAAGGTCGCGCGCTGCGCGGTCAGGTGGTCGCCGCGATGCGTCGCATAGGAATTGAAGTCCTCCTCGGGCAGGCCCATGCGCGCGAGGTATTCGCCGGCGGCGCTGTCGGGCAGGATCGCATTGGACGGCGACAGGTGGTCGGTCGTGATGTTGTCGCCGAGCACGGCCAGCGGACGCAGGCCGCGCAGGGTGCGCTCGCCGGCGAGCGCACCTTCCCAGTACGGCGGCCGGCGGATGTAGGTGCTCTGCGGACGCCAGTCGTACAGCGGGCTGACCGTGCCGTCGTGGGCGACGTGCAGGCGGAACATCGGCTCGTAGACCTTGCGGAACTGCTCGGGCTTGACGCTGCTCGCGACGATCGCGTCGATTTCCGCGTCGCTGGGCCAGATGTCCTTGAGCGTGACCGGCTTGCCGTCGGCGTCGACGCCGAGTGCGTCCTTCTCGATGTCGAAGCGCACGGTGCCGGCGATCGCATAGGCGATGACCAGCGGCGGCGACGCGAGGAACGCCTGCTTCGCGTAGGGGTGGATGCGGCCGTCGAAGTTGCGGTTGCCCGACAGCACGGCGGTCGCGTAGAGATCGCGATCGATGATTTCCTGCTGGATCTTCGGATCCAGCGCGCCGCTCATGCCGTTGCAGGTCGTGCAGGCGAACGCGACGATGCCGAAGCCGAGCTTTTCGAGCTCGGGCAGCAGGCCGGCCTCTTCGAGATACAGCTGCACGGCCTTGGAGCCCGGCGCGAGCGAGGTCTTGACCCAGGGCTTGCGCAGCAGGCCCTTCGCGTTCGCATTGCGCGCGAGCAGGCCCGCGGCGATGACGTTGCGCGGATTGGAGGTGTTCGTGCAGCTCGTGATCGCGGCGATGATCACGGCGCCGTCGGGCATCAGGCCCTGCGCCTCCTGCGCGCGCGCCTGGTCGAGGCCGGTCGCGATGCCGCGCGCGGCGAGCTCGGAGGTCGGCAGGCGCTTGTGCGGATTGGACGGGCCGGCCATGTTGCGCACGACGCCCGACAGGTCGAACTGCAAGCGGCGCTCGTACTGCGCCGCGATCAGCGCGTCGGCCCAGAGGCCCGCAGCCCTGGCGTAGGTCTCCACGAGGCTTACCTGTTCGTCGCTGCGTCCGGTCAGGCGCAGGTAGTCCAGCGTCTTGCCGTCGATGAAGAACATCGCCGCGGTCGCGCCGTACTCGGGCGCCATGTTGGAGATCGTCGCGCGATCGCCGACGGTCAGCGCCGCCGCGCCTTCGCCGCGGAATTCGAGATAGGCGCCGACGACCTTGGACTGGCGCAGGAACTCGGTCAGCGCGAGCACGATGTCGGTCGCCGTGATGCCCGGCTGCGGCTTGCCCGTGAGCTCCACGCCGACGATGTCCGGCAGGCGCATCCACGAGGCGCGGCCGAGCATGACGTTCTCGGCTTCGAGGCCGCCGACGCCGATCGCGATGACGCCGAGCGCGTCGACGTGCGGCGTGTGGCTGTCGGTGCCGACGCAGGTGTCCGGATAGGCCACGCCGTGGTCCGCATGGATGACCGGCGACATCTTCTCCAGATTGATCTGGTGCATGATGCCGTTGCCCGGCGGGATCACGTCGACGTTGCGGAACGCGAGCTTGGTCCAGTCGATGAAATGGAAGCGATCCTCGTTGCGCCGGTCCTCGATCGCGCGGTTCTTGGCGAACGCATCCGGGTCGTAGCCGCCGCATTCGACCGCGAGCGAATGGTCGACGATCAGCTGCACCGGCACGACCGGATTCACCTTGGCCGGGTCGCCGCCCTTGTCGGCGATCGCGTCGCGCAGGCCGGCCAGGTCGACCAGCGCGGTCTGGCCGAGGATGTCGTGGCAGACCACGCGTGCCGGGAACCACGGGAAATCGTGGTCGCGGCGGCGCTCGATCAGCTGGCGCAGCGACTGCTCCAGCAGCGCCGGATCGCAGCGGCGCACGAGGTTCTCGGCGAGCACGCGCGAGGTGTACGGCAGGCCGGCGTAGGCGCCCGGCGCGAGCGCGTCGACGGCGGCACGCGCGTCGAAATAGTCCAGGGCGGTTCCGGGCAGCGGTTTGCGGTAGGCGGTGTTCATGGCTGGCGTGGGCTGGCGATGGCGGGAAGGAGGAGCGCGCGCGGCCTCGGCGACGCGGGTCAGGCCGGGGATGGTAATCCCCGCCCGGACGCCGGCGCCGGCCTCGCGCGGGACATCGGCCAATCTGGCATCCTCGAATGCATTGATCAATCTTGATCCCGACGATCAACCTGTTCGCATGGATTCCGACCTGCTGTCCGCACGCGAGGCCTGCCGCATCCTCGGCATCAGCGCGGCCACCCTGTATGCCTACGTCAGCCGCGGCCTCATCGAGTCGCGGCCGGGCCCGGACCACCGCAGCCGCGGCTACCGGCGCGCCGACGTCGAGCGTCTCGCGCAGAACCGCCGCGCCGGCCGCGGCGCGGCGCGC
>NZ_JANFVR010000629.1 GCF_024609805.1 Tahibacter caeni | reverse complement strand
GTCGCCGCGACGCCGGCGATCGCGGCGCGACGGCCGCTGGCAACGGCGCCCGCGGCGCGCGAGCGCGACGTCGCGATCGTCGGTCTGGCCGGCCGCTATCCGCAGGCCGACGACCTCGACCGCTTCTGGGAAGTGCTGCGCGACGGCCGCGACTGCATCACCGAGATCCCGGCCGGGCGCTGGGACCATGCGCGGTATTTCGATGCGGACCGCAACCGCGCCGGCAAGAGCTACAGCAAGTGGGGCGGCTTCCTGTCGGACATCGACAAGTTCGATCCGCTGTTCTTCAGCATCGCGCCGAAGGAAGCCGAGCTGCTCGATCCGCAGGAGCGCCTGTTCCTCGAGACGGCCTGGCAGACCGTCGAGGACGCCGGCTACGGCCGGCAGAGCCTCGCCGGGACTCGCACCGGCGTCTACGTCGGCGTCATGTGGGGCCAGTACGAGCTCTACGGCGTCGACTCGCTGGCGGCCGGCCACGTCGGCGTGCCGAGCTCGTCGCAGGCGTCGATCGCCAATCGCGTGTCGTATTTCTTCAACCTGCACGGGCCGAGCATCGCGCTCGACACGATGTGCTCGTCGTCGCTGACGGCCATCCATCTGGCCTGCGAGGAGATCCGCCGCGGCAACATCGACGCGGCCATCGCCGGCGGCGTCAACGTCTCGGTGCATCCGCACAAGTATCTGACCCTGAGCCAGGGCAAGTTCGCCGCGAGCGACGGCCGCTGCCGCAGCTTCGGCGCCGGCGGCGATGGCTACGTGCCCGGCGAAGGCGTCGGCGCGGTGTTCCTGAAACCGCTCGAGCACGCGCTGCGCGACGGCGACCACATCTACGGCGTCGTGCGCGCGAGCAGCATCAACCACGGCGGCAAGACCAACGGCTATACCGTGCCGAACCCCAACGCGCAGGCCGAACTGATCCGCGCCGCGCTCGACCAGGCGCGCATCGCGCCGCAATCGCTCGACTATATCGAAGCGCACGGCACCGGCACGGCGCTCGGCGACCCGATCGAGATCACCGGCCTGAGCAAGGCGCTGGCGGAGACCGACGAGAGCGGCTGGCGCTGCGCGATCGGCTCGGTCAAGTCGAACATCGGCCATCTCGAATCGGCCGCCGGCATCGCCGCGCTGACGAAGGTGCTGCTGCAGCTGCGGCACGGCGCGCTCGTGCCGTCGCTGCACGCCGAGCCGGCCAATCCGCACATCGACTTCGCACGCACGCCGTTCCGCGTGCAGACCGCGCTCGCGCCGTGGCCGCGCCGCGACGGCCAGCCGCGGCGCAGCGGCATCAGCTCGTTCGGCGCCGGCGGCG
>NZ_JANFVR010000628.1 GCF_024609805.1 Tahibacter caeni | reverse complement strand
CTCTTCCGATCTGGCGCCGCGGCCGCTGATCGTCGTCGCGAGCAGCGCTCAGTCGCTGGCCGCGCTCGCCACGGCGCTGCCGGCCGGCCTCGTGCTCGCGCTGCGCGCGGCCGAGCTCGTCGTGAGCAGCGCGCGCCTGGCCGAGCTGGCCCGCGAGCACGGGTTCACACGTATACATGTTGCGGAATCGGCGCTGGCCGCGGATCTCGCGGCTGCCTGCGCCCGGGCGCTGACGCGGCACCGGCTCTGAGCCGGCGCGCGGCGACACCGCTTTTTACACCGCCCGGCGTACGGACGACCTTGGTCGCCTGACCCGGGGCAGGGTTCTTCGGTACGATTGGCGCATGGACATGGATACGCCCGATTCCGCCCCGCCGGCGCCGTCTCCCGCGCCGGTCACGCCGCCCCGTTCCGTTTCGCCGGCCTCGCGCCCGCTGGTCGCCGGCATCGCCCTGGTACTCGCTGTCGGAGCCGTCACGGTCGCCGGCTTGGCCTGGCGGCGCAGCGCCGCCGACAGCGCCGCCGGCGCGGCGGTCGCGACGGACATCGCGCTGCTGCGCACCGACGTCGACGGGCAGCGCCGCGCGCTGGAACAGGAACGGCGCGAACGCGACCAGTTGCGCCAGCGTCTGGCTGACGCCGAAGGCATCAACAAGACCCTGCGCGAGGAAGTGCTCGGCGTTTCCGAACGCGCGCGCGTGCTCGAGGACGCGATCGCCAATCTCGCCGACAAGCGTCTGTCCGGCCATGACGCGCTGCTGCTGAACGAGGCCGAGATGGTGCTGCTGCTGGCCGAGCAGCGCTTCGAACTTTTCCACGACGCGGCCGCCGCGGCGCGCGCCTATCGCATCGCGGACACGGCGCTGGCCGCGTTGCAGGATCCGGCCTTCGCGACGGTGCGCGAAACGCTCGCGGTCGAGCTGCGCGGCCTGGAACAGATGAACCAGCCGGCCGAAGCGGCTGCGCTGTCGGAACTCGCGCAGCTGCGCGAGCAGGTCGTGCGCCTGCCGCTGGCCGCCGCGCTGGACCGGCGCAACGCCGGCGCCGATTCGCGGCTCTTGCGCGCGCTGGGCCAGTTCGTGCGCATCACGCGCAGCGGCGAGGGCGGCGCCGTCGCCGACCCGGCGCTGCTGCGCAATTTCGTCGCGCTGGAGCTGCGCAGCGCCGAGCTCGCGCTGCTCGAACGCAATGACCACGCCCTGCATGCGGCGCTCGAACGTGCGCGCGCGCAGCTGCGCGACGGCTTCGCCGCCGACGATGCGGCCGTCGCCGCGGCGCTGGCCGCGCTCGAGCGCCTGGCCGCACGCACGGTCG
>NZ_JANFVR010000627.1 GCF_024609805.1 Tahibacter caeni | reverse complement strand
CGGCGGCCGGGAATCGCGTCGTGTCGCGTTGCGACGGCGCGCCGGCACGGCCGCCGCGGGGTCAGGCCCCGCGGGTGGCCCGCGGCCGGCGCGTGCGCACGCTGTCGCGGACGTCGACCTCGAAATCCAGGTCGAGCGCGGTCGACGCGTCGCCCAAGGTCAGGCGCAGGGCATCGCGGCGCGGCAGGCCGGCGACGTAGTCCTGCACCGCGGCCCGCGGCAGCGCCAGGGTTATCCCGTCGATGTTCCAGTCCAGCGCGAGCGCGTCGTCGTCGTGCAGCTGCAGGCGCCGTTCGCTGGCCTGGACCGGGCCGAGCCGGGTCTGGTCGACCAGAGTGTCGCCGGCCAGCAGGCGGGCCAGCTCCGCCTCGTCGATGCGAAAGCGCAGACGCTGGCCTTCGAGTTGCAGTTTCATGGGGCGCTCCCCGGCAGGCCGGCGCGCGGCCCCGGCGGAGCCGCGCCGCTCACGCCCAGCGCAAGCGGCGCGTCGGGTTCGAGCGCGCTGGAACCGCCGAACGGCTCTGGTCGGATCGTCATGCGCCGTTCTCCGTATCCAGTTGCAGGCCCCAGTGCGCGTTGCCGTGAAAGTCCACCGGCGTTCCGGCCGGCAGGCGCTGCGCCGCGGCCGGCAGCACCGCCCAGCCCTGGGCCTGGGCCAGGGAACGCAGCTTGAAGGATTCCTGCCCCTGCAGCAGGCGCACGCCGGCGCGGCCGTCGCGGTCGAACGTCAGGCCGGCCTTCTGGTACTGGGTGAAACCCGCTTTCTTGTCCGCGTCCTGCAGCAGCGGCAGGCGCCACGGACGCTCGGCGCCGAGGCCGAGCAGCGCGCGCAGCGCGGCGCAGACGAAGAAGCGGAAGCCGACCGCGCAGGACGCCGGATTGCCGGGCAGGCCGAAATACAGCGCGCCGCCGGGCAGACGCGCGAACAGCAGCGGCTTGCCGGGACGCATGCTCAGCTTGTGGAACACGATCTCGGCGCGCAGCGCGTGCAGCACCTCGGGCACGAAATCGTAGCGGCCGGCCGAGACGGCGCCGGTGCTCAGGATCAGCCGCGCGCCCGCGGCGACGGCGCCGGTGACGGCTTCGTACAGCGTCGCGGGTTCGTCGGGCAGGGTTGCTTCGCGCAGCAGCACGGCGCCGGCGGCAGCGACGGCCGCGGCGAGGTAGGGACCGTTGCTGTTGCGGATCCCGGCCGATCCCAGCGGCAGCGCCGCGTCGTCGACGAGCTCGCGGCCGGTGCAGAACAGCGCGAGCCGCGGCGCCTGCACGACGTCGACCGTCGCGCAGCCCATGCCGGCCAGCAGCGCGAGCTGCGCGGGGCCGATGCGGCAGCCGGCCGGCAG
>NZ_JANFVR010000626.1 GCF_024609805.1 Tahibacter caeni | reverse complement strand
ATACAGGCCGACCCGACGCAGCGGCCGCAGCACGCGTTCGCAGATCACGCCGGGCGCGGTCTCCACGCGCACCGGCGCGGGCGCGCCGGCCGCATGGAAGCGCGCGATGCGCTCGCGCGCCTCGGCGATCGCCGCGCGCAATTCCGGCGCGACCTGCGCCGCCGCCGCGGCGAACTCCTCCGCCGTGACTTCGAGCGCATCGAGTTCGCAGCCGTCGTAGCGCCGCGTCAGCGCGCGCAAGGTCGCGTCGCCGTCGGCGCGCACCTGGGCGATCAGCCGCTTCACGGTCGCGCGGCGCGCAGCCGCCTCGACCGGCGCCTGCGCCGGCCGCTGCAAGGTCGCGGCCCGCGCGGCCGCATCCAGTTCCTTCCATGCCAACCGCTTCATGCGAGCATCTTCTCCACCGGCAATACGAGCATGCGACGCGCGCCGGCCCGGCGCATGTCCTCCAGATGCTGCCAGGTGATCGCGCCGTGGCAGACGGCCTGCAGCGCGACCTCGTCGGCGCTGCCCTCGATGCTCGTGACTGTCGGCTGCTGGCCCGGCGGCAGCAGCCGCGTGACACCGGCCAGCGCCGCTCGCGTGGTCTGCAGCAATACGAGCTTGGATTCGCGCACCTGGATCACGCCGTCGATGCGACGCAGCAGCAGTTCCTGCAGTTCGCCGCGCTCGTCGGGCGGCGCCACGGGCGCGCCGGCCAGCACGGCCTCGCTGTCGAGAATGCCGGCGACTTCGCGCAGCTGATTGGCCTGCAGGGTCGCGCCGCTGGACACGAGATCACAGATCGCATCGGCCGTGCCCAGGCGCGGCGCAATTTCCACCGATCCCGACAGCACGACGATCTTCGCCTCGACACCGGCAGCAGCCAGCCAGGCGCCGGTCAGCGCCGGATACGTCGTCGCGATGCGCAGGCCCTGCAGCGCCGCGCTGCCGGCGTATTCCTGTTCCTGCGGCAAGGCGATGGCCAGGCGGCAGCGGCCGAAGCCCAGCGGCAGGAGCTCGCGCAGCGCGGCCGCTTCGCCGCGGCCGCGCGCCGCGGCCTGCTGCTCGGCCAGCACGTTGCGGCCGACGATGCCGAGATCGCAGACGCCGTCGGCGATCAGGCCCGGAATGTCGTCGTCGCGCACGAGCAGCAGGTCGATCGCGAGGCTTTCGCCGAAGCAGAACAGCTTGTCGCGGCTCTGGCGGAACTTGAGGCCGCAGCGCGCGAGCAGATCCTGCGAGGCCTCGGCGAGCCGGCCCGATTTCTGCACTGCGATGCGCAACCGGTCGCGCGTCTTCATGAGGAACTCCTGCCGCGCGTGCGCGCCGGCGTGTCGCGACGGCCGGCGGCCGGCGCGGTGCCCGCGCG
>NZ_JANFVR010000625.1 GCF_024609805.1 Tahibacter caeni | reverse complement strand
GCGCGCGTCGTGCCCGGCGACGCGGCGCTGGTCGAGCGCGGCCGCGCGCTCGCGCGCATCGGCAACTGCGCCGGCTGCCACACGGCGCACGGCGGCGCGGCCTATGCCGGCGGTCGCGCGTTCGTCACGCCGTACGGCACGATCTACAGCAGCAACCTAACGCCGGATCCGCTGCACGGCATCGGCGACTGGTCGCTGCAGGAGTTCCGGCACGCGATGCGCCATGGCGTCAGCCGCAACGGCGTGCAGTCGCCGGTGTTCCCGTATGCGAACTTCGCACGGCTGCCGGACGCGGACATCGACGCGCTGTTCGCCTATCTCGCGAGCGTGCCGGCCGCGGCCGCGACGCCGCCGGCCGACCGCCTCGAATTCCCGGCCAGCCTGCCCGGCGCGATGACGGCCTGGCGCCTGCTTTACTACCGGCCCGATCCGCCGCATACGGCTGCGCCGGCCAATGCGCGCGGCGCCGCGGTCGTCGAAGGCATAGGGCATTGTGCGGTCTGCCACGGCACGCGCGGCCTGTTCTCGTCGCCGGCCTCGGGCATGCGCCTGGACGGCGGCCGCGTGCTCGGCTGGCATGCGCCGGCGCTGAACGCGCAGAGCCTGCAGGCCTACGCGCCGGGTGCGGTCGCCGCCTACCTGCGCGGCGCGGCGGTCGACGGTCATGCGGCCTACGGCAAGATGGCCGACGTGGTCGCGCAGAACCTGCAATACCTCGATGCGGCCGATGCGGATGCCGTCGAAACCTATCTGCGCGCGCTGCCGCCGCCTCCGCCTTCGCGGCGCGAACCCGTGGCCTGGGAGCTGCCGGGCGAACAGCGCGCGCGCGGCGACCGGCTCTACGACGACAACTGCGCCGACTGCCACGGCAAGGACGGCCGCGGCAAGGACGGCAAGTACCCGGCGCTGGTCACCTCTTCGGCGATCACCGGTCCCGACCCGATCAATGCGATCAAGCTGACCCTGTTCGGCGCCGTCGGTCCGGCCACGCCGCAGAATCCGCGGCCGTACACGATGCCGCCGTTCGCGCAGAAGCTGTCCTCGGCCGACGTCGCCGCGCTGGTCAGCACCCTGCGCGCGCGCTGGGGCCGCAATCCGCGCCCCGTCAGCGCCGGCGACGTCGACGCCTGGGGCGGCATCGACGAGCGCTGACGCCGTGAGACTCTACGAGCAATACGCCGACGAGATCGCCGCACTGATCGGCAGCGGCCAGCTCGCGCCGGGCGACCGCCTGCCGTCGGTGCGCGAGGCGCGCGCGCGGCGCGGCGTCAGCGCCTCGACCGTGTTCCAGGCCTACCAGCGCCTGGAGCGCGAAGGCCTGATCCATGCGCGGCCGCAGTAGATCGGAAGAG
>NZ_JANFVR010000624.1 GCF_024609805.1 Tahibacter caeni | reverse complement strand
CGCGCCGAACGCGACACCGCGCGCGCGGCGCTGGCCTTCATGACGACCCTGTTCGACAACGCCGATCCGGCGCAGCGCAAGGGCGACGCGCTCAGCGTGCGCGACCTGCTCGACGCCGGCGTGGAGAACATCCGCGGTGCGCTGGCCGGCCAGGACGCGGCGCGCGCGCGCCTGCTGCTGACCATGGCCTCGGCCTATCTCGGCCTCGGCCAGCTCGAACCGGCCACGCCGCTGATCGACGAGGCGCTGGCGATCGCCCGCGAACGCGGCGATGCGGTGCTCGAAGCCGAAGCGCTGATCCAGCAATGCCGCCGGCTCGATCTCGGCAACGACACCGACGCCTGCGCGCCGCGGCTGGATCGCGCCGAGGCGCTGCTCGATCCCCGCGATCCGGCCCAGGCGCGGCTGATCGCCTATTCGCTGGCGCTGCGCGTGTACGGTCTGCAGCTCGCCAACCGTTACGAGGACATGGCCGCACTGATGCGACGCGGGCTGAGCCTGCTCGACGATTCGCGCGAGCATCGCTTCCTGCGCGTGGAACTGGCCGGCCATCTCGCGTTCGCATTGGACCGGCTCGACCGGCCGGCCGAAGGCGAGGCCGTGCTGCGGCCGTATCTGGCCGGACTGCGCGGCGATGCGACGGCCGAGCGCGTGCTGCTCGCCGACACGCTGGGCACGCTCGCCAACATCGTCATGCACCAGCAGCGCAACGACGAAGCCATCGCGCTGCAGCGCGAGGCGCTCGCGGTCATGGAACAGCTTTACGGCGCCGGCGATCCGGCCATCACGCACCAGCTCAACAGCCTGGCAGGCGTGCTCAATGCGGCGGGCCGCAGCGAAGAAGCGCTGCCGCTGCTCGAGCGCACGGTCGCGCTGGATCGCAGCCGCGGCGGCGACAGCAATCCGGAACTCGCCAGCGCGCTGTGCAATCACGCGATCGTGCTGTTCCAGCTCGAACGCGACGCCGAGGCGAGGCCGCGCCTGGACGAAGCCGTCGCCGTGGCCGAACGTTCGGACATCGCGATGGAGCTCGGCCGCTGCCTGCTCTGGCGCGCCGACCTGCACCTGGCCGGCGGCGACGCCGCGGCCGCCCGGCACGATGCGCAGCGCGCGCGGGAAACCCTCGCGCCGACCTATGCGGAGAACTCCGAATTGATGCTGCGCATCCGCAGCGCCGAGCTGGCGGCGCGTTGGCTCGCGCAGGGCGCCGTCGCGGCGGCGCCGGCCTACTGCGCCGAAGCCGATGCGATCGCCGCCGCCTACGCAGCCGCGGCGCAGCCGGCTCCGGCCGACACGCAGTTCGCGAAGTTCCTGCAGGCGCTGTGCCGCGACGGCGAGGCCGCCGCCGTCGCGGAACG
>NZ_JANFVR010000623.1 GCF_024609805.1 Tahibacter caeni | reverse complement strand
CCGGCCCGGCCATTCGCGCGACTATGCCGCGGCGCTCATGGAGCAGATCGCCGCGCGGCGCGGCGCGGTCGACGGCGACTGGCGCGGCCGCGGCGCCGGCCGCGTGCTGTTCCTGGACATCCTCGAGCTCGACATCTCGGCCACGGCCATCCGCGCGCAGCTGGCCGCCGGCCGCGAACCGCGCTACCTGCTGCCCGACGCCGTGCTGGCCGAGATCCGCCGCCGCCGCTGGTACGCCGGGCCTGCGCCCGCGTAATTGGCGGGCCGCCGCCGTATACTCCGCGCCGACTGCCCCGTCGGGCATTGAGAGGTAGCGCACGCTTGGCCACGACCAAAACGCCGAAGTCTTCGACCGCGTCCGAATCCAAATCCCGTTCCCGCGCAGCGGCGCCGGCCGCGAAAAAGGCTGCCGCAGCGAAGAAGCCGGTGACGGCCAGGAAGTCCGCCGCGGGTGCCGCGCCGGGGGCGAAGTCCGCCAGCAAGCCGGGCAAGGCCGTACTGGCCAATCGTGAAGCGGCCAAACGCGCGGCCAGACCCGCGGCGAAGGCTGCCGCGAAACCGGCCGCCAAGCCGGCCGCGAAGAAACCGCGCAGCGCCGCCGCCGCGCCGGTCGCGTCGCCGCCGCAGCCCAAGCCGCGCACGCCCGGCAAGGTTTCCGCACCGACCGACATCGTCGATCGCCTGCGCCTGGAAGTGAACCGCGCGCTCGAGGAACTCAAGGCCAAGGACATCGTCGAGCTCGACGTGCGCGGCAAGACCTCGATCGCCGACTTCATCGTCGTGGCCAGCGGAACCTCGACGCGCCATGTGAAGTCCGTCGCCGACGAAGTCATCAAGTACGCGAAGAAGGCCGGCATGCCGCCGCTCGGTGTCGAAGGCCAGCGCGAAGCCGAATGGGTCCTCGTCGACCTCGGCGACATCATCGTCCACATCATGCTGCCGCGCGTGCGCGAGTTCTACGGTCTCGAGCGCCTCTGGTCGGTGGGCCCCGGCGCCGGCGAAGCCGAAGCGGCCTACGCCTGATTCCCGCGCGCGCCCGGCGGCCGGCGACATGCGCGCGCGACTGATCTCCGTCGGCGAACGCATGCCGGCCTGGGTCGCCGACGGCTTCGCCGAATACGCCAAGCGCCTGTCGCGCGAGCTGCCGCTGGAGCTCGTGGAGCTGCGCCTCGGCGAGCGCGGCAAGGGCCGCGACCTCGCGCGCGCGCTCAGCGACGAAGGCGAGGCCATGCTCGCGGCGATTCCGCGCGGCGCCCACGTCGTCGCGCTCGACGGCCGCGGCCGCCCGTGGTCGAGCGAGGATCTGGCTGCGCAGCTCGCGAACTGGCGCATGGCCGGCCGCGATCTGGCCTTCCTCGTCGGCGGCCCC
>NZ_JANFVR010000622.1 GCF_024609805.1 Tahibacter caeni | reverse complement strand
CGCCCGCGGACGCGCCGGCCGCGGGCGCCGCCGGCGCGCCGGGCTCGTTGTTCAAGGTGGCCGCGACGCCGCTGAGGATCGGCACGAGGTCCTTGGCCTTGGCGTAGCGCAGATAGACCACGTTCGTGCCGCCGCCGCTCTGCAGCGGCGTGTCCAGGTGCGTGACGAGCGTGCGCATGCGCAGACGCCCGCTCTTGGCGCCGGCGATCAGGATGGAATTGGTGCGCTCGTCGGCGAGGATGCGCGGGCTTTCGCCGGTCGGCTGGGTGGCCTTGTCCTCGGCGAGGATCGTCAGGGTGCGCGCCATCTCGGCCGCGTTCGCGTGCTGCAGCGGAATGACCTCGACCTCGGAATCCGACACCGTGTCGATGCGCGCGATGATGCCGGCCACGCGCTGCACGTTGCTCGCACGGTCGGACACGACCAGCGAGTTGCTGGTCTGGTGCGCGATCAGCTGTGCGCCTTGCGGCAGCAGCGGCCGCAGGATCGGCACGAGTTCGGCCGCGGCCACGTGGCGCAGCGGAACGATCTGCGTGACGATCGCGTCGCCCGACTCGGCCGTCGCGACGCTGTTGCCGCCTTCGGCCTGGGCCATGGCCTCGGGCACGATCTTGATCATGCTGCCGGCCGGCACGGCCGCGTAGCCGTGCACGCGCAGCACCGACAGGAACACGTCGTAGATCTCGTCGGGCTGCATCGGCCGCGCGGAGATCACGCTGACCTTGCCCTGTACGTTCGGACCGACGATGAAGTTCTTGCCGGTGATTTCCGACACCGTGGCGATCAGCGCCTGGATGTCGGCGTCCTTGAGATTCAGCGTGTGCGTGCCCGGCGGATTGCCCGCCGCCGACGGCGGCGGCTGGGCCACGGCGGTCGCCGTCGCGAGCAACAGAGCCGAAGCGAGCAGGCAGGCACGCAGGGAAGCGATCGGTGTGCGCGTCATTTGATGTTCACGCTCAGGGTGACGGGCTTGCCGTCGCGGTTCACCGTGACGGTGACGCGACTGGCGTTCTTGAGGGAATCGACGACCTGGGTCGCGCGTCCCATCGAATCCAGCGGTACGTTGTTGATCGAGGTGACGACGTCCGTGGGCTGCAGGCCGAGCTGGGCGATCAGCGCGGCATTCGGTCCGCCGCTGAGCCGCACGCCGGCCATGCGGCCGTTCTCCATGACGGGTTGTGCACTGATCTGACGCATGAGCTCGGTCGGATCGGCCACGCCGAGCTGCTGCTGCAGGCGCGAGAAGTCGACCGCGCCCTGCGCCATCTGCGGCGCGACGAAGACCGGCGTCGCGGCCGGCATCTGTGCCGGTGTCGGGGCGGACGCCGACGTCGCCGCCGGCGCGGTGTTGCGGCCGCCGGTGTTCGGCGCC
>NZ_JANFVR010000621.1 GCF_024609805.1 Tahibacter caeni | reverse complement strand
GACGGCGTCGGCGCCGCGCACCGCGGCGGCGACTGCCGCCGCGTCGCGCACGTCGACGCGGACCGGCGTCAGGCCGGCGCGCGCGGCGAGCTTTTCGGGCGAACGCACGAGCGCGGAGACCTCGTGGCCGCGGCTCAGCAGTTCCTGCAGGACGGCCGCGCCGACGAAGCCGGTGGCGCCGATCAGGGCGATTTTCATGGGGTGCTCCTTGGGGTGAGTTGGACGGAAGCACGATAGGCGCTTCACAATGCGCCGATTAGTCGGTCCATCCCACAATCATTTGTAAGCTGGACTTCACGATGGACGATCTCCGGGCCCTGGCCATCTTCGCAACCGTCGTGCGCCAGGGCTCGATGAGCGCGGCCGCGCGGCAGCTCGGGCTCAGCGCCTCGGCCGTGAGCCAGCAGGTGCGTGCGCTCGAACGCTGGCACGGCGTCACCTTGCTGCACCGCTCCACGCGCAAGCTCACGCTCAGCGACGCCGGCGCGCGCGTCTATGCCGAATGCGCGCAGATGGTCGAGGCGGCCGAGCGCGCCCAGCAGCAGTTGCGCGCGACGCGCGACGAGCCCTCGGGCGAACTGCGCGTCGCCGCGCCGATCGGCTTCGGTCCGTATCTCGCGACCGCGCTGACGCCGCTGCTGCTCGCGCATCCGGCGCTGAGCCTGCGCCTGCTCGTCGACGACGCGATGATCGACCTGATCGACGCGCGCATCGACCTGGCGATCCGCGTCGGCCGCCTGCCCGATTCGAGCTGGGTAGCGCGCCGGCTCTGCGCGATGACCCTCGTGCTCTGCGCCGCACCGGCCTACCGCGAGCGCCGCGGCCTGCCGCAGGCCCCCGAGGAATTGCTAGCACACGCCTGGCTGTCGCAGAGCGGCACGGCCACGGCCGCGCGCGGCCTGGAGCTGCAGCACACTGACGGCCGGCGCCGCGCCGTCCATCCGTCGCCCAATGTCGCGAGCAACAACCAGCTGCTGTTGCAGCAGATGTGCGCGGCCGGCCTCGGCATCGCCTTGATCGGCAGTCCCGACGCGCACGCGGACCTGGCCGCCGGACGGCTAGCGCGCGTGCTGCCCGATTGGGCGCTGCCGCCGTTCGACGTCTGGGCGCTGACGCCGCAGCGCGACGCGCAGCCGGCCAAGGTGCGGCATGCCCTGGCCGCGATCGCCGCGTATTTCGCCGACATGCCCGGCATGCTGCCGTAGGCCGATTTCGCGCGGCCTGTCGTCAGGACGTCGCGGCCACGCGCGCGGCGCCGCGACGACTGCGCGATCGGCGAAACGCTAGAGCAGTTCGTCGAGCGCCTTGCGGCCGGCCGCCGCGTCGCGGAAACCCGCGGTCAGCGCGTCGTACGGCGCGGCGTCGACCGGCACCAGGCGCGCGGC
>NZ_JANFVR010000620.1 GCF_024609805.1 Tahibacter caeni | reverse complement strand
GCCGGCGAGCCAGGCGTGCGCGCCGGGCATCTGCAGCAGCCACGGCGTGGCCATCGTCACGACGCCGGCCAGCAGCACGAGCGCGGCGCCGGCGCGCCGGAACGCGGGCTGCGCGAGGCGCCGGCCCAGGTGCACGCCGCTCCAGGTCAGCGGCAGCATCAGCAGCTGCGTGCCGAGTCCGAAGCTCGCCATCAGCACGGCGGCATTCAACGCATCGGCCTGCAGCCAGGCCGCGAGCAGCAGGCTCGTGCTCAGGCCGCAGGGCATCCAGCCCCAGAGCAGGCCGAGCGCGAGCTGGCGCAGCGGCGTGCGTGCCGGCAGCAGGCGCCGCTGCAACGGCGCGAGCAGGCGCCAGAGTCCGGTGTCGGCGCGATGCAGCACGGCGAAGCGCTTGCCGACGTCGAACAGGCGCAGCGCGATCAGGATCATCAGCGCACCGAGCAGCAGGCGCAGGGTCAGCGGCAGCCATTCGTTGCGCACGACCTGCAGCAGGCCGCCGCCGAATGCGCCGACGGCCGCACCGGCCACGGTATAGCCGAGCAGGCGGCCGAGGTTCAGGCGCAGCGCCGCGGCGAAATTCGTGCGCCCGCCGCCGGCTGCGGCGCCGAGACCGGTCGCGATGCCGCCGCACATGGCCACGCAATGCAAGCTGCCGAGCAGGCCGCTGAGCAGCGCCGCGCCGGCGACGAGCAGGTCAATCGGCATGGTCTTCCTGCGTCGACGTCTCGTCGACGAGCACGTCCAGCGCCGGCGTGTCGAGATCGTCGAACTGGCCCGCGCGAACGGCCCAGGCGAACGCGGCGACCGCCGCGCCGAGCAGCAGCAGGCTGATCGGAACCAGCAGCAGCAGGATGGTCATGCAGGTGTCCTCACGAGACGCAGCGCGTTGAGCACGACCGCGAGCGACGAGCAGGCCATGCCGAGCGCCGCGAGCCACGGCGCTATCCAGCCCAGCGCGGCGAACGGCAGCGCGAGCGCGTTGTAGACGACGGCCCAGGCCAGGCTCTGGCGCATCACGCGGCGCATGCGCCGCGCGAGCGCGATCGCCTCCGCGACACGTGCCAGCGAATCGCCAGCGAGCACGAAATCCGCGGCACGGTGAGTCAACGCAGCGCCGCCGGCGAACGCGAACGAGACGCTCGCGCCGGCCAGCACCGGCGCATCGTTGATGCCGTCGCCGAGCATCGCGACGACGTGGCCGTCGCGCTGCAGCGCGACCGCGCGCGCGAGCTTGTCCTCCGGCGTCTGGCGTGCGCGCCACTGCGCGATGCCGAGCGCCTGCGCGGTCGCGGCGACCGCCCCGGGCGCATCGCCGCTCGCGATTTCCAGCGCGACGCCGAGACGCCGGAACGCGGCGATCGCGTCGGCCGCGTCGGCGCGCAGCGGCTGCCGC
>NZ_JANFVR010000062.1 GCF_024609805.1 Tahibacter caeni | reverse complement strand
GGGTGCTCCAGCACCATCCGAACCGCTCGCTCCCGCACTTCCGGAGAGTGTCTCTCTGACTTCTTCTTCATGGCTCCATCCTCTCAAAGGAAAGAGCCTCCGGAAAAGCCGGGGCGGTTCACTTCAGCCACCAGTTCGGCGACCTCGGAGTAATTGAGGAAGTCCACATGGTTTTCAGCATCTGCCCACATTTCCCCTCCCGGCGCATCGCTGAGCACTGTCGTCAGACCAGCTGTTCTCTCAGGGAGAACGCCGGCCGACGACTGGCACACCATAACAATGCGGCGGGGAACGGCGCCTCGGAATCGGGCGCCTCAACGTCTAGGAAATGTCCGACCCAGAGCAGTACCGCCGCACATCGCTGGCGTGCGGGGTAAACGTGCCGCCACCGCGTCTCACGGGGTGGGATCAGGTTTGGTCCGGGGTGTGGTGTTTTTTCCAGCGTCGGATCGGCGCCGACGCGGTGGGCGGTATGGCTGGGCTTTCAGACGTTCTTCAAGCCTTCGGGCGAAGCTGGGAAAGTCCACTCCATACGCCGCGGCCAGTTCCCGCACGTGCACCAAGTCGAGCCCTCGGCCGCCGACTTCGAGGGCAGAAACCCACGTTTGCGGGCGATCCACGCGCGCCGCGGCCTCCGCTTGAGAAAGGCCCGCCTCCAACCTGAGGTCCCGAAGCAGCCCAACGACCACGGCGTACTCCGGG
This sequence comes from Tahibacter caeni, assembly GCF_024609805.1. Lineage (GTDB taxonomy): Bacteria > Pseudomonadota > Gammaproteobacteria > Xanthomonadales > Rhodanobacteraceae > Tahibacter > Tahibacter caeni. Next base: position 19,229 of record NZ_JANFVR010000062.1, on the reverse strand, counting down.
GTGTGCAGGGAGGTCCTTTTCATGCCGCCGACTCGCTTGGTGGGTCGGCAGGTTAGAAGTCGATAACGGCGTACCTGAAACCGGCGTTTGTACCTGTTCATCGGGTTACGGCATCCTTGACCCCGAGCACCCGCGAGGGCGAGGACGATGGGCAGAACGGAAGAAGAAACGGCCGCACGAACGGCGTGCGGCCGGGGCACCAACCGGGAAACGCCGGGATCAGGGGAGTGCCGACCGGGCGCATTCGTCGGCGAGCCAAAGCCGGACCCGCGGCAGCCAGTCGGCCGCCGCGGGCCCCACGGCTTCGCCACTAAAAAGGGCCGCCTTGAGGTCGGGGGGAATGGCCTCGGGGGAAATGGCGGCCAGGACGCGGCGAAGCTCGGTGCCCAAGCGCTCGGAGGGATCGAAGCCCGGGCGGTGCGGCGCAGCAGCCTCGGCGACCAAGGAAACGAGGCGCTGGACGGTGAAATACACGTCCGGCGCTCAGGGATTCGGCTCGACCTCGATGCGGTCCTTCACCGAGGTTACGCCGCTGACTTTCCCGACCTCACGGACCACCGCGTCCCGGGCTTGGCGGGTGCGCGCCGTGCCCGTGAGGGTAGCCACCCCATCGGCGATGCTGACCTCGACGCGGTGGTAAGGCATCAAATCGTCGGCAGCGAGCCGGCGCCGAGCCAAGGCCTCAGTGAGTTCGTCGGTACTCCGGCTGTCGGCCGGGTTGCCCTGCGCCGCGGCGACGGCGGGGAAGAAAACCGCGGCCAGAAAGACCGCGAGGAGCAGGCGGACGGCCGAGGAAGCGAAGGTCTGCATGACGGTTGGACTCCATGGAGCGCCTTGAGCGGCGCACGGGAGATCGTCTGCATCCGCACCCGTGCACGGCATTCCCAAATGGGACTTGTTGCCAACGGAGGGGCCACACATGGACGCTGAGCACTGGCTGGTGGGTGCCTTGTTCGAAAACCTCACGGAGACCGACTGGGCGAATGCGTTCCTCGCTGGCGTGTGCGAAGCGACCCGCAGTCCGGCGGGCGCCGTGCTTCAGGTGGACGTCGCCTCGCGGAAGCAAACCCTGCCCGCGTACTTCGGTCAGGGTCAGGCAATGGCGGTGGCCTTCGAGCAGGAACACGCCACCAGGAATCCGTGGCGCCCGGTCGATGAGTCCAAAGGCCCGCCACCGGGCTCGGTCGTGGTGCCCGACGATTTCCTGCCCCTTTCGTCGCTCCGCCGGACGGAATTCTGGGCCGACTTTTTGCGGCCGATGGATGTGGACCACGGCGGCGGTTTGATTGGGTTTCGTTCGCAGGAGCGTGTCGTCAGCCTGACGTTGCTGCGGTCGGCCCATGCAGGCCCCTACGACGCGCGGGAACGTGCGTGGCTGCACCGCGTCGGGCCACATTGGGTCAACGCCTGTCGGCTGCGAAACCGCTTGGCTCCCGCCGATCGCAACGGCAGCGACGCCGCCCACGCGCTCGAAGTCCTCAGCACAGCCGTGTTTTTCCTCGATCACGCAGGGCAGTGCACACGCTGGAACGCGGCGGCGGACGCCCTCCTCCGCGAAGGTTCCCTCGTACGGCTTCGGGGTGGCCGGTTGGTCGCCGCCTCGCCCGGTTCGGGTTCGATGATTCTGGCTGCAACGGGGCCGACGGTGTTTCGCCGCAAAGACGGCACCGTGGCCGGGCACGCGGCCACGCACCCGCTTCCGACCGGAGCGGCGTTCGGCGGCGCCCGCGCCGTCGTCTTCGTCGAGCCGGTACGCGCGAGCCGGCCCGTGGACGTCCAGCAGGCCCTACACGCGGCGTTTGGGCTCACACCCAGGGAGGCCGAGCTGGCCGTGAGGCTGGCGGATGGCGAGGACTTGGCGGCGGTCGCCGAAGCGATGGGGATTGCGGTGGGAGCCGCCCGGACGCGCTTGAAGACGGTTTTCGGGAAGACCGGGGCGCGGCACCAGGCGGGCGTCGTCGCAATGGTGGGGAGCCTGCGGCGTGTCTGCACCAAATTCCCGCCAGCAAATAGCGGCCCGCCTATTCCGTTTAGTTCCGCTGCCGCCCCGTCAGAAAAACGATAAACTCATCACACTTCGTCTTCAGGGGGCGGGTGGATGGCATCGAGCGGCGCGGATTGGCTTCATGCGGAATCTGGCATTGCGCTTCCCCTGGAGCCCGTTCACGAGCCCCGGTTACCAAGCTTGGTGAACGGGGTAGCCCCGGCGCTTCTATCTTCCCCAAACCTGCTCCCGGGTCGACTGAAACCGAGGCGGTTGGTACACGATCTGCGCGCACAGTTGTCGCAACTGAAGCCTGCGCCCGTGCCCAGCGCACCGCCACCAGGCTTGCCTGAATCGTTGCCGCCACAAGAGCAACCCGCCGACAGCAAGGAAGCCTCGATAGCAGGTCCAGCTCTCGCCAGACGCAGACAGTCGGCACCTCGCAAACGCCGCTCCGCGTCGTCCGCGTACGAGCCGCACGGTCGGCCCACGGCTGAAACGGCTCCTCAGCCGGGAAGCACCAAACCCGCGGGAGCGCCCCTGCTGTCGCGCAGGATCGTGCAAGTGTCCGGCATGCTTCACCCGACAAAAGACGGCGCCGAAATGAGCGCAGTGCGAGCACGAACCATGCTGCTCGACTGGCTAAAAGAACAAAAGGTAAAAGTTCCAGCCGAGGCCTACGATGGCCAAGGATTCGAACTCGATGAGACCACCACCCGTCATCCCGTATCGGTCGAGGTGGGAGGGGAATGTTGGGCGATGCAGTTCGACAAGCCCGAAAAGAACCGACCGAGTCGGGTATGGCGGACCGAAGCTGTGCTCTATACGAAAGAGCGCGCTTTGGTGGGAATCAGCCTAACCCTGCTCGATCCAAGTGGTGTGGAAGATTACAGAGGATCTTCCATCCCACGAATCATTCGCACCATCACTGACAAAATAGGTCTGTGGGACGACGGCGCCGTGCTGTCCGCCGTGCCAAGCCGGATGTATTCGAAAGGCGATGCAGACAGGCTCGTTCAATTGCTGGAGCAGCCGGCCCGGTCTCGCGCGGTGGTAGTGGTATCGCGCGCAGAGAACGGAGCGTCGCTGCTCGACCCGGATAACTTGGCAGGCCGGCTAGCCGGGGTCGCCCACATCGTGGATCTCCACCCATTGGCAAGTAGGGAACTGACGCGGCGATTAGGCAGCAGCTTATCGGTGTACGGCCCAGCGGTTCGGGTATACCGCCCAGGTTTCAATGCGGATTCTGCCGCCACATTTCATCATCCGCTGTTTCTTTCAGATTCATGGCGGCACCGAATTCATGCGCTCAACATGCGCATCGACGAACTGGCAACAGAGGAAACCGCTCGGGCCGGCGAGGAATCAGTCCCCACCTTCGCGACGGTGCGTCGATGGATTGCGGATCGTCGGGTCAAAGAGGCTCGGGATTCGGCCGAGTCGAATTCCGTTCAACTGATGGCGCTTGTCGAACAAGAAAATGCACGTTTGAAAGAGGAACTGAAAGAGGTCTGGAATCAAGCATTCGTTGCGGACCAAGAAACCACCGCAGCCAAGACCCTGGTAGCGGAACACGAAGAGCACATTCGGCAACTCAAAACCCGCATACGCTGGCTTGATGAGCGGGTGAGTTCCCTGACGAAATCTTCCCAGGGAGAGGTGGTAACCGACGAAGTTCCCGACACATGGGACGACCTGGAAGATTGGGTCAACGAACGGCTCGGCGGAAAAGTATACGTCCTGCCCGCCGCGGCAAAGGCCGCCCGCCGATCTGCATTCGAAGACATTCCGTTCTGCTATCGCGTACTGCGCATGCTGGGCGACGTCTACCAGCCCATGCGGAGCGCCAGCACACCGGAAAGAAAGCAATCGTTCGATGAGGCCTGTGCCGACCTGCGCGTGGAAATATCACCGGTGGGCGTTGCCGTTTCCTCACATCGAACGAAAGATTCCTACCGGGCACTGTGGAACGGGCAGCGCGTTCCACTGGACATGCATGTAAAGGGTTCAAACTCGCGGCGCCAGCAGGACGGGTTCCGCCTCTACTTCTACTACGACGAAAACCAAGACGCGGTTGTCGTGGGGAGCTTCCCGATTCATCTGGACAGCACGTTGACGTAATCGTGCCCGAGCATCGGGACCAATACCATGGCTCTTGCCGCTACCGAAATATTTGACCGATTGGCCTCCGCGGTCATCGACCTTCTTCGGACTGATGAGGTGCGCTACGCCAACGCGGGCGAACGCCAGGTTGTCAGTGAACTGTTCGTCCGAATGCGCCCACTCTTCCCCGAGTGGACCGTGAGCAACGAGTACGATCGCCGGGAGCAAGAACAGAAGAGGCTTCGGCATCGAATTCCCGAGACCGGCGTTGATAGGGATGCACCCATCACGCCCGACATCATCGTCCACCGAATCGGCAAGAGAGAAAACTTACTGGTCATTGAGGCCAAGCGGCACATCAACAAAGACCGCGAAGGCGACGTTTGGAAGCTGAGCGGCATGACCACACTGGCCGGACAGTACGGATATGCGTTGGGTGTGCACCTGATTCTGAACGTTCCCGCCGGAACAGTGGATGCGTGCGACGTCTACGTGGACGGCGCTTTCGAGCCAGCGCTCACAGCCCAGTTGGCGGGCAAGCTGCCGCGCTGAGCGGAATCACTCGAAAATTCTCGCAGTGCTCGGCCATTCGGAAAATCATCTTGGCCATACCATAGCCAACGAGAACGAGTGGCGAACTTGCCTGTAGCCCTCAGCTTCCAAATCGCTCAAGCACGGCCCCATTACTTCATGGGGAAAGATTACTCAGTACTCCGTCCCACCACACCTTGTAGGGGCTGTTCCTCGAAGGCTGGAAACTCGCCAGCGTGGCGATGTTTTTCACCACCCCCGGCAACGCAGCTGCATTCGATGGATTCAGGGTCGCCCAATTCATGAGCAGGTGAATCGACGACACGCTCGGGACCGACAGCTTGGCCGCCGCATTCAACGCCGGCCGGTCGTCCGAAACGAAGGTAAGCCCTCTGTGGTTTGCAATGGTCAGAGACGCAGCCTCACCGTCATCGATCTCGGTTGTAAGCTGCGTAAAGGTGGCGATCTCGTTCGGCCCCGAAAGGGCCAATACGGCAAGCGGATACTGGCTCATCACGGTTGCTCGGTCGATGGGCGTGTTTTGCAGCGACCCATCGGGCTGCTGCACCCTCACGTACTTGAACTCATCGAACGCCGTGTCGCTGATGGCCCAGGATCCGCCGAACGCCGAAAACTCCTGGATGCCGCCCCACCCGCAGTAAAGATTGAGGAGGGAACAGAAGTCCAAGCAGTAACCGGTCATGCGCTTTGACGCTCCTTGTGGACGACCGAATCGCTCAAACTCAGACTGATCGACGATCGGAACCCATTCGTTTCGTCCACCAGACTGGAACGGCTCGATGCGAGGTCCCTCGCTTCAACCACGGTCTTTCTCAGCAACTTCGCGAATTGACTCGTGGTAATCGACTCAGAGGACCAAGCGGCAATAGCCAGCATAATGTAACGATCCGGGAAAATCTCTACAGATTCCTTTTCGTCAAGAGATTGAAGGCCCGATTCCTCCCGAATGTCCCGCACCCGCGCACCCGTGGCCTTGATGCCGTCCCAACTGCCCTTTTTTATCAGGCCGAGTGCTTCAAGCCGGAGCACCATCGCCATCAACGACACACCAAAGTAGTCGGCCATGCCCAGAACGTCCCCAACGTTCACGTCGCCTTTTTGCAGGTAGGTATCGTGGAATCGATGCTCAACCCCAGCTGAGGGCATCAGGAAATGCGCGGCGAACGCGTCTGCGAAGCGTTCGTTTTCGGGTTTGCGCCTCATGGGGGCTAAATAATCGACGCCCGGTCGATCGCGATCAAAAAGGAAATGGCCGTATTCGTGCGCGATGGTCCACCGACGACGCGTGGGCGGATGCCCGCTGTTCACCAGGATGCAGTAACCAAAACCGTTGACGAACGCATAGAGTCCCGCCAGCTTGGAGTTCAGGCCGTCGATGAACACGTGGACCCCAACCTCGTCCAACGTCTTCCGAAGGGATCCGATGGGTTGGCGATCGCCCAACCCCAACGTTCTGCGCTGCTCGATTGCACAAATCTCCGCGAACCGTTCAACGGGTATGTTTGGGCGTGCGGGCTGGGGCGGGACAGCGGGACCACCCGGAGCGTTCATCCTGTCTTTCAAGAACAGGTAGTCGTCCACGAACTCGGTGAGTTTGGCGACCGCCTCTTCCACACCAACGTCTTCCCCTGCACTCTCAGCCGCGGCACGCAGATGGGGCGCGACCTCCGCAGGCGGCGAACTGTGCCTCACGAGGCGGTTGAGCGTGGTGCCATACAGGTCCGCCAACGCGATCAACTCTTCTGGCTTGACCAGGCGGGTCCCTTTCTCGATCGCAATAAACGTGGGGCGACTCATGCCGAGTCGCGTCGCGGCGGCTTCTTGCGACACGCCCGCTGCCTTGCGGGCGGAAATGAGGCGTTGGACGAGGGCGTTCATACGAGATCCAATTGGTGTGCAGCAAAGCGGGGCGCGCGGATCGGTGGACCGACAACCAGACGACCGAAGACGCGCTCAACTTCTTTGGCGTGCCGGGTGTAAAGATCTTCCGCCTGTTCTCGGGGCAGATGTTGGATGCAGGAAAGAACGCGGTGCCGCTCCCACCGCGTCTTGATGCGGAGGTCATCCGCCAGCCATCGGCGTGCCTGTTCCAGGTAGGACAGCATGTAGGACGGATCGGAAGGGGCGTAGTCGTCGAAGACATCGCAGGCATAGTCCCGCACGTCTTCCAGAGCAGCAGCGGCCCGGAAGGCTTGCCGACGCTCGATGCACGCCGGACAAACCCCGCAATGACGCTTGCCCGAAACCCGGAGGGAGGTGTGGACGCACGAACGGGAGCCCTGCGCCCAGGTGATCATGCGCGGCAAAGCTATCAGCCCCCGCACCATTTCCGCCTTCGTGTGGTTGAGAAACGGCAGCTGAAACGAGAGCGGCTTTCCGAAGATCGACGACAGAAAGCGGGACACCTTGTGCAAGAACCCTGGGTGCGCGCCCCGCGTCGTCAGGCCGTCAACGAGCCCACCTTCCGTCAGCGGCACGTTGATGGCCCCGACGCCGTTCTCGAACAGCTCCACGACGGCCAGATCGAGGGCGTCTGCAACGATGCCGGCACCGCAGCAAAAGAGGAACGCGCGCGCGCGCTGACTTTGCTCCTGTTCCTTCATCATTCCCGCGACGCCCTTGTCGAAGCGTGCATGGAACGACGCGTGGTAAAACCCGGGGACGGCCTGCAGCAGCCCTTTGAGCGTCGCCAGTTGGCTGACGCACGTCTGGCGGATCGCGGACTGATGGGCGACGGTGAGCAGCAAATGCGTGTGATCCCCGTCGATGAGCCGGTTGGCAAAGCCCGCAGCGGAGTCTAGGCCCCCGCTGTACAAACTCACGCGCGTAGGGCGAACTCCTTCGAATTCGAAGGGCCGTTGAACCGAGGAGGAACGGTGAGGTCCGGCGCGGCCGCAGAACGAAACGAGCCACGTGTCGCCCGTAAGGAAGCACAGCAATTCCGTGAGCGCGTTGGCGGCGTCTTCGTGCTTCCAAAAAGCAGGGTCGAAAACTTCGAACGCCACCCGCAGCGTGCGGATGCCGCACTCGTTGTGCGGATCGCGCGGGCGTTTGTGGGTTCGATCGATGGCGTAGACACCGGCGGCAATGCAGAGCAGATCCATCGAGCGCTGGCTGGGCCGTTCAAGCAGGCCATGGAGCATGCGTTCGGCGCCGATCCGCAAGCGCTGATCGACCCCACCGCGAAGGGAAACCACGCCGTCGTCGTATCGGACCGCAACCACCTGAGGACTTTCAGCGCGCATGGGGCTGCTCCGGGCGACGGACGACGAGCGACAGCCGTGCGACGTCCTTCGGGGCGACGGCGATGCGGGGTGCAGCCCGCTTGATCGGCTTTATCCGGGCGCCCCGCATGGAGGCTTCCAGAGTCGCACTGAGCTGGACGAAGTTTTTTCCGAACTCCCTGGCCAGCGACGCCCGCAGCGCATCCTGTTCGTCCGGCGCGCAGAAACGCCGCTCGCGCTTGGCCCTGAGGGCGATCTGATCCACCAACGCATCGATCAAAAGCTGTGCGGACGTTTGGGCCACCTCGGCCGGATCGTTGCTCGGGCAAAGTTGCCCGGCGGTCAATGCCAACTTGGCCAACCGCTTCTCCGTAAACGCGGCCACCACTTCCTGCAAAGCGACGGGAGACTCTTGGGCGGCGCGCAGGAGGATCAACAACCCCGGCCCTTTGCGAAGAGCGACGGGCAACCGCCTCATCACCCCGTCGAAGTCCTCACCAGCGCATGCAACCAACTCAGCGAGGGTTGCATTCGAGTCCTTCAGCACCGCCCGGCTTGCACGCCAGCGGCTGCGGTGCCCGAAGTCCAGGATTTCGTTTTCGGCCATGATGGGACCTCCTGGACCCACTCTAGGCGTCGAGTTGTCAAATGTCAAATCTTTCGAGGATTATTTAAATAAAATGTAAAGGCGTTGGCCGCCACCCTCACGCCTCAAATCTTGGTGCAAATACGCTCATACCCAAAGGGCTCCTCGCCGGGTCGATCATCGGCCGGGGTGGCGGACTGGCCCGTTCGGAGCGCAGGGCATGCAGCGCAAAACAGCGGGCCGGATGGTCAGGCGGGATGCCGTAGAAACGGGTGGTTGAGGCGGCGTGGCTCGCGACGAGCGCCGCGGACGCGCGGCATCGACAGCATGACCCCATTGCGCGCCCGATGCACCGCGGCCCGCGTCGATCAAGGCGCCGCGGGAACCCAAGACGCGACCGCGGCGGATTCCCCTCCCGCCACCAGTGCCCGATGCGCCCCCATCCCGATGGCCCTCCTGCGCGCGGCGCAGCCGGCCGCCCGAAACGTCCCTGCCCCCCCCAGACTTGACCTCCGCACGGCGCCCAACGACCCTGCACCGGGCGCAAGCACGCCCGCGGGCGGCTCCAGCTTGCCATCCATTTATCACCGTGATAAATTTCATGACCAACCTGTGGTGCATCCGCCCATCGAGCCTGACCCCGCCGCACGGGGCGAACCGCAAGATCAAGGGCGGACCGCTCGTGGACTTGGCCGCCCTGCAGCAAGCCATTCGGGCAAGCGTCATCACGGATGGGTCCGTACTGGTGGTGAACCGCTCGTGTGACGACTACCTAGAAAAATTGGGATGGACGGAACAACACATCCTCGACTGCCTGCTGTGCGCCTCGCCCGACGATTTCCGAGGCTCGGAGTGGTGCGACACCAGTTGGGCCGGAAAACTGCCATGCGACGCCTACGCGGTCCCCTACGACGAAGCGGGCAAGCGGCGCGTGCGCGGGTCCCTTGAGTATTACCTCAAGTTTTCCATTGAAGAGGACACGCTCCGCATCCAGATGGTGCGAGCACATTTGTCCCCATGAAGGCGAAACCCATGAAGGCACCGTCGCAATACCACCGTTGCCCTGCTTGCAAGCAAGGTGAACTCGTGGAAGCCACGCGCGTGAAGACGTTTGCCCCTCACGGAACGCCCGTCGCCGTGGAGTTAAGAATTTCGCGGTGCACGGCGTGCGGCGCCGAGCTGATCAATGCCGAGCAGCGCCGAGAAAACCTCCGTCGCCTGCAAGAACGCAAGTCGGCGTATGGCAGCTTGCTGCTGGGCGAGGAAATCGTCGCCCTGCGCAAGAAGTACGGCCTCACCCAGCAAAGGGCAGCCAAAATCTTCGGGAAGGGGTTGATTGCATTCTCTCGGTATGAGAACGAAACCAGCTACCCTGATGCCAGCTTGACCAAGCTGTTGAAGCGCGCGATCGAAAACCCATCGGTGCTGAAGGCGCTGGCGGACGAAGAAGGCGTGGAGATCCCCCTGTGGCAAGCGCGCTGCAGCGACGAACGGGCCGCAAAATTGGTGCCGCTGCCTGCGTCGCCTGAGTCCGCGTTGCTCTGGGCTCGCCTGCGATCCGAACGGGAACCGGCGCACCCAAAGCGCTTTGAAATCCTGACAGCGGGCGTGCCGATTCACACCGAAAAGATGCAGCTTTCCGGCACAGCGGTGAACGACGCGTTCGTTGAGGAAATTCGAGTTTCATGAAACTCTCGCCTATCCAACTGGTGCACCTGTCCTTTCGACGCGTGAGCGTTGAAGTGGACGCCGAATACTTAAGATCCGCAGCCCATAGCAGCGCGGACGCGCACGCCTTGCTCGAAGGGGTCGTGATCAAGACGGAAGTCAGCAAAACAGCCGCCGATGAGGAGGACCCCCGCGGCACGCCCTACTTCCTCACCTTGCGCGTGCTCATCGACAACGCCCACGACGACGCTGATTCCGACCGGACGATCAGCCCCTATCGGATCGACGTGGAAGCAGGCGCAATGGTTGTGCTGGCCAAGGGAACCGACAAGCTCGGCGACCCGGACGACCTCATCGCCGTCAACGGCCCAGCACTCATGTGGGGCGCGATCCGCGAGCAGGTGGCGAACATCACGTCGAGGATGCCGATCGGCATGGCCATGCTGCCCTCCGTGAACTTCCACGACCTCAGAAAGACCGTGAAAAAAGCCGCCCACGACGAAGCAGCCGGGAAAAAGCCTGCGCGCCCGACGGGCAAAAACGAGCGCGCCAAAGCCAAGAAGCCTTAGACCGGAAACCATCCCGCCGCTGCGTTCGTGGCTCTGTCCGCCGTCGATTCAGCCGCCTGCCCCGCTACATCCGCGCGCGCCCCTCACCCCCTCCCCAGGCAGGTGGGGGCAACACGCCGTCGAGACCCTGCGCCGCGTGCCGCGCCCGCCACTGCCCTACCTCGTGCCACCCGATGCCGTCGGCCACTTCGAACACCACGCTCCGCTGGTCCTCCGACATGAGCGTCCCGGCGTTGACCAAGGTTCTCACCGCAGGCCAATTCTCCTTGAAGATGGCAATGGCGAACGGCGTGAGGCTCCGCTTTTCCCGCGCATCGACCTCGGCGCCCGCATCCAGCAACGCCTGGGCGAGAAAGCTGTAGGGCGCGCCGTCTTCGTCCGGGTCTTCCGCGACCGCGGCGGGCCAATGCAGCGCGGTCGCATCCTGCACGTCCCGGACGGACACGTCTTCACCCGCGGCCAGCAGCAGCGGCACGTAGGCCGGTGGGCAATCGCCAGCGACCGCTTCCTGCAGAACCGTGCGCTCGGCGGCCCAGGCTTCACGGGCCAGCTGCGGCACCAGCCAAGCGAGCGACGGGCCCTATCTCGATGCCTCTGGGGCGCAGCCTGGCGGAACAACCGGGCCTCCACCAGTTCACGGCCGGCCCCAGGCCGGGCCGCGGCGTCGTTCCGCTGGTCGTAGAGCGAAAGCAAGCTATCCGCGGGCGAGGCCGCCCGAAACCGCACCTTGGTCGCTGCGTCTAGGGATGGGGTCGAAGGGACAGCTTTCGCGGCGAGGGAGGCGACCAAGGCCCGCCGCGTCCCGACCGTTGGGTCGGGGCGCCCGCACGACTACATCGGGGAACAGCCGGCTCCGCTCGCCATAACCACGATCGCTGCCCCGTCAAGGGCGGAGCAATGGCGGCGTCCGAAACCGCGACCGGGGTCGGCCCATCAGAAAACTCCTAAGACTTGGCTAAACAAGCCTCGCTGGCCAACTTCCCAGTAATAACCACCTGGTTATTCCTACAACTATGGCCAGTCGGTCCTACAGAGATTGGCCAGCCCACTTTTGGCGGACAACGCGACGCCCCTACCGCACACCTCTGGTGCGTCGGCGACCTATTCCACCCAAAGGTCTTCCTGTAGCGCGGCGGTCTCGTGGGCGCGTTGGATGAGTTCGCGTTCCGACGGGGCGTATTCGCCCCACTCGCCGTTCTTCGAGAAACGGCCGGTAGCGATGAAATCCCCGTACCTCACCCAGAGCGCTTCGGTGAGCTCAGGAAGATTCGACGGCGGAAGGTCGGGGAACAGGCCTTGGGTAACGTACAGCGTGTTGCGCCGTTTGGCCTCGCTGTAAAACGCATCGGCTGCCGTCAATGGCTCGTTGCCCGCCGACAGAAGCGCTACCGTTTCATCGATGGTGTAGCACGGCTTGATCAGCAGGTGGCGGTCTTCCGGCATCTCGTCGCGGATGGCTTCCAGAAGCCGGTGAAGGTCGCCCTTCCCCACGCGCGCTGACGTTCGTGCGCTTTCTTTTGGGTTGCGCAGGGCACCAAGCAGAAACGGCCAAGTGGGGCCATACTTGGTCTTCTGCCATTCTTTGAGGATGCACAGCCAAACGGGCATCGGGAGAAGCCCCATCGCGCCCACGCAAGGGGCGTCCTGCTCCTAGTGTCGCATCACGATCCAACAACGGCGACGGTCCACAGTGCTGAAGCGAGGCGTCAAGATGACGGCGCCTCTCCCCGCAACGACGGCCCTTTCAATTCCAGCAGGTTCGCCCTGCTGACCAGCCGGTCCACGATCCCCTTCGCCACCGGCCCACCGCCGAGCCAGTTTTCCCAGTCCACGACCGGCCGGCTGGAGCACACCACAAACGACGCCTTGCCGTCGCGCTTCAGAATCAACTCTTCCAGCCGCGCCACACCGTGGGCGTCCAACGGGTGGTGCGCCCACCGGTCGAGGACAACCAAATCAGCGCGGGTCAGATCCGCGATGAAACGGAAGATGCGGCCGCTCTGCTCTTCCTCGTAGAACTGCTGCAGGAAACCGCCCACTTCAAAGCAGCGGACTTTGAATCCCGCCATCACCGCTTCGTTCGCCAATGCGCTCGCCAGCCAGGTCTTCCCGCGGCCCGTCTCCCCCGTCAGCAGCAAATGCCTTTTCTGCTTCAGCCATTGCCAGCTCTTCAGTGCCTCCACTACGCTGGGGGTCAGCCCCCGCCCCGGCTTGAAGTTAAGATCCTTCCACCGGGCCGACGACACGAAGGACTGTGCTTGTCGCGTTCCTTTGTGTAAGACGGAGTCCGCGCGTTGCGCCTCTTGAGCGGCGAGGAGTTCGGCCATGCGCTCGGTGAACGAACGCTCATCGAGTGCGGCTTCTTGGCGTTCCCAGTGCTCGGCCATGGCGGACAGCCGCAGGCCGCGCAGGCGATCGCCAAAAGAGTGAGCCGTGGGCATCAAGACCTCCTACAGACAGAGCGGGAGCGCCGGCTGTTTCGGGAAACAACCGGAACAAGGGGCAAGTCGGTCGGCGCCGACGCGTGAGGCCGCGCCGCGGCCTTTCGTTTTGCGCTGCGGCGCAGCTTCGAATTAATCGAAGGCACTGCGGGACCAGCCGGAGCCGCACCGAGGCCCACAGGTGTATCGACGTTTTTCGGCAGAGAGGCCAGCACGCGCTGGAACGTGCTCGGCGTGGGCGAATGCATCGCCAACGCGCGTTCCGCAGCGGCCTCAATGGCCACGGGCTGCGAGCCACGAGCCATCGATTTAATGGCGTCTGCTTTCAGCTGCCCCTGCAAAGGCACTTTCCGTTCGAACTGCGCTTTCACCAGTGCGTGCGTGTGCACTCCCACGGCCTCGGCCCACGCCAGCAGTTGCGCCGGCGTCCGGTCCAACTGCTCCCGATGCGCCGGGGGCATGTGCTCGCGATTCGTGGTTTGCCCGGCTACCTCGGTGCTGCGCGGGTGGCGCACGGACGGGCAGTCGTCGCAATCGATGACGACCTCGCCAAGGGTCGTGCGCGGGTAAGCGGTACGGCCCACCCAGTTGTGGGGCACCGAATAAAAGTGCCCCGCGACCTTCACGTGGTAGTCCGACGGCACCTCCACCGGCGTGGCAAATTCGACGTACTCGAAGCGCTGCGCCGGAAGCGGCAGCAAAGCCGGCTTGTCCACGCGCTCAAACACCTCCAGGCGCGAGCCGGGCTTCTTTTGGAAGCGCTTTTCGTTGACCTGTTGGACGCGCCGGACCAGCAGGGTGTTCAGTTCGGCGAGCGACGCGCAGCGGTTGTGCCGGAGCAGCGGCAGGAACGCGCGTTGCATCAGCTTCACGGAGTCCTCGACCTTGGCTTTGGCCTTCGGATCGTACGGCGGTGCCGGGTGGACCGCCGACCCATACCACTCCGCCAGCTCCAGATAGGTACGGTTGATGACCGGGTCGCGTCCCGCGCGCGACACCCCCGCCCTGAGGTTGTCGCAAACGATGATGGGGGGAACTCCGCCGTAGGCCTCCAGCATCCTCGTGGTGGCCTCGACAAAGTCGGGACTCTGCTGCGTCATCGAGCACCAGGCGAACACGTATCCCGAACGTCCCAGTGCTCCGACGAATAGCTCCACTTCCACCTTCACTCCCTGTTCGTTGAAAAACCATGGTCGTTTTCCACAGTAGTCGACAAACGCCTTCTCGCCCGGCACCAAGTCCTGCCGCATGGTGCGGCGGGCGCGCTTGCGGTGGGCGGCCCACTGCGCCGCCACGCGCGAGTACGACAGGGTCTGGGCGGGCTTCGCCGCGCGCGCTTCCTCCCAATAGGTCCACAGCGTCATACCGGGGTGTTCCAACGCCTGCGCGATCTCGGCGAAATCCGGCCTCGCACTGGGGCGTCCCGGATTCCCCGGGCGCCAGAAGGCTTCGCGAAGTTCTGCATCGGTCATGCCCGAGACGACGGCCCAGTTCCACCCTTTGTCGAGCGCGCGGTTCTTCCAGTTCTGCACCGTGGACTTTCTGTCGGGATGGCCAAACACTGCAGCGGAAATCGCGCGCGAACTGGCCGTCGTGGTCAACGCGCGCTTCAGGACCCTTCGCAGTAGAGTCATAGACGTCATCGACGCACCTCTCCTGGCACGGGCTGACGGGCGGGCTTCGAAGCGCGGGCCGTCGGCAAAGCGATGGCCCCCTGCGGCCGTCGGCGCACGCACAGCAGCGAACGTCCGCCACGGTGCCGACGACATAACTCGGCAAAGTGAGCGAACTTGATCGCGTGTTTGCCCTTGTCTTTGGCGTACGTCCGCCACGCGCTGCGCAGCGACTCACCGCGGGCCAGCGCGGCGTCCACCGCCTCGAAGTCGGGCCGCACGCGATCGCCCCACGTGCGGTAGGTCGCCAGCAGGCTCCGGACGACGTCGCCGCCGTCGGCGTCCTTGCCTGCCTTGTTCAAGGCGGCCTGAAGCACCCCGCGGCAGCGGCGCACGGTGGACCGGGTCGCTCCCGTCTCTCTCGCCAGGGACCGAACGGAACGGCTGGGGTCTTGGAGGAAAGCCAAAAGTGATTGATGGAAGGTCATAGTCCTTTGATCCGCTAAGGAAAATTGGTTTCCCCGCGTAAGGCGGGGCCAAATCGGCGGACACAAGCCCCCGTCCGGCACCGCATCGGGTGCCGGGGATTGCTTGACTCACGGGGAGAAAGGGCTAAGGTGCGGGTGGGAATGCTGTAGCCCGAACCACGACGCCGCCGAAGGTTGCACTTCGGCGGCGTTGCTCTTTCTGCGGCCGCCAGGTTGTTGACGGGCGCGCTACATGGGACCGTCCCGCGCCCGATAAGGCCCAGAGGCGGCCGACACCGCCCTCTCTGCTACGTCCGCCCACGCACGGGCGTGTTCCCGACGCAAGGCCGGGAGGTGTAGCTGGGTGGCGAACAGAGGGCACAGAATGAGCAAGTCGAGGGGGCCGATGCTTGAAGGGAATCCTTCATGACCCTAGCGGCCAATCGGAGTCCGTCAAGCTGACCCGGGGCGAAAAGAGCAGACGAATCCGTCGATTAGCGAGCATTTTACGAGCTAAGTAGCTGACCCGTAACAGTTTTTTGAAGCCGTCTCTCGCAAGAGCATGCGGCGGCGCCCTTCCCCCATTCTGAGCCAGGCGCACACCGGTCAGAGAGGGGTCAAAGACGCGGACGCCGCCGAGGGGGACTGGGCATCGCCGCCGATGCGCCAGCCACGACCAGGTCGGCAGGCGCGCGAGGCGCCACGTCGGGCGCCGGTGTAGGGAACGGTCCTTGGGCTGGCCCGTCGTCCGGTAGCGGCACTAGGCGCCGGCGTTCGGCCTCCGCTGCCTCCCAAGCCCGGCGCGTCTCAGCGACCGCCGACCCGGCCTGCGCAACCGCCCTGTTCGCCCCCTGCTCTCCGTGTTCGGCGGCCGCAACGGCGGCCCGCTGCGCCCGGCGCTTCTCGGCCCACTGACGGCGGGACAGCGCGCGCCAGACCGGTGGCGCGGCCTTGGCCCCTTCGTCGGCCGCCCGCTGCGCTTGCGCCGTCTTGACCGCCGCCTTGCCTCGGGCAGTCCGCGCTGCGCCCTGGGTGGCGCGTGCCGCCTCCCACGCCTCGCGGGCATCAAGCGCCCGCCGCACCGCGGCCATCGCCCCAGCGTCTTGCAGGTAGCGGCGCAGGGCTTCCGCGCTGGCCGCGGAATACCGCAGGGCGGCGATGTACCCCTTCAACGAATCGTCGCAACTCCGGGCCGTGTCCTGGAGACCGGCGCTATACAACGCCGCGTTGGCGGCGGAGGCGCGAAGGCTCTTTTGAACCGCGGTGGCTTGCGCGTTCAGCAGGCGGGCGTCGCGCCCGGTTGCACTGCGGCCGACTTCCACGGCACCGCGGGCACCGGCCACGGCGATGCGGACCTTCGCGGGTGATGGAAGCCTCGCGCCAGGGAGACTCAGCGGCCGGGCGGTCGCTGCACGCGACTGCTGGTTCCACAACTCGGCGGCACGCGCGCGACTGGCCGCGGTGAAGGCCATATTGTGGTGCGATATGTTTAGGTTCTCCTCGGCCTTCGGGCCGCGCTCGCCGCGTCGAAGGGCCGCGGTCGCGGCGCGGCCCAGGTGCCTATGGGGTTCGCGCACCAGGTCGGCCACCGCCTCCACATCGCCGCGCGCCGCTGCTGCCCGTGCACGCGCGGCCAGCGAACGGGAGTCCACGTGCGTCTGCAGGCCGGCGTTCGTCAGCGCCTCATTGGTGCGGTCGGCGACGAGCGACCGCAGCGCCGCAAGTTCTTTGGGGCCTTGCTGCCGGTCGTCGAGCACCCGGACTTTCTGGGCGAATCCGTCAGGCCCAAGTTGCCGTGTACTCATCAAAAGATGGGCGTGGAAATTTCGTTGGTCGCCGCGTGCGTCCGGGGCATGCAGAGCGGCCAGCACCACACAGCCATACCGGGCAACGATGTCGCCGGCAATTTGACGGGCTAGGTCGGCACGAGCGGTTTCGGAAAGTTCGTGGGGAAGCGCTACAACGAAGTCCCTTCCAACGCGAGCGTTGCCCCGCACCTCGGCTGCCTCAATGGCGTTCCATACCTTGCCGATGTCGGTGGTCCATGCAGGCGCATCGGCAGGGACGACCATGCGGGCGTCCAAGACACCGGCTTTGCGGCTGAAGTCGTGGAGGTCGCCGGTGCGCTCGTCTGTGAGCCGCAGCCCTGCACGGTAGGCGGCCGCCCCGACGGCACTGTGGCCGGCGGCGCGGGAAACGGGGGTGAGGGTGGCGTGGAAGATGGCCAAACGAGCCTGCGTGGAGTCCTGCTGCCTCTGACAGTAAGTCGCCTGGAAGAGAGCGCAAGGCATGCAGCCCCCCCCCCTTCAGCGAAACCGACGGACTGAAACGTTCCAGCGTGCGGCAGGGATTTTCTTGGGAATCCTAATTTGCCGCGCGCCCGGAATTTCCCGCGCGCAACTGCAAGGAGTTTTTCAAATGCTGAACTACGAAACAGAACACGATGACGCGGTCTGCGCCGCCCGCAAACTTCTCCGGGTGTTCATCGCCAGCGGACGACGGGCGGGCACCGGCATGCCCATGCACTCATTGTCGATAAAAGCGCTGGGGATGCCGAATGCGGACCTGGGATATCGAACGGCCATTGAGGCGGGCTGGCTCACTCGGACCGATAACTTCGTGCTGATCTCAGAGTTCGGAACCATTGAAGCCATGAAACACTGTTGTTGATGTAGATGAAAAAACGGGCCGCTTAGCGGCCCGTTTTTTCCTACTGTCTGGTGCTTTACAGGCTGGATCAACGACTATTTCTGTCGCGGCCTGACTTTTGGCTTCTGAATTGGCTGCAGCCCTTTTGCAGCAGCTCGCTCCTCCGCCAGAGCCGTACGTATTTCACGCGAACGCACAACGACAGCCTGCTCGATAACCTGAGGGGAAAGCCGGCGGAGTCTGGAAAGGTCAAGCGCTTTCATTAGGTTTACTCTTGGCAATTTCTAGCATTGCCTCCAATGCCTTGCTCCCTGATGATAACATGAACCTCATCGGGAAGCCACACCCGAATTTCTCCCACGCCGCTACTCTTTCCGGTGTCGTCATGAAATCAGACACCTTTAGCGGCATTTGTGTCAGGCCAAGGTCGGCCAGGACGCCGGGCTCAAAACGCTTCAGCACGTCCTCCGGAACCTGCCCGTCGTAGCCCAACTTGGGCCATACAGCATATCCGCTGTACTCGCCTCCGCTCGCTCCAACAGCATCAGCGATTAAATGCGAAAAGCCCAGACGATAAGCAGCCTCTACCTGCAGAGCCAAAGCACATCTTCCAATACCACGGCCCTGCCAAGCTTCCTCCAAAATGAAAGAATCGTTGCCGATTACGTCAAGGACGTGCGTCCCGTCATCCTGCTGAAAGATCCGTCGCTCTATTGGTCTTTGAAGGTATGGTTCCTCGCCTTCTGAAACAGCGCCTTCGCATTCCAACAGCACACACGAAATTTCTTCGATGCTGCCATCCGGCATTACCACCATCTGCTCAGACAGCGAAACGCGCACGTGGCATCCATCCATCGCGCTGGCCAGCCTCCAAACATCGATGTCGTCTACAAATTTTCCGTTGATGGCAAGTGCCTCAAAGGGCTGTACATACTCGATGTCGACCGACTTACCCGTAAAGATAGTCCACGGATCGAAGTTGTCTTTTTCCGCTGAGGACATGTTGGCCCCTGTTCACCGGTGGCGCCGTAGGCGCGCTTGAGAAGCTTATACTTTTTTGCATGCGCGCCGACAGGCGCGGGGCCTGGGGCAACGCCCCAGCGCATTCGGGGGCCGGGTACCGGCGCCGGCAAACCACAGGTTTGCGTAATGTGCGCCATTGCTCTGCCCTGCGTTTTCGTTTGACCGCGGTAAGCGTCCGGCGAGCCCATCTTTCGGCGTTTTCCGGAAGCCCGAATGCTGGCCTCTGTTGCCGCGGAGGCACGCAGTATGGGCAGGCAGAAGTCCGAACCGTTCTGGCAGCATCACGTTGAAGCCTGGCGAGCGAGCGACCTGACGCAGGAGCAGTACGGCAGACGACACGGACTCAGTGC
>NZ_JANFVR010000619.1 GCF_024609805.1 Tahibacter caeni | reverse complement strand
TCGAATCGCTGGATGCGATCGTGCGCGACTAGCGCCGGCAACCACGGCGACGCCGCGCGGAGGCGCGGCCGCCGGCCGGCCGCGGATTTCGCTCCGCGGCCGGTTCCGGCGACGCGGCGCGAATGCGGCGCCGCGTCCGGCCGCCGTGCAGGATCAGGCAAGAACCGCGCACCTCTGCGCTACCGCTCCTCGCGCGCGCGCCGCCATGATGCGGATCCCATTCACCTGCCAGGGATTCGTACATGGCCATTGCCAAGGGTTATGCGGCGGCTGCCGCGAAGGCGCCGCTCGCGCCGTTCACGTTCCAGCGCCGCGAACCGAACGACGACGACGTCGTCATCGCGATCCGCTATTGCGGCATCTGTCATTCCGATATCCACATGGTCGACAACGGCTGGGGCAACAGCGTCTTTCCGCTCGTGCCGGGCCACGAGATCGCCGGCGTCGTCACGGCGGTCGGCAAGAACGTCACGAAGTTCAAGCCCGGCGATCGCGTCGGCGTCGGCTGCTTCGTCGATTCGTGCACGACCTGCGCGCAGCGCGACGTCGACCACGAGCAGTACCTGCCCGGCCTCGTGCTGACCTACAGCGGCTTCGAGCCGGGCAGCACCACGCCGACCTACGGCGGCTACTCGGATTCGATCGTGGTCAAGGAAGGCTACGTGCTGGCCATTCCGGACAACCTGCCGCTGGATGCGGCCGCGCCGCTGCTCTGCGCCGGCATCACCCTGTATTCGCCGCTGCGGCATTGGCAGGCGGGTCCGGGCAAGAAGGTCGCGATCGTCGGCATGGGCGGGCTCGGCCACATGGGCGTCAAGCTCGCGCATGCGATGGGCGCCGAAGTCACGGTGCTGAGCCAGTCGCTGGCCAAGCGCGAGGACGGCCTGCGGCTCGGCGCGTCGCACTACCATGCGACGAGCGACGCGGCCACGTTCACGGCGCTCGCCGGCCAGTTCGACCTGATCATCTGCACCGTGTCCTCGGCCATCGACTGGAACGCCTATCTGGGGCTGCTCAAGCTCGACGGCACTTTCGTCGTCGTCGGCGCGCCCGAGCAGCCGGTGCCGGTGCATGCGTTCTCGCTGATCCCGCACCGGCGCACCCTGGCCGGCTCGATGATCGGCTCGATCAAGGAGACGCAGGAGATGCTCGACTTCTGCGGCGAACACGGCATCGTCGCCGACATCGAGACGGTCGCGATGGCCGACGTCAACAAGGCCTACGAACGCATCGCCGCGAGCGACGTGCGCTACCGCTTCGTCATCGACATGGCGACTCTGGCCTGAGCGCCCTCGGCAGCGCCGGCCGCGGATGCGACCGGCGCTGCGCCGGGACCGTGGGGGGGCGCCGGCGTCCTCGCCGAGCGTCCGCTCCGGGCCGCCGCGGCACCGCGGCA
>NZ_JANFVR010000618.1 GCF_024609805.1 Tahibacter caeni | reverse complement strand
GTCGCGGCCGAGCTCGGCATGCGCGGCGCACCGCCGCCGCTGCCGCGCGCGCCGGCCCGTCCGCGCGCGGCGCCGCCATCGCCGGGCAGCGGAAAGAAGATCGCACTGATCGTCGGCGGCGTGCTGCTGATCGGCTTCGTGATGTTCGGCGGCATCCTCGCGGCGATCGCGATTCCGGCCTACAACGACTACACGATCCGCTCGAAGGTCGTGCAGGCCTACGTCGTCGCTGCGGGCCAGCGCACGGCCGTGGCCGAGTTCCACCTGAGCAACGGCCGCTGCCCGCGCAACGGCGACGAGGGCTTCGACGCGGCCGAGAGCTACGCCAGCACGTATCTCGCGAGCCTGGAGTTCACCGAGGCAGGGGGCGGCTGCGAGATCCGCGCGACGCCGCGCAACCTCGGCGCGCGGCTCGACGGCGCGCGCCTGATCCTGCACATGGACGGGCAGCAGCACTGGACCGAGAGCGGCGAGAACATCGCGGCGCGCTATCTGCCGGCGTCGATGCGGCGCAGCTCGCGCTGACGGCGCGGCGCGCGTAGCGTCGCGTCCGCTAGCCGCAGATCGGGGGACATTTCCGTCTGCCGCGCCGGCGGCGCTGCGCTGGGCCGCCGACGAGCTGCCGCGCAGTCCGCCGGCCGGCGCGCCGCCACCGGCCCTGCAGCCGGAGCACAAGTTGCTTTTTCCTAAGTCGGGCGTAAAGATCCGGGCGTCGGAACGGCGCCGGACCGGGGTCCCGCGTACCGGCATTCGCAAAGGGCGGTCCTGATCCTTTTGGCGTCGGGGGATGCGCATGGACGTTCGCTTCGGACAGGCGCCGCTGCGCGGCCGCCGCAGCTGTCGGGCCCGACGCGGCCTCGCCTTCGCCGCTGGCGCGCTGCTTAGCGCAGCGGCCGCCGCCGGCGGACCGCAGGCCGGCGACCTCGCCGACCTCAGCCTCGAGCAGCTCGGCGACATCGAAGTCACGTCCGTTTCACGCCAGGCCGAGCGCCTGCTCGATGCGGCCGCGTCGATCTACGTGATCACGGCCGACGACATCCGCCGCTCGGGCGCGACGACCCTGCCCGAGGCGCTGCGCCTCGCGCCGAACCTGCAGGTCGCGCGCGTCAACGCCGCGAACTACGCGATCTCCTCGCGCGGCTTCAACAATTCGCTCGGCAACAAGCTGCTGGTGCTGATCGACGGCCGCACGGTCTACACGCCGCTGTTCTCCGGCGTGTTCTGGGACGCGCAGGAGGTCATGCTGCAGGACGTCGAGCGCATCGAGGTCATCAGCGGCCCCGGCGCGACCTTGTGGGGCGCCAACGCGGTCAACGGCGTCATCAACGTGATCACGCGGCCGGCCGGCGCGACGCGCGGCGGCCTGCTCGCGGCGACGGTCGCGAGCGACCGGCGCGCTCTCGC
>NZ_JANFVR010000617.1 GCF_024609805.1 Tahibacter caeni | reverse complement strand
GAAACGACGAAACGTCCGCGCGCGGTGGCGGCGAAGGCCGACGTCGGCGCGCGTACCGCGCCGCGTGCCGCCAAGACCGGCGCCGGCAGCCGCCGCACCGGGCCGGCGCCGGCCGTCAAAGCGCCCAAACCACGCGGAAAGGCCAAGGCTGCGGCGTCCACGGCCGGTTTCGGCGCCGAGCTCGACCGCTTCCGCCGCGACGTCGGCGACGGCTGATACGGCCCGCGCCGGCAGAAGACGGCCGTGCCGTTCCGGCGGCGGCGGCTTCCCGCGTGCGCCGGCCGCGTCCGGCCGCTACACTGCCGCGCCGCGCTGCACGGCCCCGCTCATGTCCGATCCCGCTTCGCCCGCCTTGCCGCCGCCGCTGGCCCAGGCGCTGGCCGCGCTCTCGTTCGAGGCGCTGACGCCGGTACAGGCCCAGGCGCTGCCGGCCCTGCTCGACGGCCGCGACGTCATCGCCCAGGCACGTACCGGCAGCGGCAAGACCGTCGCGTTCGGCCTGGGCCTGCTCGCACGCATCGACGCCGGCGGACCGCTGCAGGCGCTCGTGCTCGTGCCGACGCGCGAGCTCGCCGATCAGGTCGGCAAGTCGCTGCGCCAGCTCGCGCGCTTCCTGCCGAATCTCAAGTTGTCCATCCTCTGCGGCGGCGTGCCGCTGCGCGTGCAGCTCGAATCGCTCGTGCACGTGCCGCAGGTCGTCGTCGGCACGCCCGGACGCATTCTGGAACATCTGGAGAAAGGCAGTCTCGAACTGTCGGCGCTGCGCGTGCTCGTGCTCGACGAGGCCGACCGCATGCTCGACATGGGCTTCGTCGACGCGATGCGCGACGTCGTGCGCTTCGCGCCGCGCGACTGCCAGACCAACTTGTTCTCGGCCACGTTCCCCGAGGAAATCCGCGCGCTGAGCCGCGAGTTCCAGCGCGATCCGGTCGAGATCGAAGTCGACGACGGCGCCGCCGCGACCGGGATCGTGCATCGTTTCTACACCGTCGAACCCGACCGCAAGCTCGACGCGCTGGCCTGGCTGCTGGCCGAGCACAAGCCCGCGTCGGCGATGATCTTCTGCAACACGCGGCGCGACACCCAGGACGTCGCCGCGGCGCTGGACCAGCGCGGCTGGTCGGTGCTCGCGCTGCACGGCGATCTCGAACAGCGCGACCGCGACGAAGTGCTCGTGCGCTTCGCGAACCGCAGCTGCAGCTTGCTCGTCGCGACCGACGTCGCCGCGCGCGGCCTCGACATAGCCGAGCTGGAGCTGGTCATCCTCTACGACATGGCCAGCGACGTCGACACCTACGTGCATCGCGTCGGCCGCACCGGCCGCGCCGGCCGCAGCGGCCTCGCCCTGACCCTGTGCACGCCGCGCGAACAGGCCCGCGTCGACGCCGTCGCGGAGCGGCTCGGCCGGCCGC
>NZ_JANFVR010000616.1 GCF_024609805.1 Tahibacter caeni | reverse complement strand
GCGACGCGCGCCGGCAGCGCATCGACGCAAACCGCGCGGCCGAGCAGCAGGCGCGCAACGCGCGCGAGACGCTCGCGCGCAACCGCGCGCGGCGGCCGTACCTGATCGCGCTCGTCGCCGCGCTCGCGGCCGGCGTCGTCATCGTGCTCGGCCTCTACCAGGCCGCACTGCGCGCGCGCAACGCCGCGCAGCAGGAGCTCGACCGCGCGACGGCGATCAACCGCTTCCTCAACGAAGACCTGATCGGCCGCTCCAATCCGCTCGTCGTGGCCAAGGGCCAGAACGCGTCATTGAAGGACACCTTGCTCGCCGCGCGCGACCGCGTCGCGCGGCGCTTCGGCGCGCAGCCGCTGACCGAGGCCTCGATACGCACGAGCCTCGCCACCCTGTTCAACATGCTCGAGCTGCTGCCCGACGCCGAAGCCGAGGCGCGCCGCGCGCTCGCGCTGTACGAGGCTGCCGAAGGGACCGCGAGCCTCGACGCGCTGAGGGCGCGCACCCTGCTCGCGCGACTGCTGACCCGCACGTCCAAGTTCGACGAAGCGCTGCAGGAGCTGCAGACGCTCGACCGGCTGACCGGCGGCAGCGACGACCGCCATGCACGCTACCTCGTCGCGTCGGGCTGGGGCGTCTACCACATGAACCGCGGCGAATACGCCAAGGCGCTGCCGCACTACCGCGTCTCGATTCCGCTGCTGCGCGAGCTCGAGCCCGACAACGTGACCTTGCGCGACTCGCAGCGCATGGACTACGTGAACCTGCTTACCCAGATCGGCGAACTGGCCCAGGCCCGCGCCGAAGGCCAGGCCCTCATCGGCGAGATCGCCGCGCGTCCCGACGACAACGGCCTCGTCGCCGCATTCGCCAAGGCCGCGGTCGCGCGCACCTATTCGATCGACGGCGACCTGGACAAGGCCGAGGTCGGCCTGCTCGACGCGCAGCGGACCATCGTCGCGCTGCTCGGCGCCGAGCACACGCGCAACCTCATGGTGCAGGGCGATCTGCTCGACATCGCGGTGCGCCGCAGCGACTGGCCCAGGGCGCTCGACTACGCGCAGCGCATGCACGCGATGGCGCTGGCCAAGTTCGGCCCCGAGCACAACGTCACGTCGGTCACCGCGATCAACTGGGGCCAGGTGCTCTACGAGAACGGCGATGACGGCCGGGCCGAGCCGCTGCTGCGCGAGGCCTACGACAAGCTCGCCGCGCAGCTCGGCGCGAAGAATCCGCAGAGCCAGATCGCCGGCTACTGGCTCGCCGCCGTGCTGCTCGACAGCGGCCGCCGCGACGAAGCCGCGCGCCTGGCCGCGACGCTGGAGCCGGATACGCTCGACAAGGCCGACGCCGGCGGCAACTGGAAGCAGCGCGAGCAGGCGCTGCGCGGCCTGCTGCTCGCGCGCGGCGGCGACCGCGCGGT
>NZ_JANFVR010000615.1 GCF_024609805.1 Tahibacter caeni | reverse complement strand
GGCGCGCGCGGCAGCGGCGGCGGTGCGCCGCGCATGCCGAGCTCGGCCGCGACCTGGGCCAGCGGCACCCAGGACGGCAGCCGCTCGTGCCAGACGAGCGTGGCCATGTCCAGTTCGCCACGCTGCAGCGCGGCGCGGAGCTCGTCGGCGGAAACCGGCCCGCGCTGCTGGCGCTGGCGGTCGGCGTAATACCACTGCTGTGTCATCTCGATTCCCCCGTGTCTGCGGGAGCAGTCTAGAGGCGCCGGAGGCAAGTCTCCAGGCGCCGCCGCCTACAGCCGCGCCGCGCGCTTGACCGCGAGGTAGTGCTGCACGAGCGCCGCGGGCAGTTCGGCGCAGGTCACGTCGAGCACGTCGGTGCCCTGCGCACGCAGCGCCTCGTGGGCGCGCGTGCGCTGTTCGATGTACTGCGCGAGCGCGCCGACGCCGATCGCGTCGTCGAGATCGGCGACGGGCTGGTCGAGCGGCCGCTCCAGCGCCTGTTCGCGCAGGCTCGCGACGCAGACCAGATGGCGCCGCTGCAGCTGGCGCACGGCGGCGAGCAGGTCCTCGATGTCTTCGTCGCGGACGTTGGTGATGAACAGCACGAGCGAGCGGCGCTGCTGGCGCAGCGCGAGCTGCTTGGCCGCGTCGAGATAGTCGGTGGCCTGCAGCGACGCGTGCAGGTCGAACGTGCTGTTGAGCAGCGCGTCGATCGTACCGAGGCCGCGGCCCGGCGCGAAATAGCGCGTGTCGCCGCCGGCCGCGAGCAGGCCGACCGCGTCGCCCTGGCGCAGCGCGATGTAGGCGACCATCAGCGCGGCGTTGAGGCAGTGGTCGAAATGCACGAGGCTGCCGTCGCGCGCGAGCATGCGCCGGCCGGTGTCGACGAGCAGCAGCACCTGCTGGTTGCGTTCGATCTGGTAGTCGCGCGAGATCAGCTTGCGCGCGCGCTGCGAGGCCTTCCAGTCGATCTGGCGCATGGCGTCGCCGTTGCGGTACTCGCGCAGCTGCTGGAATTCGGTGCCTTCGCCGCGGCGCCGCTTCAGGTGCGCGCCGACCACGCGCGAGGCGCGCTCGGCGCCGACCAGCGCGAGCTTGGCCAGCGGCGCGAAGTTCGGATAGACGCGTACGGAATGCGCGAGCGCGACACGCCGCTGCTGGCGCCAGAGGCGCAGCGGCGAATACAGGCGCAGGTCGCAGCCGTCGAACGTGAACGCGCCGCGCTCGGTCGGCGTCAGGCGATAGGTCAGTTCGAGCTCGCGGCCCGGCGGCAGCGCGATGCGGCGCGGCAGGCCGAACACCGGCCAGTCACCCGGATGGCGGTCGTGCACGTCGAGAACCTGGCGCTGCGCCGTCGCGCCGCGCAGGCGCAGCCCGACCGCGCGCTCGACGCCGACCGGCACCACCGGCGGCAGGTCGCGCTCGAGCTGCGGCGAC
>NZ_JANFVR010000614.1 GCF_024609805.1 Tahibacter caeni | reverse complement strand
TTCCGATCTTCCGCCGTCCACGCTGCCCGCCGCTGCCGGCTGGGGGTTGTTCCTCGATCTCGACGGCACGCTCTGCGGCTATCGCGACGATCCCGCCGACGTGGCGCTGACGCCGCGGCTGCGCGCGCTGCTCGCCCGGCTCGCGGCGCGGCTCGACGGCGCGGTCTGCATACTCAGCGGACGCAGCGCCGCCGATCTGCAGCGGCTGCTGGACGGACTGCCGCTGCCGCAGGTCGCCGAGCACGGCGGTGCCGGCATCGCCGAACTCGACGCGGGTTATCGCGTCCAGCTCGACGCGGTCGAAGCGGCGCTGCGCGAAATCGCCGCGGCGAATCCGGGTACCTGGGTCGAGCGCAAGCCGAGCTCGTGCGTATTGCACTATCGCGCGGCCGCTGGTCGTGCAGAATGCCTCAGAACTGCGGTAATGCCGCTGCTCCCGGCGCATCCGGCGCTGCGCCTGCTGCAGGGCGTGTTCGTCTATGAATTCGCCGCGCGCGGCCGCGACAAGGGCACGGCACTGACCGCGCAGATGCAGCGCGCGCCGTTCGCCGGACGCGTGCCGGTCGCCGTCGGCGACGACGTCACCGACGAAGACGCGTTCGCCGCTGCCGCCGCGCTGCAGGGCTTCGGCGTCGCCGTGGGGCCGCGCGTGTCGGCGTCGGCGCGCTTCGGGCTCGCCGATGCGGACGCCGTCGAGGAGTGGATCGCCGGGCTGGTCGGAGATGGCCATGCGTCGCGCTAGCGCAGTCCGGCAAGGCGCCGGCGCGGCGGTGCGCGCATGAGCCGCGGCTTCGCTTCCGCCGCGCCGCAGCCCGAGCCGCGCCGTGATCCGGTCGCCGAGCCGCAGCCGAATCTGCTGCGCGTGCTGACGATCAACACGCACAAGGGACTGGCGCCGTGGAACCGGCGCTTCATGCTCGGCGAGCTGCGCGACGCCGTACGCACGACCGGCGCCGATCTCGTCTTCCTGCAGGAAGTTCCGGGCGAGGAGCGGCGCGAAGCGCGCCGCGGCCGGCTCGATACGCCGCATTACGAGTTCCTCGCCGACCAGCTCTGGCCGCAGTACGCCTACGGCCGCAACGCCGTGCACGCGCACGGGCACCACGGCAATGCGCTGCTGTCGCGCTTCACGATCGCGAGCTGGCGCAATCACGACATCTCGGTGGCCGGCGCCGAGCCGCGCGGACTGCTGCATTGCGTGCTCGACGTGCCGGCCTTCGGCGCACTGCACGCGATCTGCGTGCACCTGGGCCTGCGCGAGGAGCAGCGCCAGCGCGAGCTCGGCCTGCTCACGGCGCTGATCCGCGACGAAGTCGGCGCCGGCGCCGCGCTCGTCGTCGCCGGCGATTTCAACGACTGGCGCGGCCGCGCCGACGCGCTGCTGCGCGACGGCTGCGGCCTGCAGTCGGCGTTCGCGCGTGCCGGCGGCTTGCGG
>NZ_JANFVR010000613.1 GCF_024609805.1 Tahibacter caeni | reverse complement strand
GCAGGGTGCGCCGCCGCGGCGGGCCCGGCGGCCGCACCATGCCCGGCCCGGCCGGGAGTCCGCGAATCGCCGCAATGCCCCGGCTGCCACCATCCGGAGAGTCGCCATGCAGGCAACCTTGGCTCGTCGTTCGCTGTTGACCGCGCTGTTCGCCGCCGCGCCGGCGACGAACGCCTCACTGCCGCTGCCGGACGCGGCCGTCCATCTGCTCAACCGCACGAGCTTCGGCGTCGATGAGGCCGCGCTCGCGCGGCTGCGGACGATCGGCGCCGCGGCCTACCTCGACGAGCAGCTGCATCCCGGCGGTCTCGACGATGGGCCGCTGGACGCGGTGCTCGCGCGGCTGAGCACGTTGACCCTGAGCGACGCCGAGCTCGTGCGGCAGTATGCGACGGCCGAGCCCGGCCAGCGCCAGGTCCCGCTGCAGGAGCTGCGTGCGGCGACCGTGCTGCGCCAGCGCTACAGCCGGCGCCAGCTGTTCGAGGTCATGGTTGAATTCTGGTCGAATCATTTCAACGTGACCCACAGCGACGGGCGCGCGCGCTACTACAAGACCAGCGACGACCGCGACGTGATCCGGCCGCATGCGCTGGGCCGCTTCGCCGACCTGCTGCGCGCGAGCGCGCGCAGTCCGGCCATGCTGGTCTACCTCGACAATGCGAGCAACGTCGTCGACGGACCGAACGAGAACTACGCGCGCGAACTGCTGGAGCTGCACACGCTCGGCGTCGACGGCGGCTACGGCGAAAGCGACGTCAAGGAGGTCGCGCGCTGCTTCACCGGCTGGGGCCTGCGCAATCACGAATATCACTTCTTCGCGAACCGCCACGACTACGGCGCCAAGCGGGTGCTCGGCCGGCGCCTGCCGGCCAACCGCGGCGAGGAAGACGGCGAGGCGGTGCTCGACCTGCTCGCCGCGCACCCGTCCACTGCGCGGCACATCGCCTACAAGCTGCTGTGCCGCTTCGTCGAGGACGCGCCGGCCGCGGCGCTGGTCGATCGCATCGCCGGCGTATTCGGCGCGAGCGGCGGCGACATCCGCGCGACCGTCGCGGCCGTGCTGCAGTCGGCCGAATTCCAGGCCAGCGCCGATCGCAAGTTCCGCCGGCCGGCCGAATACCTGACATCCTGCCTGCGCGCGAGCGCCGCGGTCATGGACGGCGAGGCCGGCCTGCGACTGCTCACGGCCGCGCTGACCGCGCAGGGCCAGGCGCCGCTGAACTGGCCCGCACCGAACGGCTATCCGGACGTGCAGGGCTATTGGCTCAATACCGCGGCGCTGCTCGCGCGCTGGAATTTCGCGCTCGCGCTGTTCGAGCGCGGCGCCGCGGCGCCGCTGCATGTCGACATCGCGGCGTTGCGCGGCACGGCGGCGACGCCGGCCGCGCTCGTCGACCGGCTCGCGGCGCGGCTGCTGCACCGGCCGCTCGCGGAC
>NZ_JANFVR010000612.1 GCF_024609805.1 Tahibacter caeni | reverse complement strand
CCTTCGTCCCCAACCGCTGCGCGACGACCGCCGCCGAGTATGCACTGCCGCGGTCGCGGCGGGATCGGGCCGGCGGCCTAGGCGGCGCCGGGTCCGCGGGCGCGGCCGGGTGTCAGGTCATTTATTCAATTTAATACTTTAAATAAGTATCCGGTCGGCGCGCCGAGACCCGGCGCCGTCGCCGGGTCCGGTCGCGGAATCAAACCCATAGCGGCAACTGCCGTCGCCGCCTATCAGTGTCGCTGCCGGTGTGCGCGGCGCTTGTTGCGGCGATCGCCGCGCCCCTACACTCGGCGCGTATTCAGGGGGGGCTTTCATGCGAACGAACCGGATGCGCGCCGGCAAGGCGTGTCTGCTGGCGTCGCTGCTGCCGCTGCCGTTCGCCGTCGTCCAGGCACAGGGCCTGGCGCTGCCGGCCGGCGCCAGGCTGCAGCTCGACGGCGGTCGTCTCGAAGCGGCCGGCGGCGACGTGCTCGTCGACGGGACGCTCGTTCTCGGCGCCGGCGAATTGCGCGGCGTCGGCGCGCTGCGCATCGCCGCCGGCGCGAGCGCCGATTTCGGCAGCGGCACGGCCACGTTGACCGGCGACTGGGAGAACCGCGGCACGTTCCTGGCCGGCAGCAGCCGGGTCGAGCTGCGCGACGGGCCTGCGGCCGTCAGCGCCGTCCTCGGCACGAATCTGTTCGCGAACCTGAGCCTGGTCAGCGGCAGCGGCAAGCGCTACCGGCTCGAATCCGGCCTGACCCAGGCCGTCGGCGGCAATCTGCAGATACAGGGCCTCGGTCCGGCGATCCAGGTCGACGTGACCGCGCCCGGCAGCGTCGCCTATCTGAACCTGCTGCCCGGCGGCAGCCAGACCATCGCGAACGTCGGCGTGTCCGACGTTCACGCGACCGGCCAGCACCTCGCGCCGACCCAGACCAACCAGGGCGGCAGCGGCAACGACAGCGGCTGGTTCGGCGGCGGCGTCGTGATTCCGCGGACGCCGGTTCCCGCGCTCTCGCCCGGCCTGCAGCTGCTGCTGGCCATGGGTCTCGTTCTGATCGCGATGCGCCGCCGCGGGCTCGCCGCTGTCTCCAGGGGATAAAACATGCGACACAATAAAATTGTGCAAAAAGCGATCTGCGCCGGCGTCGCGCTGGCCTGCGCCGGGGCCGCGGCGGCGGCCGACGTCAAGGTGGTGCCGCCGGCCGCCGGCGGCTTCAGCGTGCGCAACCCCGGCGACAGCGCCGACCTCCTGCGCGTGGACGAGAACGGGCGCATCTGGTTTCCGAACCTGAGCGCGGCGCCGACCCAGTCAGCGGCGGTCTGTTTCGATACGGTCAGCGGCGCCGTCGGTGCCTGCCTCGGCGGCGGCAGCAGCGGCGCGACCGGTCCCACGGGGCCGACCGGACCGGCGGGCCCGACCGGTCCCACCGGCGCCACGGGCGCCGGCGCG
>NZ_JANFVR010000611.1 GCF_024609805.1 Tahibacter caeni | reverse complement strand
CAACGCGTCGGACAGCGCCAGCAGCGCGAGCAGCCCGCCGGCGACCAGCGGCAGCGCCGGCGGCGCGAGGCCGATCGCGCTCAGCAGGCCGCAGAGCGCGCAGGCGACCAGCGCGGCGACCAGGGCCGGCGCGGCTCTCATCGGCGCGGTGCTTCCACTTTGGTCAGCAGGGCTTCGAGCACGTCGTCGATGCGGCGGCCTTCGATCTGCATCTCGGGCGCGAGGCTCACGCGATGGCGCAGCGCCGGCTTGGCCACGCGGCGGATGTCGTCGGGCGTCACGAAGTCGCGGCCTTCGAGCACGGCCTGGGCGCGCGCCGCGCGCACGATCGCGAGGCTGCCGCGCGGACCGGAGCCCATGCTCAGGCCCGGCCATTCGCGCGTCGCGCGCGTGATGCGCACGGCGTAGTCGAGCACGACCGGATCGATCGCGACGAGCGCGGTGCCGAGCTGCATCGCGACGATGTCCTCGGGCTTGGCCACCGGCCGCACGCGCGACAGGTCGAAGTCGCTCGCGCTGCGGCCGTGGCTGACCGCGCTGACCATGCGCACCTCGTCCTCGTGCGCGGGATAGTTCATGAGGATCTTGACCAGGAAGCGGTCGAGCTGCGCCTCGGGCAGCGGGTAGGTGCCTTCCTGCTCGATCGGGTTCTGCGTCGCGACGGTCAGGAACGGCGGCGACAGCGGGAAGCTGCGCGACTCGATCGTGACCTGCTGCTCCTGCATGACTTCGAGCAGCGCGGCCTGGGTCTTGGCCGGCGCGCGGTTGATTTCGTCGGCCAGCAGCAGGTTCGTGAACACCGGGCCGCGGCGGATCTTGAAGCTCTCGGTCTTCGGATCGTAGAACGCGTGGCCGCTGACGTCGCTCGGCATCAGGTCCGGCGTGAACTGCACGCGCGCGAAGCTGCATTCGAGCGCGGTCGCGAGCGCGCGCACGAGCAAGGTCTTGCCGAGTCCGGGCACGCCTTCGAGCAGCACGTGGCCGCCGGCGAGCAGCGCGATCAGCAGCTGGTCGAGCACTTCGCCCTGGCCGACGAAGGCCTGGGCGATCTGCCGGCGTATCGCGTCGGTGCGTTCGACCAGGTGGGTGCCGGTGATGGCCATGCGGACGTCGGTGTTCATATCTGGGCTCGCAGTTGCATGAGGGTTCGGATGGCGGCGAGGAACTGTTCGGGCCGGGCCAGATCCTGCGGCTGCAGCGCCTGGCGTATGCGCGCGGCCGGAATGCCGGGCAGGCGCTCGGCGAGGGTCTGCACCAGCGGTTCGAGCGCGAGCGCCGCGGTGACCGGATCGCGCCGGCGCAGACGCTGGCGGAATGCGCGCAGCACGGCCGCATGCAGCGCCGCGCCGCGGCCGCGCGCGAAGGCGAACTCGCCGGCGGCCTGCACGTGGGCGAGCACCGCGCGCTGGTGGCGCGGCGCGAGCGGCTGCAGCGGTCCGAAGCGCTGGCTCTGC
>NZ_JANFVR010000610.1 GCF_024609805.1 Tahibacter caeni | reverse complement strand
CACGCGCGAGCGCCGCCTCGATCGCGGCGCGGTCGGGTTCGTCGCTGCCGCGCTGCGGCGCGCGCACGGCGCCCGCGAGGCCGAGGTCGGCCGGCTGCACGAGACCGTCGCGGCAGAGCACGCGCGCGCGCTGGATCGAGTTCTTGAGCTCGCGCACGTTGCCGGGCCAGGCATGGGCCAGCAGCGCCGCGCGGCTTTCGTCGCTCAAGCGCGCCTCGTCGCCGAGGAAATACTGCGCGAGCGGCAGGATGTCGTCGGGACGGTCGCGCAGCGGCGGCAGCGCGAGCTCGATGACGTTGAGGCGGTAATAGAGGTCTTCGCGGAAGCGGCCTTCGCGGATCATCGCCGGCAGGTCCGCGTTCGTCGCGCTGAGCACGCGCACCTTGACCGTGCGCGTGCGGCCCGAACCCAGGCGTTCGAACTGGCCGGTCTCGAGCACGCGCAGCAGCTTGATCTGGCCCGACAGCGGCAGGTTGCCGATCTCGTCGAGGAACAAGGTGCCGCCGTCGGCGAGCTCGAAACGGCCCTCGCGCGCCTTCGACGCTCCGGTGTACGCGCCGGCTTCGGCGCCGAACAGCTCGGCCTCGATCAGTTCGTTCGGCAGCGCGCCGCAGTTGACGGCGACGAACGGCCCGTTCCTGACGGCCGAATTCGCATGCACGATCTCGGCGATGCGCTCCTTACCGGCGCCGTTCGGGCCGGTGATCAGCACCGGCAGCTCAGCGCGGGCGACCTGGCAAGCCAGCTCGATCACGCGCTCGGTGGCCGAGTCGGCGAATACGAGGTTGCGCAGGTCGAAGCGCGCGCGCAGCGCTTCCTGGCTCTTGCTGCGCGCGCGCTTGAGGCGGGTCACTTCGCGCGTGGATTCGGCCAGCTCGAGCAGGTTCTCGACGGTCGCGAGCAGCTTCTGGTCGTCCCAGGGCTTTGCCAGGTAGTCGGCCGCGCCGGCCTTGACGAGCTCCACGGCGGTTTCGAGCCGCGTCCAGCCGGTCAGCAGGATCACCGGCAGGTCGGGATGGCGCGCGCGGATCGCGCGGAACAGTGCGATGCCCTCTTCGCCCGAGGTCGTGTCCAGGTGGAAATTCATGTCGGCGATGACGAGATCGACGGCTTCGCGCTCGAGCAGATCCAGGCCGCTGTCGGGCGAGGACGCCGCGACGGTGCGGATCTCGTTGAGGGAGAGCAGGACTTCCAGCGCCGTGGTTACGGCCGGATTGTCGTCGATCACCAGGACGGTGCGCATGGACTCACGATCGGATGAGGGTTTCGGGCTGCGCATGGGCTGCTTGGATGCAGCCCGGCGCCGATTGGTTGCGTCGGATCGCGCAGGGTAGCCGCGAAGACCCGCACAGGTGAATAGGCCGGATCGGGAGACGCGCCGGCAGCCCGGGGCCGGCGGCGCAGGCACGCCGCCGGCCGGGGACCGTCGCCGCTCAGACGCTGCGCGTGGCCACGGCCG
>NZ_JANFVR010000061.1 GCF_024609805.1 Tahibacter caeni | reverse complement strand
GCTTCGCCGCACTGCGCCGCGGCAAGGACCAGTTCCGGGCGCCTGCCGCATGAACGCACGACTGCCGCTGCGCCGCCTCGCGCTCGCGCCGATGCTGCTGCTCGCCGCCTGCGCGACGGCGCCGCGCCAGCCCGTCGGCCAGGACAGCGCGATCGCGACGGCGACGTCGCTGCCGCCGCTGGATCTGCGCGTGGAACCGCCCGACCGCATCGACGTGCCGTTCGCGCCGGCGCCGGACTTCACTGCGCCGGGCAAGGTCGCCGCGGCCGACGCGAATTCGGTCTGGGTGCGCCTGCGCACGCGCTTTGCGATGCCGGGCTGCGAATACAGTCCGGCCGTGCAGCGCTGGGCGCGCACGTACACGCAGGGGCCGGACCGTTTCGCCGCGTCGCTCAAGCGCGCCCTGCCGTTCCTGATGCTCGTGCTCGACGAGCTCGAACGCAACGACCTGCCCGGCGAATTCGCGCTGCTGCCATATCTCGAAAGCCACTACGAACCCGTGGTCGGGCGCAACGGCACGCCGGCCGGCATGTGGCAGTTCATGCCCGAGACCGCGCGCAGCGCCGGACTGCAGGTATCGCCGCACTACGACGGCCGCCTCGACGCCTGGGCATCGAGCAGCGCGGCCGTCGCGATGCTCAAGCGCTACCAGGACGAGTTCGGCGACTGGCGCCTCGTCGACATGGCGTTCAACGCCGGCGAGTATCGCGTCAAGAAGCTGCTGCAGGACAACCGCACGGCACTGAGCCGCGAGGAACTCGCGAGCCTCAAGCTGTCGCCGATCACTCACGACCATCTCGCCAAGCTGCTCGCGCTGGGTTGCGTCGTCAACGATCCCGAACGCTTCGGCGTGACCTTGCCGGAGCCTTCGGAGGACGACCATCTGGTCCGCGTCACCTTGACCGCACCGATCGACATGCGCGTGGCCGCGCGACTGGCCGACGTGCCCGAGGACACCTTGCGCCGCTACAACGCCGGACATCGCCAGTCGCGCATCTCCGCGTCGGCGCCGATGCACCTGCTGCTGCCCAAGCCTGCGCTGTCGCGCTTCCAGCAGCGCTACACCCAGCTCGCGCCGAGCGCCTGGAGCACCTGGGACGCCGTCAAGCTGCGCGAACGCAGCGGCGTGGAGGAACTGGCCGGCGCAGCCGCGGTGCCGATCGATCTGGTCGGCGCGGCCAACGGCGTCGATACAGCGCGCGAGTTCGCCGCCGGCGCGACCGTGTTCCTGCCCTCCACGCTCGGCAAGAACGTCGGTACGCCGCTGCAGCAGCAACCGCCGCCGCTGTCGCCCGAAGCGCAGCAGCGCGCGAGCGCGACGGTCACGGTCAAGAACGGCGACAATCTCTGGACCCTCGCCAAGACGCACAAAGTCAAGGTCGGCGATCTGCGCCGCTGGAACCGCCTCGGCGACAAGGCGCAGCTCAAGCCCGGGCAGAAACTGTTCATCCAGGCCGTGGACTGACGCCTCCCGCGGCAAACGGGCGTTGGGGCGGCTCCGGCGACAAATCGCTACACTGCCTCGTTGGGCCGGCAGCTGCGCCGGCACGTCGAACTCGGGTCGCCGCGAAATCCGCCGACGCGACGGTCGGCGAACCGGCAGGCAGCGCGGCGACACCGCAGTCCGCCGCGGCTTCAACGCAACGCAACGATGTCCATTCGTACGGGAGGTTTCATGGGTTTTCTGCACGGCAAGCGCGCACTGATCGTCGGCATCGCCAGCCAGCGTTCCATCGCCTGGGGCATCGCCAATGCGATGCATCGCGAAGGCGCGCAGCTCGCCTTCACCTATCAGAACGAGCGCCTGCGCGACCGCGTCGACGAAGCCGCGAATGCGTTCGGCAGCAACATCGTGCTGCCCTGCGACGTCGCCAGCGACGCCGAGATCGAGAACCTGTTCGGCGAGCTCGGCAAGCACTGGGACGGCTTCGACATCCTCGTGCATTCGGTCGGCTTCGCACCGCGCGAAGCGCTTCAGGGCGGCTTCCTCGACGGGCTCACGCGCGAGAACTTCGCGATCGCCCACGACATCTCGAGCTACAGCCTGGCAGCGCTGGCCAAGGCCGCACGGCCGATGATGCAGGGCCGCAACGGTTCGGTGCTCACCTTGAGCTACCTCGGCGCCGAGCGCGCATTGACGAGCTACAACGTCATGGGCCTGGCCAAGGCCAGCCTCGAGGCCTGCGTGCGCTACCTCGCGTTCAACCTCGGCCCCGAGGGCACGCGCGTCAACGCGATCTCGGCCGGCCCGATCAAGACCCTCGCCGCCGCCGGCATCGCCAATTTCCGCAAGATGCTCGACCACGTCGAAGATCACGCGCCGCTGCGCCGCAGCGTCACGATCGACGAAGTCGGCAATGTGGCCGCATTCCTGAGCTCGGACCTCGCCTCGGGCGTGACCGGCGAGATCACCTACGTCGACGCGGGCTACAACATTCTCGGCATGACCGGCATCTGAAACGACGGACGCCGTGCCGCACGACGAAAGAGGCCGCCGCGAGGCGGCCTTTTTCGTCCGAGGCGGTTTACCCGGCGGCATATCCGCGTGACCACGCGCTTGCGATGCCTCCGCAGCGACGGCACTGCACTACAACGAAAAGGCCGCCCTGGGGCGGCCTTCCGGATTCATGCCGCGGCATCCACGCCGCGGCGCGATCGGTCATCACTGCGGGGTCACTGCATGCGGTCTTCGGCGATCTGGATCTTCGCCGCCTTGCGCAGCGAGGCGACGAACTCGCTCGTCGCGATCATCGAATTGAGCGCCTGCAGCTGGTTGCGCACGGCTTCGCGGCCGGCCTCGTCGACCTTCGCCACGTCGCCGTCGGTGACCTTGTCCACGGCGAACAGCGCGTAGGACTCTCCGGGCAGCGAGACGTTGCCGTATTCGGACTTGCCTTCGGCCGGACGCGACAGCTTGAATGCGGCGCCGATGATGCGCGAGTCGACGTTCGCGGCGCTGCGCCCCGTGCCCTTGGCCTCGACGACACTGAGCTTCAGTTCGGTCGCGAGCTGTTCGAGGGTCTCGCCCTTGCGCAGGCGCTCGAGCAGACCGTCGGCGCGTTCGCGCGCGGCCTTGGTCAGCGCTTCGTTGACGAGGCGCGTGCGGACGTCGTCGCGCACTTCCTCGAGCGGACGCTGTTCGCTGCGCTTGTGCTCGCCGAGACGCACGATGACGCGGCGGTCGTCGCCGAGGTCGAGCAGTTCGGAATTCTCGCCGTGCACGAGCACGCTGTCGGAGAACGCCGCCTTCTGCACGGCCGGATTCGCGGCGATGCCGGGACCGCCGGTGCGTGGGAACTGTGCGGTCTTCTGCACCTCGACGCCGGCGAGCCTGGCCGCGCCGTCGAGCGAGGTCAGGTCGGTGCGGCTCTGGTCGTAGACCTTGCTGGCCAGTTCGCCGAACAGGCGTTCGCGCTCGCTTTCGAGATAGCTCTTGGCCAGCTCCGCCTTGACCTCGTCGAAGGTCTTCTCCTTGCGCTCGCGGACGTCGCGCAGCTGGATGACGTGATAGCCCTCGGCAGACAGCACGGGTTCGGAAATCTCGCCCTTCTTCAGCGCGAACAGCGCCGTTTCGAACGCCGGCTCGCTGACGCCCTGCTGCAGCCAGCCGAGGTCGCCGCCTTCCGCCTTGGAGCCGAGGTCTTCGGAAGACTCCTTGGCCGCGGCCGCGAAGTCCTTGCCGCCGCGCACGCTCTTGGCGATCTGCTGGGCCTTGGCCAGCGCGGCCTTCTGCGCATCGGCGTCGCCGCCCTTGGCGGTGATCAGGATGTGCGAGGCCAGGCGCTGCTCCGGCGTCAGATAGCGCGCCTTCTCGCGGTCGTAGCGCTCGCGCAGCACGGACTCGTCGGGAGTCTCTTCCATCTTCACGGCCTTCGCGTCGAACTCGATGTAGTCGAGCGACACCGTTTCCGCGGTCATGTAGTCGGACAGGTGCGCCTTGTAGTAACTCTCGATCTGCGCGTCGTCGACCGTCGGCGTTTCGGCGGGCTTGGGCAGGGTCAGGGTGCGCAGGTCGCGGGTCTGGTCGCGCAGCCGGATGTGATCGTCGATCGCGCGCGGCGTGACGACGCCGATGGAACCGATCAGAGTGCGCAGCTCGTCGGCGGCGAGCGCCTCGCGCTGCTGCTCCTGGAACTGCATCGGCGAGCGCTGCGCGCCGGCGAGCACGGCACGGTAGGCGCCCTCGTCGAACTTGCCGTCGACCTGGAACTGCGGATAGGAGCGGATCAGCTCGCGCACGCGCTCGTCGGGAATCACGATGCCGAGCTTCTCGTTCGCATTGAGCATCAGGCGTTCGTCGATCAGCGCGTCGAGCACCTGGCGCTTGACCTCGGGCCGCTCGAGCAGGGCCGGATCGAGCTGGCCGTTGGAGCGCTGCAGCATCGCCGACCGGTAGTTCTGGAAGCGCTCGCGGAACTGCTCGGCCGAGATCTCGCTCTTGTCGACCTTGGCCACCCAGGTCTCGTTGCGACCCGTGAAGTACGATTCGATGCCGAAGAATGAGAATACGAAAATCAGCGCGCCGAGCACGATTTTCGCTATGAGTCCGGAAGTCTTGTCTCGCAGCGCTTGCAACATGAGGCTTGCCTGAACTTATTGTGGTTGGCCGCAGCGACGGCATGGGACGCCGCTGTCGTATTCCCGAACCGCGCGGTCTGCTGCACGGACCGGATAGAAAAAAGGGCGCCTTGTACGGGGCGCCCTTCGAAGATGGCGGAGTGGACGGGACTCGAACCCGCGACCCTCGGCGTGACAGGCCGATATTCTAACCGACTGAACTACCACTCCACGGCATTGGTGGGTGCTGAGGGTTTCGAACCCCCGACCCTCTCCGTGTAAGGGAGACGCTCTACCGCTGAGCTAAGCACCCCTCGCGGGAGCCGGTTAGTTTAGGGCATCCTTGAGGGCTTTGCCAGCCTTGAAGGCCGGGTTCTTGGACGCCTTGATCTTGATCTCTTCGTTCGTGCGCGGGTTGCGGCCGGTACGCGCGGCGCGCTTGCGCACAGCGAAGGTGCCGAAGCCGACGAGGGACACGGTGTCGCCTTTCTTGAGCGCCTTGGTGATGACTTCGACCATCGCGTCGACGGCCTTCGCAGCATCCACCTTGGTCAGCTCGGCGGCGTCGGCCACCGCACCCACGAATTCTGATTTGTTCATTTAACAATCCCTCTCGGAAACTGCGACCCGCTACGCTTGTTCTGTGGCGAAACGACTCTGTCCCTGGAACACCGGGTGACTTTCGGAAAGTGCGCTTCGCGGACCCCGTGATCGCCCGGACCTTTGCAGTCACTCGGACCACGTCCCGGCCTTTATACCAGCGGCCTAGTAGGCACGCAACAAAACGCCGGGCGCCGTTTTACGGGCTTTTTGCGCGTTCTGACGCGGTTTTTCCGGCTTTCCGGAACACGCGGTGCGGGACGGTTTCGACGGATACAAAAACGCTCCGCGGCGGGTGCCGGCGGAGCGTCTCGGAGGGGAGGAACGGAAGAAACGGCGAGCGCGGCAATCCGCCACGCCCGCCGCCGCGGACTCAGTGCGGACGCACGGGCTGCGGTTCGGCCGCTTCGTCGCGCTTGGGCTCGGTGGCGGCCTTGGTCTGCTGGCTCGGGTCGGTTTTCTGGGCCGGCGTCAACGGCCGCTCCAGCGCGATGTCGAGCACTTCGTCGATCCAGCGAACCGCATGGATTTCCAGCGTTTCGGTGACGTTCTTCGGAATGTCGACGAGATCTTTCTTGTTCTCTTCCGGAATGATCACCGTCGTGATGCCGCCGCGGTGCGCGGCGAGCAGCTTTTCCTTGAGTCCGCCGATCGGCAGCACGCGGCCGCGCAACGTGATCTCGCCGGTCATCGCGACCTCGGAACGCACGGGCACCTTGGTCAGCGCCGAGACCAGCGCCGTGCACATGGCGATGCCTGCACTCGGCCCGTCCTTCGGCGTCGCGCCTTCGGGCACGTGGATGTGGATGTCGTACTTCTGGTGGAACTCCGGATCGACGCCGAGGCGGTCGGAGCGACCGCGCACGACGCTGAGCGCCGCCTGGATCGACTCCTGCATCACGTCGCCGAGCTGGCCCGTGTGGATCAGCTTGCCCTTGCCCGGTACGACCGTCGCTTCGATGCTCAGCAGATCGCCGCCGACCTGGGTCCAGGCCAGGCCCGTGACGAGACCGACCTCGTTCTGCAGCTCCGCACGGCCGAAGGTGAACTTCTGCACGCCGAGATACTGATCGAGGTTGCCCGAATCCACGCGCACGGTCGCCGGCTTGGCCGCGGCGGCCTTGCCTTTGCCCTTGATCTTCTCGGCGGGCTTTTCCTTCGCCGCGCTCTCGCGCAGCGACAGCTCCTTGACCACCTTGCGGCAGACCTTGGAGATCTCGCGCTCGAGATTGCGCACGCCGGACTCGCGCGTGTAGTAGCGGATGATGTCGCGGATCGCTTCCTCGTCGACGCTGATCTCCTCGGGCTTGAGGCCGTTCGCGCCGATCTGCTTGGGCAGCAGATAGCGCCGCGCGATGTTGATCTTCTCCTCTTCCGTATAGCCCGGAATGCGGATGACCTCCATGCGGTCGAGCAGCGGCGCCGGAATGTTCAGCGAGTTCGCCGTCGCGATCCACATGACCTCGGACAGGTCGAAATCGACTTCGAGGTAATGGTCGTTGAACGCCGAGTTCTGCTCCGGATCGAGCACTTCGAGCAGCGCCGACGACGGATCGCCGCGGAAGTCCATCGACATCTTGTCGATCTCGTCGAGCACGAACAGCGGATTGCGCGTGCCGGCCTTGGACATGTTCTGCACGATGCGGCCCGGCATCGAGCCGATGTAGGTGCGGCGATGGCCGCGGATCTCGGCCTCGTCGCGCACGCCGCCGAGCGACATGCGCACGAACTTGCGGTTCGTCGCCTTCGCGATGGACTGACCCAGGCTGGTCTTGCCGACGCCCGGCGGACCGACGAGGCAGAGGATGGGGCCTTTCATCTTGTTGACGCGCTGCTGCACGGCCAGATATTCGAGGATGCGTTCCTTGACCTTCTCGAGGCCGAAGTGGTCTTCGTCGAGCACGTCCTGCGCGACCTTGAGATCCTTGCGCACCTTGCTCGACTTCTTCCACGGTACGCCGACGAGCCAGTCGACGTAGTTGCGCACGACCGTGGCCTCGGCCGACATCGGCGACATCTGCTTGAGCTTGTTGAGCTCGGCGCGCGCCTTGGTCTCCACCGGCTTGGGCATGCCGGCCTCGTTGATCTTGCGCGCGAGCTCGTCCAGTTCGTTCGGCGTCTCCTCGAGATCGCCGAGTTCCTTCTGGATCGCCTTCATCTGCTCGTTGAGGTAGTACTCGCGCTGGCTCTTCTCCATCTGCGACTTGACCCGGCCGCGGATGCGCTTCTCGATCTGCTGCACGTCGATCTCGCCGTCGACGAAGCCCATCAGCGCCTCGAAGCG
The DNA here is from genome assembly GCF_024609805.1 of Tahibacter caeni. Classification (GTDB taxonomy): domain Bacteria; phylum Pseudomonadota; class Gammaproteobacteria; order Xanthomonadales; family Rhodanobacteraceae; genus Tahibacter; species Tahibacter caeni. The sequence goes on along the minus strand of NZ_JANFVR010000061.1, from coordinate 12,505 downwards.
GTCGCCGACGTCGACCATCTCGAGCAGGCGCTGCTTGTCGGCGAGGCGGATGGAGAGGTGCGCGGCGATCGTGTCGGCGAGGCGGCTCGGATCGTCGATGCCGGCCAGGGTCGCGAGCAGCTCCTGCGGAACCTTGCGGTTCAGTTTTACAAACTGCTCGAAAGTGGACACCAGCGAGCGCGAGACGACTTCGATCTCGCGTTCCGAGCGCGAATACAGCGGATCGAGCGGCTTGACCTTGCCGACCATGACGCCGTCGCGCTCGCGATAGCCGAGGATCTCGGCGCGCGAGGCGCCCTCGACGAGCACCTTGATCGTGCCGTCCGGCAGCTTCAGCAGCTGCAGCAGGGTGGCCAGGGTGCCGACCGCGTGCAGATCCGACTCACGCGGATCATCGACATCGGGACTGCGCTGGGCGACGAGCAGGATCTGCTTGTCGCCTTCCATCGCGATGTCCAGCGCGCGGATCGACTTCTCGCGCCCCACGAACAGCGGAATGACCATGTGCGGATAGACGACCACGTCGCGCAGCGGCAGAACCGGCAGCTCCAGCGAGCGCGGATCGGTGGCGACGGGCAACTTTTCAGACTTTTCCATGAAGCATTTCCTGGCGGCGACCGGCGAGGTCGGGCGGATAGGGTCAGCCTGAGCGCAGGCTGCTGGAGCGTCAAGTGCGGACGACGTGAACGAATGCAAGGCGACGCATGCGAGTTGCGTGCCCGGAGCCGGAGCGGCCTGATGCTTCGTGGGAACAAGCCCTGCGCGGGCTGGCGGGCGCGGCGGCAACCGGCCGGCTGGCGCGTCGCCGGCCGGAGGCCGGCGACGGCGGAACTACTCGGCGACGGCGCGCGATTGCAGGTTGCCGCGGTAGATCAGATACGGCTCGGCCTGGCCGTTGATGACGGCCTCATCGACGACGACCTTGCTGACGTGCTCGAGCGACGGCAGCTCGTACATCGTGTCGAGCAGGACCTGTTCGAGAATCGTGCGCAGGCCGCGCGCGCCGGTCTTGCGCTTGAGCGCCTTGCGCGCGACGGCGGTCAGCGCCTCGGGTCGGAACTCGAGCTCGGCGCCTTCCATCTCGAACAGCTTCTTGAACTGCTTGACGATCGCGTTCTTGGGCTCGGTCAGGATCTTGACCAGAGCGACCTCGTCGAGTTCCTCGAGCGTCGCGAACACCGGCAGGCGGCCGACGAATTCCGGAATCAGGCCGAACTTGACGAGGTCTTCCGGCTCGACGTCGGCGAGCACCTTGCCGACCGAATTGGTCTGCTTCTTACTGCGCACGTCCGCCGAGAAGCCGATGCCGGTGGATTCGCCGCGCTGCTGGATGATCTTCTCGAGCCCGGCGAACGCGCCGCCGCAGATGAACAGGATGTTCTTGGTGTCGACCTGAAGGAATTCCTGCTGCGGATGCTTGCGGCCGCCCTGCGGCGGCACCGACGCGATCGTGCCTTCGATGAGCTTGAGCAGCGCCTGCTGCACGCCCTCGCCGGAAACGTCGCGCGTGATCGACGGGTTTTCGCTCTTGCGCGAGATCTTGTCGATCTCGTCGATGTAGACGATGCCGGTCTGCGCCTTCTCGACGTCGTAGTCGCACTTCTGCAGCAGTTTCTGGATGATGTTCTCGACGTCCTCGCCGACGTAGCCGGCTTCGGTCAAGGTCGTCGCGTCGGCGATCGTGAACGGCACGTTGAGCAGGCGGGCGAGCGTCTCGGCCAGCAGGGTCTTGCCCGAACCGGTCGGACCGACGAGCAGGATGTTGGACTTGGCCAGCTCGACCTCGTCGCTCTTCTGCCGCGTCTCGAGCCGCTTGTAGTGGTTGTAGACCGCGACGGCGAGCGTCTTCTTGGCGCGCATCTGGCCTATGACGTACTGGTCGAGAACGTCCATGATCTCGCGCGGCTTCGGCAGATGGCTGCGCGCGCTGGCCGCCTTCTCTTCGAGCTCCTCGCGGATGATGTCGTTGCACAGCTCGACGCATTCGTCGCAAATGAACACCGACGGACCGGCAATCAGCTTGCGGACCTCGTGCTGACTCTTGCCGCAGAACGAGCAGTAAAGAATCTTTCCGCTGTCGTTCGAACGGCCCTGCCGATCGTCAGTCATGCTCTGCCTCAAAAAACCGGGATAACGTATTCGTCACGAAGAATAGAGCCCGCTGCGCCCGCGGCGCAAGCGCAGGCGCAGTCAGCTGGGCGCTGGGGAAAAAACCTTCGCCGTATCAGGACTTGACGCTGTCGACCGGGCGTTTTTCCAGCACGGCGTCGATCAGTCCGTACTTCTGGGCGTCCGGAGCGCTCATGAAATTGTCACGATCCGTGTCCTTGGCGATGATCTCGATCGGCTGGCCGGTGTGGCGGGCCATGATCTCGTTCAGGCGCTGGCGGATAGTCAGGATCTCGCGCGCATGGATGTCGATGTCCGACGCCTGGCCACTGAAGCCGCCGAGCGGCTGGTGGATCATCACGCGGGAGTTCGGCAGCGCATAGCGCTTGCCCTTGGTGCCGGCGGTCAGCAGCAGCGCGCCCATGCTGGCGGCCTGGCCGATGACCATCGTGCTGACGTCGGGCTTCAGGAACTGCATGGTGTCGTAGATCGCCATGCCGGCCGTGACCGAGCCGCCCGGGCTGTTGATGTACAGGTTGATGTCCTTGTCGGGATTTTCCGACTCGAGGAAGAGCAGCTGGGCGACGACGACGTTGGCCATGTAGTCGTCGATCGGACCGACCAGGAAGATCACGCGCTCCTTGAGCAGGCGCGAGTAGATGTCGTAGGCCCGCTCGCCGCGCGAGGTCTGCTCGACCACCATCGGCACGAGGTTGAGGTTGCGGATCGGCTCAAAACCCTTGGACATGGATCACTCCGAATCAGATCTACCCGGGCCAGGGGTTCATTGAGGGCCAGCCGGCGGAACCCCGCCCGGCGCGCCTGCAAAGCAGGACGGGGCAGGTCCTGGACCTGCCCCGCCAGAGAACCTCAGGCGACCGGACGCATCACTTCATTGAAACCGAGCTTCTGCTCGGTAGCCTTGGCGTGATCGGCGATCCACTCGGTCACCTGATCCTCAATGACCCGGCTCTGCAGCGCGTTCATCAGTTGGGGGTCGCGGTTGTAGAGTTCAACCACCTGCTCCGGCTCCTCGTAGGTCGAGGCGATCGTGCTCAGGGTTTCGGCGACGCGGCGCGAATCCAGGCGGATGTCGTTCTGGCGCGCGACCTCGCCGAGCAGCAGGCCGGCGGCGACGCGGCGGCGGGCGATGTCGGCGAAGCCTTCGGCGGAGACGTTGGCGGTCTGGCCCTGCTGGCGCGCCTGCGCCTCGGCCTGGCGGACCAGCGCATTCGCCTCGGCATCGATCATGCCCTTGGGCAGCTCCAGGTCGGCGTAGGCGCCGACGAGCTTCTCGACGACTTCGGTCTTGAGGCGGCCCAGCAGGGTGCCCTTGAGCTCGCGCTCGAGATTGGCCTTGACGTCGGCGCGGAACTTGTCGAGGCCGCCGTCGACGATGCCGAAGGCCGCGAAGAAGCTGTCGTCGAGCGCCGGCAGTTCCTGCACCTGCACGCGGACGATCTTGACCGCAACCTGCGCTTCCTTGCCGGCCAGGTTCTCGTTGCGGAATTCCGCCGGGAAGATCAGGGTCAGCGTCTTCTCGTCGCCGGCCTTGAGGCCGACCAGGCTATCCTCGAGTTCCTTGAACAGCGCGCCCGAGCCGATCACGGTGCCGACGCGGTCCTGGCCTTCGGCCGGGAAGCGATAGTCGCCGGACTGAGCCGAGTATTCGAACAGGACCATGTCGCCGGCCGCGGCCGGGCGGTCGACCAGCGCGAAGCTGCGGCGCTGCTGGCGCAGGGTCTCGATCATGGTGTCGACGTCGGCGTCGGTGACTTCGGCGACGACGCGGACGATTTCCAGCTTCGAGACGTCGATGGCGCCGACTTCCGGCATGACCTCGAAGGTGGCGGTGTATTCGATTTCGCCGTTGCTCGGGGCGCCCGTGGTCTCGACCGACGGCGGCATGGCCGGACGCAGGTTCTGCCCTTCCATGGCCTGGACCAGGGTCGCGCGGATCAGCTCGGACATGGCTTCGTTGCGCACCTGGGCGCCGAAACGCTGTTCGATGACCCGGGCCGGCACCTTGCCCGGACGGAAGCCGTTCAGGCGGACGTTGCGGCTCAGGTCGCTGAGACGGTTGCGCACCTGGCTGTCGAGCTGGTCGGCCGGAACGCGCACGGTGAGCTTGCGCTCGAGCTTGCCCACGTTTTCAACGGAAACTTGCATTGTTGCTCCTCGAACGGCGATCGGCCGCATGTCCGCCCGAGGCGGCCGCGCGGCCACGAAGTCTGATCTGGTGCGAACGGAGAGAATCGAACTCTCACGGGTTGCCCCACTGGAACCTAAATCCAGCGCGTCTACCAATTCCGCCACATTCGCACACCACCGGAACCGACCGATTCCGGTTGCGCTCTACTTTGCGGAATGCCACGTGAGGACCGACGAAAGAAGATGGTGGGCCGCCCCAGACTCGAACTGGGAACCTACGGATTAAGAGTCCGCTGCTCTACCAATTGAGCTAGCGGCCCACATGGGGTGGAAGATGGGACTCGAACCCACGACCCTCGGAATCACAATCCGATGCTCTAACCGACTGAGCTACATCCACCGCAAACTTACGATCGCATTGGCGCGCCCGACAGGACTCGAACCTGCAACCGTCGGCTTAGAAGGCCGATGCTCTATCCGGTTGAGCTACAGGCGCAGTCTCTGGCTTGCGCACGTTGGTCGGGGTAGAGGGATTCGAACTCTCGACATCTAGCTCCCAAAGCTAGCGCTCTACCAGGCTGAGCTATACCCCGTCAGTCCAGACTTCGGTCACCCGTGACAATCCCAAAGAAACGGGGATGTTACGGATGCCCGTTCATACCGTCAATCTGCCGGGGAACGGCGTACAACCCTTGCGACCAAACGCATGCGACACTGAAGCCGTCGCCAAACAAAAGGGTGCCGCAGCACCCTCGAAAAATGGCGCGCCCGGAAGGATTCGAACCTCCGACCACCAAGTTCGTAGCCTGGTACTCTATCCAACTGAGCTACGGGCGCGCACTAACCTTGCCTTCCCTGCTTTACGCGACGCATCCCTTGCGCCGGCCCGCCCTGGCAATGTCCGCCGCGACGAGAGGCGGAATTATTCGGATCTCCAGTGAGCTCGTCAATAGGTTCGGCGAATTTTTTTTGTCGCCGCCCTGCCGCCCATCTCGTCGAAAATAATATCAATTTACCTTACCGAGCATTGTTCCGTTCGCGAATCGCCGCGACGGCCGGCGCAGTGCATGGAGCCGCTGCGCGAGACCGGCCGCACGCACCGTCGCCGCAGGATTCGCGACGCGCGGAACACGGGACCGTGCGGCGAACGCGACGTCGATGCGGAAACACTGCTCGCCGTGGCGCCGAATGAACGAGAGGAACGGCGATCTCCCTGCCCTGCCCGCAACGCTCGCCGCGCGCAGTCGCCGCTGCAGCGAATGTACGGCCGGCTCGACATCGCACGCGGCGAGCACCACTGCGCCGAGACTTCAGACGACGGCGCGAGCGCGCGTCGGAAGCCATGCCGCCGAATTCGATCGACCTGCCGAACTCGGCGATGATCCCGCCGGCCCGCGAAGCGTCCGGAAACGAAAAAGCCCCGATCGCTCGGGGCTTTCGATGAACTGGCGGAGAGAGAGGGATTCGAACCCTCGATAGAGCTTTTGACCCTATACTCCCTTAGCAGGGGAGCCCCTTCGGCCTCTCGGGCATCTCTCCGGATTGTTACCTTGCCGGTCTCGTCGGCTCGGCAAGGCGCGGAAGAATAGCGACTAGTCCGCCTCGGGTAAAGCCTGCCGTCAGGATTCGCCGCCGGCCGAACCGGCGCCGGGTTCCTGCTCGCGCTTGATGCGCTGGTAGATCTCTTCGCGGTGTACGGCTACATCTTTGGGCGCATTGATGCCAATGCGGACTTGATTGCCCTTCACTCCAAGCACGGTGACCGTGACTTCGTCTCCGATCATCAGGGTCTCTCCGACCCGGCGAGTCAGAATCAGCATCGTTCTTCTCCTTTCGCCCTACGTCCCGGCCCTACGTCCTGGCAACCGCATATTGTTGAATTGCGAATGCGCACAGAACCGTTTCCGCAGCTTGGCAGCTGATTCCGCGGTCCTCCCCGTTACCCACGACAGGCGCACTGGAAGCCGCGCATCGTGTCAGTCGCCACTGAAATTTTTACTTGCGAATTGGGGGCGACCGCGCCGCGCCGATACTAGCGGACGCCCACCGGCCACGCAATTGAAGCCAAGCATTACTTTCGACAGATAACGCCGACGTCACGCCGATATTTAGCGGACGCCGGCGACTCACGCTATCACCGTCGGAATCGTGCGCGCGTTCAGGCGAGCTGCTGCTCGACCCATCCGCGAACGTCGGCGAGAATCCGCGGCAAAGCAGGCGAATCTTCTCCACCGCCCTGCGCGAGATCGGCTCGTCCGCCGCCCTTGCCGCCGATCTGGCGGGCGACGAAACCGACGAGATCGCCGGCTTTGACCTTGCCGAGCGCCGCGCCCTGCACGCCGGCCGCCAGCGACACTTTTCCGTCCGCGACCGAGGCCAGCAGGACAATACAGTCCGGCAGGCGTGCCTTGATCTGGTCGATGCCTTCGCGCAGCCCCTTGGCGTCGAGGCCGTCGACGCGCGCGGCGATCAGCTTGGTGCCAGCCACGTCGATGGCGGCGTCGGCCAGCTGCGCCGTCGCCGCGCCCGCGGCCTTGGCCTTGAACGATTCGAGCTCGCGCTCGGCGCGCTTCTGTCGCTCGAACAGCTGGCGCAGCTTGTCGGCCGCATCGGCCGGCGACGCGCCGAGCAGTTGGGCGACTTCGTCGAGGCGGCGTTCCTCCTCGCGCACGAAGTCGAGCGCGCCGGCGCCGGTCACCGCCTCGATACGGCGCACGCCGGCGGCAACGCCGCCTTCGCCGATGATCTTGAACAGTCCGATGTCGCCGGTGCGGCCGACGTGAGTGCCGCCGCAGAGCTCCGTGGAGAAATCGCCGAACTTCAGCACGCGCACGTGCTCGCCGTACTTCTCGCCGAAGAGCGCCATCGCGCCGAACTCGAGCGCGTCCTTGTAGGCCATCTGGCGCACGTCGGCCGGCGCGTTGCGGCGCACCTGCGCATTCACGAGATCCTCGATCGTGCGCAGCTCGTCGGGCGTGACCGGCTGGAAATGCGAAAAGTCGAAGCGCAGGCGATCCGGCGCGACCAGCGAACCCTTCTGCGTCACGTGGGTGCCGAGCACCTGGCGCAGGGCCGCATGCATCAGATGCGTGGCCGAGTGGTTCAGCACGATCGCGGCACGGCGCGGCGCGTCGATCTCGCCGTGCAGTTTCTCGCCGAGGCGCAGGGTCTTGCCTTCCCAGCGGCCGACGTGGCCGTGGAAGGTGCCGGCCAGCTTGATCGTGTCGCGCACGACGAAGCGGCCGTAAGCCGTGCTCAGCACGCCGACGTCGCCGACCTGACCGCCGGATTCGGCATAGAACGGCGTGCGATCGAGCACCAGGCTCGCGTCCTCCCCGTCGGCGAGCTCGTCGACGAGCCGCGCGCCGCGGATGATGCCGACCAGGTCCAGGCCGTCGGCCGCGGTCGCGTCATAGCCGAGGAACTGGGTCGCCGGCAGCTGCTGTATCGCCTCGGCCGACAGCATGACCTTGGTCTCGAACTGGCTCGCCGCGCGCGCGCGGGCGCGCTGCTTTTCCATTTCGGCCTCGAAGCCGGCCATGTCGACGGACCAGCCCTGCTCGCGCGCGACATCGGCGGTCAGATCCACCGGAAAGCCGTAGGTGTCGTAGAGCGTGAACGCGATCTTGCCGGGCACGACCTTGGCGGCGGACTCGGCGCCGGCGTACTGCGTATCGTCCTTCAGCGCCGACTCGAGCAGCTTCATGCCGTTTTCGAGCGTCTCGGCGAAGCGCTCCTCTTCGTTGCGCAGCGCACGCTCGACGAGCTCGCGCTTCTCGACGAGCTCGGGATAGGCGGTGCCCATTTCCTCGGCCAGCGCACCGACCATCCTGTGGAAGAACAGTCCGCGCACGCCGAGCATGTAACCGTGGCGCAGCGCGCGACGGATGATGCGACGCAGGACGTAGCCGCGGCCTTCGTTCGATGGCAGCACCCCGTCGACGATCAGGAAGCTGCAGGCACGGATGTGGTCGGCGATCACGCGCAGCGACTTGTTCTCGAGATCCTGGGTGTGGGTCAGCGCCGCGGCCGCCTTGATCAGATGCTGGAACAGGTCGATCTCGTAGTTGGAATGCACGTGCTGCAGCACGGCCGAGATGCGCTCCAGTCCCATGCCGGTGTCGACACAGGGCGCCGGCAGCGGCGTCAAGGTGCCGTCGGCCGCGCGGTCGAACTGCATGAACACGTTGTTCCAGATCTCGATGAAGCGGTCGCCGTCCTCGTCGGGCGAGCCCGGCGGGCCGCCGGGGATATGGTCGCCGTGGTCGTAGAAGATCTCGGTACAGGGACCGCAGGGGCCGGTGTCGGCCATCTGCCAGAAATTGTCCGAGGCGTAGGGCGCGCCCTTGTTGTCGCCGATCCGGACGATGCGCTCGGCCGGCAGGCCGACGGTCTTGTTCCAGATGTCGAAGGCCTCGTCGTCGGTGTGATAGACGGTGACGAGCAGGCGCTCCTTCGGCAACTTCCAGACTTCGGTCAGCAGTTCCCACGCATAGGTGATCGCGTCGTGCTTGAAATAGTCGCCGAAGCTGAAGTTGCCGAGCATCTCGAAGAAGGTGTGATGCCGCGCCGTGTAGCCGACCTGGTCCAGATCGTTGTGCTTGCCGCCCGCGCGCACGCAGCGCTGCGAAGAGACAGCGCGCGTGTAGCTGCGCTTCTCGGCGCCGAGGAAGACGTCCTTGAACTGCACCATGCCGGCGTTGGTGAACAGCAGGGTCGGATCGTTGCCCGGCACCAGCGGACTGGAAGGCACGATCTCGTGCCCCTTGCTCTTGAAGAAATCGAGGAAGCTCTGGCGAATCTCGGCGCTGCTACGCATGGTCGTCGTCACTGGAGGCGGAATACGGACACGCCCGCGGACAACCGGCCAAGAATGCCTGGGAAGCTCGGATCAGCTGCCGTCCCGTGCAGATCGGGATCGAAATCGCGGCTGCGGAAACAACGCGCCGGCCACTGGGGCCGGCAGCTCCGCTCAAGCCATCCCTAATCGAACTCCTCGGCGGAGTCGTCCACGTCGTCGGCGTGGGTGATGGCCCTTACTGTGGCGGCATCAAAGCCGCGGCGCAAGAGGAATGCCGCGCGCCGGCGGCTCTCCTGCGGATCACGCCCGGCGGCCTTGCCGTAGCGGCGCGCGTAGATGCGCCGCGCCAGGGCGAGCCAGTCGGTGTCTTCCTGTTCCAGCGCCTCGCGCGCGGCGGCATCGTCGATGCCGTGAGTCCGCAGTTCGGCCAGTATGCGCCGCGGCCCTTGCCCCTGGGCCACGCGGCTGCGCACGAGCATCTGCGCAAAGCGTTGATCGCTCTGGAAAGACTGCTGCTGCAGCCGCTGCAGCGCGGCGGCTGCATCGTCCGCCGCATAGCCCTTGTGGTCGAGCTTGCGGCGCAGCTCGCGCTGCGAATGCTCGCGGCGCGACAGCAGGCCCAGCGCCTTGGCATAGGCCTGCTGCGTTTCGTCGCCGCCGGCCGATGGATCGGGCGCTTCGGCAGGTGCGCGCTCATCGGCGTCGCGGTCGTCGCCACCGGAATCGCTGTCGCCGCTGCCCGTACGACGACCGGCGTAGTCGCGTCGGGCGCGTCCGTCGCGAGAGGCGCTGCCGCCTTCGACCCGGTCACCGCGGCGGCCTCTCTCGCTCCGGGAACGGCCCGCGAAACCGCGGCCTGCACCGCCCCGGCGCTCCGAATCGATGTCCGCGCGGCCTGCTCCGGCCCTGCCGGTGTCGCCGTCGTCGTCACCGTCGTCACGTCCGTCGACGTGGCTGTCGTCGCCGGCGATCGGCACGTCGGCTTTGTCATCGTCGCCCGGATTCCGATTGCCGTCGCCGCGGTCCCGGCTCGCCGGATTCGTGCGAGCCCGGCGTCCGGCGCGACCGTCGTCATCGCGGATTCCGCCGCCGTTTCCGCGGCCGCCACGCAGGCCGCGGCCGCTGCGCCACGCCGTCACGGCCGCGATCCCGCCGATGCGGCCGGCCGCCGGCCACGGAACCGGGCGCAACCGATCTGCTCCGCGCGACCGTGCTCGCGAGGAGGCCGCTCGTCGTGACCGTGCTCGTCGTGACGCCGCCGACCGCGATGCAGCCAGCCGGCATACCGACATCCAGGACGCCGCCGTTCTCGGAGCCACGCGTTGGCCGCTGCGCCGGCTGACCGGCTTGCACTCACCGAAACGTCCATGTCGATCCGGCCTGAAACCACGCCCGCGGCAACGTCAGACGGTTGCGCGACACCGGCCGATCCGGCCGGCATCGCGAACGGTGGGCCGCGCCGACGGACCGCGGGTCAGGCTTCCTCCGGCTCGAACTCGGGCGTCGACACCACGCGGCGCTCCGGCAGCATCTTCGTACGCAGCTGCGCTTCGATCTGCGCGGCGACGTCCTTGTGCTCCTTGAGGAAGTTGCGCGCGTTGTCCTTGCCCTGGCCGATGCGTTCGCCGCCGTAGCTGTACCAGGAGCCCGACTTCTCGACGAGCTTGTGGTCGACGCCGAGGTCGATGAGCTCGCCCTCGCGGCTGATGCCTTCGCCGTAGAGGATTTCGGTGAACACCTGCTTGAACGGCGGCGCGAGCTTGTTCTTGACGACCTTGATCTTGGTCTCGTTGCCGATGATCTCGTCGCCCTTCTTGACCGAGCCGATGCGGCGGATGTCCAGGCGCACCGAGGCGTAGAACTTCAGCGCGTTGCCGCCGGTCGTCGTCTCGGGATTCTGGCCCGGCATCATCATGCCGATCTTCATGCGCAGCTGGTTGATGAAGATCACGAGGCAGCCGGACTTCTTGATCGTGCCGGTCAGCTTGCGCAGCGCCTGGCTCATGAGGCGGGCCTGCAGGCCGACCTGCATCTCGCCCATCTCGCCTTCGATTTCGGCCTTCGGCGTCAGCGCGGCGACCGAGTCGATGACGACCATGTCGACCGCGCCGGAGCGCACGAGCATGTCGGTGATTTCCAGCGCCTGTTCGCCGGTGTCCGGCTGCGAGACGAGCAGGTCGTCGACGTTGACGCCGAGCTTTTCGGCGTAGCTCGGATCCAGCGCATGCTCGGCGTCGACGAAAGCCGCGGTGCCGCCGGCCCTCTGACAGCTCGCGATGGCCTGCAGGGTCAGGGTCGTCTTGCCGGAGGATTCCGGCCCGTAGATCTCGACGACGCGGCCGCGCGGCAGGCCGCCGATGCCGAGCGCCATGTCGAGCGCGAAGGAACCGGTCGAGACCGCGTCCACGGGCTCTGCGGCCTTGTCGCCCATGCGCATGACCGTGCCCTTGCCGAACTGCTTCTCGATCTGGCTCAAGGCCGAAGCCAGCGCCTTGCGCTTGTTGTCATCCATTGCAGAATCCTCGTCAGAGTGGTTGCGCGGCGCAGTCTGGAGTCCGGGATTCTCACGGATCGCGACTGCGGCGGAGGGAACGCGAGGATTATTTCATACCGGGCCGGGTCCGGCCGCCTGCGGCGGCGCCCGCGTCAGCCGGTCAGAATTTTCTGAACGCCGCGCAGCGCGGCCGCCACCGTGTGGCGGCGCACGGCCTCGCGGTCGCCGTCGAAGTGGAAGACCTGCGCCTGAGCATAGCCGCCGCGGCGTTTCCAGCCTATCCAGACCGTGCCGACCGGCTTGCCCGGCGTGGCCCCGCCCGGGCCGGCGATGCCGGTCACTGCGACGGCGACCGAAGCGCCGTAGCGGGCCAGCGCGCCGGAGACCATTTCGACCACGGTTTCCTGGCTGACGGCGCCGTGCTGGGCCAGCGTCTCGGGCCGCACGCCGAGCAGCGCCTGCTTGGCCTCGTAGCTGTAGGCGACGAGGCCGGCCTCGAACCAGGCCGAGCTGCCGGCGATGTCGGTCAGGGTCTTGGCGATCCAGCCGCCGGTGCAGGACTCGGCCGTGACCAGCATCTGGCCGCGCTGCTGCAGGATCTCGGCGACGCCGCGGCCCAGATCCAGCAGTTCGGCGTCGTCGGGCGACTCGATGGACGGCATGGCGTACTCCGGCGGCAAGGGGCGACGTTCTAGCCCAAATCGACGCTGGGGCCAAGTAACGCAAGGGCTTGCGACTTTCGTCGCGGGCGCGCTCTACTGCGCGGTCCGACCAAGGAGCAGGCCATGCAACAGCGCTACGGACGCGCCGCGTTCGCGCCTCGCCGTCTTGCCGCGCTGCTGCTCGGCCTCGCGGTCGCCGGCGCGCCGGTGCCGGCGAGCGAAACCGCGCCGACCGCGGCGCCGGCTACCGGCCGGACGGCTCCGCCGCACGCGGCGAGCCTGTCGCAG
>NZ_JANFVR010000609.1 GCF_024609805.1 Tahibacter caeni | reverse complement strand
GCTGCGGCGGCCAGGTCGAGCGAGTCGGCCGCGCCGGCGCCGCGTCGCTGCTGCCACGCGTCCCAGCGCGACCAGTCCGGCGCCGTGCCGGCACGCAGGCTCTGCCAGACCGCGTCGAGATCCGCGTCGGCCGGCAGCGCCGCGACCGCGGCGCTCGCGCTGTCGCGCAGATCCTTGCGTTCGCCGCTGAGCCGCCGCGTCTCGTCCACGGGCGGCAGCTCCAGGCCGACGCGCGCGAGGTAGATGCGCGAGGCCTGCTGCACGAGCTTGATCTGCTCCAGCGCCTTGTTCTCGTAGGGCAGCGCCTGCTGCGGCCGGCCGCTGCGCAGCTGCAGCTCGGCCTGCCACATCTGTTCCAGCGCGATCTTCAGGATGCGTTTCGTGTCCGGGTCGAGCAGGGTCGCGGCCTCGGCATGATCGTGAGTGTGGCCGAACTCGGCGAGCACGTTGCCAGCGTCGCCGAAGTGTTTCGGAGCCGCCTCGGCGTGGTCGTGATCATCGCCGGGCGCTTCGGCCTTCTCGCCGCCGGCGTGCGCGTCGTCGTCGTGCGCGTCGTCGTCGTGCGTCTCGCCGGCGGCCGGCGCCGCATGCGCCGCGCCGCGGCCGCTTTCGAATTCCTCGCCGAGGAACTGGCCGTAGCGCAGGCGCAGGATCTTCTGCTCGACGCCGAGCGCGTCGGACTTCGCGACGAAGCGTTCCTCGTCGAGCTTCGGGCGTTCGGCGACCAGCGCCTCGGTGTCGATGATCAGCTGGCGCTGGCTGCGGAAGAACGCCGGCAGCGCCGTGCGCACGAGGCCGTCCATGCCGACGCTGTCGTCGGCCAGCGGCGGCGGCAGGCGCAGGATGTAGCTCGCGCTGCGACTGTGCTGCGGTTCGGGAGCGCGCCGATCGGCAACATTGAATCGGACTATGACTTCGTCGCCGGGCGCGAGCTGCAGCGCATCGAGGTCGATGCGATGGCGATAGCGCTGCTCGCGTGCGTCGCCGGCGCCGCGCAGGCGCACGGTCTCGCGCTTGACGGCGATGTTCTCGCCGCTGCCCTGGGCGCGCACGATCTCGAGCGAGGCCTCGCCGAGGCCGTAGTCGTCGCTGGCCTGGATGTCGAAGTCCCAGTGGTTCTGCGCGGCTTCGCGCAGGCTCAGAGTCTTGTCGGGCGCGTCGACGCGGATCTGCGGCGGCGTGTCGGCGATCACGTCGAGACGATGCCTCGGTTCCTCCTGCAGCGGCAGGTCGGCGTCGATCTCCAGGCGATACAGCGCGGCGTCGTCGAGGCGCGTCTGCCCGCTCCAGCTCTCGCCGTCGCGCGCGAGCTCTACCGTGCGGCCGTCGTGGAAACGCAGCCGTGCGGCGCGCGGCGGCGGCTGCAGCTGCAGCTGCCACTGCAGCTGCGCGCCGGCTGGCACGCGCGCGTCGAGCTCCTCGCTGCGGCTCGCCGGCAGG
>NZ_JANFVR010000608.1 GCF_024609805.1 Tahibacter caeni | reverse complement strand
GCCTCGCCGGTCGGCTTCAGGCCGCCGCGGCCTGCTGCGCGAGCGCGACGGCGTCGGGACCGGCCGCGTAGCGCAGCCGCGCCGACGCGTCGTTGGCCGCCTGCCAGACCGTTTCGGCGACGTCGGCCGCCGTCGTGATCGCGGCCGGTTCGGCGAATGCCGCGAACACGCGCCGCGCATAGTCCGCATAGGCATCCGGGATCAGTCCCTGCATGCGCGCGCCGCCGTTCTCGGCGAAGCGCGTGCCCGGGCCGTAGCCGGGCTGCACGAGCTTGGCGCGGATGCCGAATTCGGCGAGCTCCAGCGCGAGCGAGCCCGTGAAGCCTTCGATCGCGGTCTTGCTCGCCGTGTAGGCCGCGACCAGCGGCATCGCCGCGAGCACGGTGCTCGAGGTCACGTTGACGATCGTGCCGCTGCGCCGCGCGCGGAACTGCGGCAGTGCGGCCTGAGTCACGGCCATGACGCCGAAGGTGTTGGTCTCGAAGATTTCGCGCGTCGTCGCCATCGGCGTGGCCTCGAACGCGCCGAGCAGGCCGATGCCGGCGTTGTTGACGAGCACGTCGACCGGACCGCTGGCCGCGAACGCGGCGGCGATGCTGTCGGGCTTCGTGACGTCGAGCGCGAGCTGGCGCAGCCGCGGCGACACGGGCAGCAGGTCCGCGCGCGGCGTGCGCAGGGTCGCGACGACGTTCCAGCCGCGCTCGTGGAACAGGTGCGCGGTTTCCAGGCCGTAGCCCGAGGAGCAGCCGGTGATCAGTATGGTTTTCATGCGATTTTCTCTCTGCGGAAGGTGCGCTCACTATCGCCGTCAGGCCCAGGACGATCTATAGTTTCTCGTCCACGATTCATTCGCAGGAGTCCGGCCGTGAGCGATCCGCTGTCCGAGACCATCGCGCTGCTGCAGCCGCGCGCGGTGTTCTCCAAACGCATCAGCGGCGCCGGCGCCTGGGCCGTGCGCTACGCGCCATTCGGGCAGCCGAGCTTCTGCGCCGTGCTCGACGGCCGCTGCCGGCTCGCGGTCGACGGCGAACCCGCGATTCAGCTGCAGGCCGGCGACTTCGTGCTGCTGCCGGCGACGCCGGCGTTCACGATGTCGAGCCTGGAAGCGGCGACGCCGCTGCCGATCGATCCGCACCGCAATCCCGCATCCGGCGCCGAAGTCCGCCACGGCCGGCGCGGCGGGCGTCCCGACGTGCGCCTGCTCGGCGGCTATTTCCAGTTCGACGCGCCCGATCCGACCCTGCTCGTGTCATTGCTGCCGGCCGTCGTGCACGTGCGCGGCGTCGCGCGGCTGACGCAGCTCGTGCGCTTCGTCGGCGAGGAGACCGCGGCGCGGCGACCGGGCCACGAGCTCGTGCTCGTGCGGCTCGTCGAACTGCTGTTGATCGAAGCCCTGCGTGCGGCGCCCGACATCGCCGCGCCGCCGGGCCTGCTGCGCGGGCTCGAGATCGGAAGAGCGTCGT
>NZ_JANFVR010000607.1 GCF_024609805.1 Tahibacter caeni | reverse complement strand
CGGCCCAGCCGGAAGTCGCGCCGTCGCAGCTGCCGCCGGCGCCGCAGCGTCTCGGCAGCGAGCGCGAGCGGCGCCGCTTCCGTGCGCTCGTCGCCGCCGTCTGCGCGCTCGTGCTGGTTGCGGCGGCGGTCTGGCTCGTCGTCTCCGTGCTGCCGCGCAGCGCACCCGCCACCGCCGGTCTCGTCATCGGCGCGGCGAGCCTGCCGCCGGACAGCTGCGCCGTGCTGCCGGCCGACGTCGTCGCCGAAGCCGGCGACTCATGGCTGCGCCTGGGCGTCATGGATCTGCTCGCGACGCGGCTGCGCGGCGCGGGCCTGCCGGTGCTGTCCAGCGACAGTGTCGTGCGCCTCGTGCCCGAAGGCGTCGCGACCGAGGCCGCGGCGGTCAATCTGCGCCGGGCGGTCGAGGTGCAGCATCTCGTGCAGCCGGCGCTGCGCCGCAGCGGCGCGACCTGGATCGCGCGCGCCGAGCTGCTCACGGCCGACGGCCGACAGCGTTCCCTGCAGGCGTCGGCCGACAATCCGATCGCCGCCGCCGATGCGGTCGCCGATCTGCTGCTCGGCGCGCTGGGCCGCGGCAGCACGACGCCGCTGCCGCGCGCGGCGGATCTGCCGCTGGCCGAGCTGTTGCAGCGCGTCGACGCGGCGCGCCTGTCGGACCAGCTCGATGCGGCGCGCGCGCTGATCGCCGCGGCGTCGCCGGCGCAGCGCGCCGAGCCGGAGCTGCGGCTGCGCGAAATCCTCATCGATCTGCGCGCCGGCGACCTGCCGCGGGCGCGCGAACGCATCGAGCGCCTGCTCGTGGACGTACCAGCCGAAAGCGACGCGGCGCTGCACGGCCGTGCGCTCGAAAGCCTCTGCGTGGTGCTGTCGCGCGGCGGCGATCTGGTCGCGGCGCTGGACGCCTGCGACCGCGCCGTCGCGCTGCTGGAGACCCAGCGCCAGCCGGTCGCGCTCGGCCGCGCCTACAACCACCGCGGAATCGTGCAGGCGCGCCAGCTGCGCCGCGACGCGGCCACGGCCGACTTCGCGCGGGCGCGCGTCGTGCTCGGCACCGCCGGCGATCCGCTGCTGTCGGCCATGGTCGACGCGAACGAAAGCGCGTTCGCGATGGAGCAGGGGCGGCCGGCCGACGCGCTGCCGGGACTCGAGCGCGCCGGCCAGCAGTTCCAGCGCTTCGGCATGCTCAGCGAATACGCCGTCGCCGTGGTCAATCTCGTCGAAGCGCGGCTCGCGCTGCTGCAGCCGCTGGATGCCCTGAAGGAGAGCGAGCAGGGCTGGGCGCAGCGCCAGCGCGTCGGCGATCCGGCCTTGCGCCAGCGCGTGCGCGTCGAGCGTGCCGAGGCGCTCGCCGCAAACGGCCGCCTCGGCGAAGCGCGCCGCCTGTTCGACGAAGTGCTGCACGGCGCCGACGCGGCGGCTTCGCCGGCGGAGCCCGCGCTCGCGCGCGCCAGATCGGAAGAGCCC
>NZ_JANFVR010000606.1 GCF_024609805.1 Tahibacter caeni | reverse complement strand
CGGCGAGCGGCGGCCGGCGCGGTTCACGGCGACGGCGCGCCGCGCTGCCGCGCGAGCGAGAGCACCGCTTCGGCTTTCTCGCGGCGTCCGGCTTCGAGCGCCGGCGCGTGGGCATAGATCGCGAGCGCTTCGCGCGCGCGGCCTGCGGCCAGCGCCGCATCGCCCTGGGCCAGCGCGACGCGCGCGGCGACGACGAGCAGATGGCCGTACTTCGGATCGTCCGCCGCGATGCCGGCCGGTGCGAGACGCAGCGCTTCGTCGATCGCGCCGCCGGCCTCGATGGTGCGTCCGGCACGCTCGTAGCGACTGGCGAGATTCGACAGCTGCATGGCCAGGCGCGGGTAGTCGTCGCCCATGACCTTGCGCGTCAGCGCGACGGCGCGCTCCTGCGTGCGTGCGCTCGCGGCGAGCTCGCCGATCTCCTCGAGCAGATAGGCGTAGTTATTCAGCAGGATCGACAGGTCGAGTTCGGGCAGCGGCGTCAGTCCTTCGCCGAACGCGATCGCCTGGTCGTAGGCCGCGCGCGATTCGGCGAAGCGGCCGACGCCGTCGAGCGCGTTGGCGAGGTTCGACAGGTTGACGAGGCGGTCGCGCGGCTTCACGCCGCCGAGGCGGTCCTTCAGGGCGAGCGCTTGCTGCGCCAGCGGCAGCGCTTCGGCATAGCGGCCCGTGTCGTTGAGCAGCGCGGCCAGATCGTTGAGCAGCTCCGAACGCAGGCGCTGGCCGCCGTCGTCGCGCCTGCACTCGGTCAGCGCCTGGCGATACAGCGCCTCGGCCTGGGCGTAGTGCGCGAGGCGCCAGTGCAACTGCGCCTGCGCGCTCAGCACGCGCGCGTACTCGGTGCCGCGCTCGGCCGCGCGCAGCAGCGCCGCGCGTTCGAGCTGCGCCGCGGCCGCGTCGTTGCGCTCCAGCGCGAGATAGGCCTCGCCGATCGCGCGGCGCACGTCGGCTTCGAGCAGCGGCTCGCCGGCGAGCTGCTGCGGAATCGCTGCGGCGGCGCGGTCGACCGCGTCGACGAGCAGCAGCGGCTTGCCGCCTTCGTAGGGATTGGCGTTGCCGATCATGTCGGTCAGGAAACGATTGGCGAGCTGGGCGCGTTCGCCCTCGCGCGCCGCACGCTGCGCGGCCAGTGCGGCCAGCGCGAGACCGAAGGCGAGGGCGACGACCGCTGCCGTGGCCGCCGCGACCGGCAGACGGTTGCGGCGCAGGAACTTGCCGAGGCGATAGAGCCGGCCGCCGGCGCGGGCCTGCACGGGGCGGTCGTCGAGCCAGCGCTGCAGGTCATCGGCGAAATCGCGTGCCGAGGCGTAGCGCCGTGCGGGTTCGGCCGCCGTGGCCTTGGCGACGACGCGTTCGAGATCGCCGCCGACGCGCCGGCGCCAGTCGGCGAGCTGGCGTGGCGCGAGGCCCAGCGCCGCCGCGTCGGCGCGCGCAACCAGCGCCGGCGGCGGCGCGTCGGCGATGTGC
>NZ_JANFVR010000605.1 GCF_024609805.1 Tahibacter caeni | reverse complement strand
CGCCGAAGCGGCGTCGGCTGCGGCCGATGCCGTCGTCCACCTCGCCGCGCGCCGCGCGGCGGCGAAACACCGCGCGGCCGCGAATGCCGATGCGTTCGAGGCCGCGCCGGCCGCCGAATCGGCGCAGGTTTCGCCGCAGCGCGTGCTCGTGGCGTTCCCGCGCCGCGTGGTCTGACTTCCGAGTGCGCAGGCGGTCCGATCGCCGCACACGCGTGCGGCGGCGTCGTTGAACGATCCGGCAAGAATTCAACCGTAATCCCGCCTTGGAATTCTCCTTTCGCCCGGCCTTCCGGCCGGGGCGAGAGGGGAGAAAGCCCCGCTACGGCTCCGCGCCGACCGTGAAACGGCCTATCTCGATCTCGACGTTCGTGTCGTCGAGGCGGCGCGTGACGGCCTCGCGCCTGCTGGCGCCGGTCGCGAAGCGGGTCAGGAACTCCAGCTGCAGGGTTACCGGGCCGAGCACCTTCTGCGCGTGGTTGGAGAAGTAGTGCGTCTTGACCACGTAGGTGCCCGGCAGCGGCCGCCGTATCGTGAACACTTCGGGCCCGTAGCCGCCGGTGAAGTCGCGGCTCAGGTAGCCGCCGCTCGTCGTGCGCGCATTGCGATAGATCGCGACCTCGCCGAGCGGATCGACGACCCAGAGGTCGATGTCGACGTTGTCGGCGTCCCAGCCGAGCACGACGCGCAGGTCCACGGGCAGCGGCCGCAGCAGTTCCGCGTCGATGCCGAGCTCCGCGGCCAGCGCGTCGAGCGCGGGGCGCTGTGCGGCCGGCGCGCGCATGAGCACGTCGCCGAGCTCGTGCAGCGCGATGGTCTCGATCTCCGGGAAGCGTGAATCCCATTGTCGGTCGACGATTTCCCAGAGCAGGCGCGCGGCGCGGACCGCATCGGGATTTTCGCGGCGCGACAGCGCCAGGGCCAGATCGCGGCGGCTCTGCGGCTCCTCGCCGCGCAGCAGCAGCGCCTGTTCGAACAGCGGCACGGCGAGGTCGAAGCGGTTCCACTGCTGCAGGCGGTAGGCGAGCACGCGCAGCAGCGGCGCGCTCTCGAAATCGATCTCGGCCAGATTCGACAGCACGCGCAGCGCGAGGCGCGCGTCCCTGGTCTCGTTGCGGAAATAGTCGGCGCAGTCGAGGAAGAACGACGGCGTCAGCGCCTGCGTGCGGCGTTCCTGCAGATAGGCCGCATACGGATCCGGCGCTGCGCGCAGCCGCGCGATGTACGGCGTGTCCGGATCCCATTCCTTCAGCGCGATCGTCAGTTTGGCGTTGCCGCCGCTGCTTGCCACGTCATCGCCGACGGCGATCCTGGCCCTGGCCGCGGGCGCGTCACTGAAACGCATGGCAGCCTCGGCCGCCGGCGCCGGCACTGCCATCGGCGCCGCTTCTTCGACGATGACCTTGGCGGCCGGCGGCGAGGCGAGCATGCGCTGGCGCGTTCCGGCGATGCGCGCCGGCCGCGGCGGCGGCCGCTCCCCGCGCGGCGGCGCGGT
>NZ_JANFVR010000604.1 GCF_024609805.1 Tahibacter caeni | reverse complement strand
CGACGCGCTGCCAGCGCGCGCCGTCGAAGCGCAGCAGGCCGCTGCGCGTGGCCGCGGCCCAGAGCGTGCCGGCGCGGTCTTCGGCGAAGGCCGTGGTCATCGTCGCCGGCGCGCCGGCCGAGGCGTCGTAGTGCTGCCAGCGCCCGTCGCGCAGCACGCTGATGCCGCCGGGCTGGAAGCCTATCCAGAGCGCGTCGTCGGCAGCGACGTACAGCGCCGTCATGTTGCTGTTGGCCAGGCGCTGCGCCGGCGGCGGCGCATAGCGCTCGAACGCGACGCCGTCGAAGCGGAACAGGCCGTTGCCGGTGCCGAGCCAGAGATAGCCGTCGCGGCGCTGGGCCAGCGCCCAGATGTCCGGCGGCGCGCCTTCCTGCAGGCTCCAGGCGGTGTGGTGGTACTGCGGCGAGGCCAGCGGGTCGCGCGCGGCGGCGGCCGGATCCGTGCCCGAGGCCAGCACCGGAGCGAGCAGCGCGCAGAACAGCAGGCCGCAGCGGCCCGGCGCGGCGCTGGAGCTGGCAGCAATCACATGTCCTCCCGCGCGGCCGCGCTCGATCCGAAGACTGTACACGCCGGCGCTGCCGCGGCATCCCTCGAAAGAGGTAGCCGCCGGCCCCGCGAATCAGTGATGCCGCGACGGCGCGGCCGCCATAGCCTCACACGATGCAGCGCTTGTTTTCCATCTTTCCGCAGGGACTGCCGGGCTGCGGCCTCGCGCTGCTGCGCATCGGCGTCGCCGCGGCCGTGGTGCAGCAGACCGCCGACCTCGACACGCCGCTGCGCGTCGCCGCACTGCTGCCGGTCGCTGCGCTGATGGCCGGCCTGCTGACCCCCTGGTTCGCCGCGCTCGGCGTCGCGCTGGCGCTGCTGCAGGCGGCGCTGGGCGCGTTCGCGCCGCTGCCGGCAGCGATCGCCGTGTTCCATGCCGCGGCGCTGGGCCTGCTCGGCCCCGGCGCCTATTCCCTGGATGCGCGCCTGTTCGGGCGCCGCCGACTGACGTTCCCGCGACCATGAGCCCGCCCCAGAAATCCCCCGTCGTACCGTACCGCCCGCCGTCGCGCGGACGCGGCCTCAGCGACCGCGCGCTGCAGCGCGTGAACGACTGCATCCGCGCGAATCTCGCCGAGAACCTGTCGCTGCCGCGCCTGGCTGCGGCGGCCTGCATCAGCCGCTTCCATTTCGCGCGCCTGTTCCGCGCACGCACGGGCATGAGCCCTATGCAGTACGTGCGCAACGAACGGGTCGCGATGGCCAAGTACCTGCTCGCGAGCGGCGGAACGCAAAGCCTGTCGCGCGTCGCCGCGGCGCTCGGTTTCTTCGACCAGAGCCATTTCACGCGCGTGTTCAGCAGCGTGACCGGGCTGTCGCCGGGTCAGTACGCGCGGGCGCAGGCGACGCCGTCGCGTGCGTCCGCGGCCGGCGCCGGAGCCGCGGAAGAGGGGGGATGCGCGCCGGGTTGAACGGCCGGAAGACGGTGGCGGCGCGGCGCAGATCGGAAGAGCG
>NZ_JANFVR010000603.1 GCF_024609805.1 Tahibacter caeni | reverse complement strand
ACTGGATCGCCGAGAACCGCCGGCTGCTGCAGGCACGCGCGCGGCTCGCGGCGGCGTCGGCGCGCTGGCAGGCCGAGGGCCGGCGGCGCGATTTCCTGCTGCCCGGCGGCAGCCAGCTCGACGACGCCCGTGTGCTCGCGCGCGATGCGCAGACCGCGCTGGATGATGCGACGCGCGAATTCGTCACGATTTCGCTGCGGCGCTTCCGCCGCCAGCGCCGGCGCAACGCGTTCGCGCTGGGCCTGCTGCTCGTCTGCGCGTTCGCGGCCGTCGCCGCCGGCGTGCTCGCGCTGCAGGCGCGCGCCGAAGCCGATCGCCATCGCGCCGAAGCCGAGGCGCTGGTCGGCTACATGCTCGGCGACCTGACCGAACGCTTGCGCGGCCTGGGCCGGCTCGACGTGCTCGATTCGGTCGGTACGGCGGCGCTGGATTATCTGCGCGCGCAGCCCGAGGACGCGTCGACCCAGCTGCTGCGCCTGCGCGCGTCGCGCCAGATCGGCGAGATCCGTTTCGCGCGCGGCGCCGGCGACGCGGTCGAGGCGTTCATGCACGCGCATGCGCTGGCCGAGCAGCTCGTGCAGCGCGACCCGGACGATGCCGCGGCCTGGCTGGAACTCGGCAATGCGGCGTTCTGGCGCGGCCAGGTCGCCTACGCACTCGGCGACGCCGCGACGGCGGCACGCCATTGGCAGCGCTATCGCGCCGCCGCGTCGCGCCTCGTCGCGCTGCGGCCCGGCGATAGTCAAGCCACGCTCGAGCTGTCCTACGCGCTCAACAACCTAGCGACCCTGGACTTCGACGCGCGACGTCTGGAGCCGGCGCGCGCACGGTTCGGCGAGTCGGCGCGCCTCAAGCGCGGCGTGCTGCAGCGCCGGCCCGGCGACGCGGCGGTAGCGGCCGATCTGGCCGACAGCCTGATCTGGCAGGCGCGTGTGGAGGAAGCCGTGCCGGATCTGGCGGCGGCCGAGGCGTACCAGCGCGACGCATTGCCGTTGCTCGCCGCGCTGCGCCGCGATCACCCCGAGGACCGGCGCTGGCCGCAGCGCGCGGCGCTCGCGCAGCAGCATCTCGCGCGCACGCGCCTGGCCCGCGGCGACACGGCCGAGGCGGTGCAGCTCCTCGAATCCGCGCGCGACGCGCTCGCGGCGCTGGCCGCGTCCGATGCGAGCAACAGCGAATGGAACCGCGACGCGTTCGTCGCGAGCCTGCAGCTCGGCGCCGCGCTAGCCACGGTCGATGCGATCCACGCGCGCGCCGTGCTGCGCGATACCGAGGCGCGGTCAGCGTCGCCGTCGCCGACGGCGGACCTGCCCGACCTGCCGCTGCTGCGGCTGCTGCTGCGGCTGCGCCAGGCGCAACTGTCCGCCGCCGCACCGGCCGCACGCGCGGCCGAACTCGATGCGATCGTCGCCGCGTTGCGCGCGCTGCCGGTCGCACTGTCCGCATCGGCGCAGCCCGTGCTCGTGCAGGCCCTGCTTGTGCGCGCCGAACTCGCCGCCAG
>NZ_JANFVR010000602.1 GCF_024609805.1 Tahibacter caeni | reverse complement strand
CCGGCCGGCGGACTTCGCGGCCGCCCTGGCCGTCGCTCCGCCGGCCGATGTCGCCGCGGCCCTGCCGGCCGCGCGCGGCGCCTGCCAGATCATGTAGACGTCCGAGCGGCTGTAGTGCGAATCGGGCTTGAGCTGCGGCTGATGCACGAAGCCGAGGCTCTCGTACAGCGCGAGCGCCGGCTTCAGGCGCGCGTTCGATTCGAGGAACAGGGTCCTGCCGCCGCGCTCGCGGAACACCTCGATCGCGCGCTCGAGCAGCCGGCGGCCGATGCCCAGGCCCTGATGTCGCTCCTCGACGGCCATCTTGGTCAGCTCGAACACACCGGGCGATTCGACCTTGAGCGCGCAGGTGCCGACGACCTCGTCGCCGAGCAGCGCGAACAGCACCTCGCCGCCGCCGGCCAGCAGCTCGCCTTCGGGGTCCGACAGCACGCGATGGTCGATTTCCTCGAGATAGAAATACCTGCGCAGCCAGTCCGCGTTGAGCCGGTAGAAATGGTCGCGCAGCGCCGGATCGAAGCCGACGACGCGCACGCGCCGGCTGTCGCCGGCCGCGCTGCGCGCGACGATCGCCGCGGCGAGATCGTCGCCGAGCACGCTCTCGAAGCGCGCGAGCGCCGGCAGCAGATCGACCTCGGCCGCCGCGCAGCGCTGCTCGAGCTCCTCGACGATGGCCTTCCAGGCCGGCCGTGCCTCGCGCAGCGCGGCGCGCGCTCGCTCGCTCAAGCCCAGGCGGCGCCGGCGCCGGTCGTCGGGATCCTCGACGACGGCGAGCCAGCCGTCGGCGACGAGGCGGTCGGCGAGCTGGCTCACGGCCGAATGGGTCTGGCCGATCTGCGCGGCGATCGCGCCGACGGGCTGCGGGCCCTGGTCGGCGAGCAGGCGCAGCAGCGGGAACCAGCGTCCCTGCAGCGGCAGGCCGCGGCCGCGGTAGACCTCGTCGGCGATCGCGTAGAGCCGGTCGCTGATCGCGCGCAGACGGCTGCCGAGGGCGAGCAGGCCCAGGTCGGGAAGGAAGGTCATCGGAAGGTCCGAAAGGATTTATGTAACGACTAACATAAATCGTCGCGGGAGCGCCCCGCAAGCCGGCCGCGGCCGTGACGCACGACCGTTCAGTCCGCGGCGTAGCGGATCGCGACGATTTCCAGACGCAGATCGCCGGCCGGCCGGCGCCAGAGCACTTCGTCGCCGACCTTCGCGCCGATCACGGCGCGGGCCAGCGGTGAGACCCAGCTGACGCTGCCGTGTTCGGCGTCGGCTTCGTCCTCGCCGACGATGCGATAGCTCGACGCATTGCCGTGTTCGTCGACGACGTCGACGCGCGCGCCGAAGGCGACGCGGTCGGACGGCTGCTGCGGATCGACGACGATGGCCGCGGCGATGCGCGCTTCGAGCCAGCGGATCTCGCGCGCGACGGCCTGTCGCGCGAGCTCGTCGTCCTGCGGCGCCTCGTCGCTCTGCAGCGCGGCGCGCAGCTCCGCGAGGCGCCGCTGCTGCCGCGCGAGG
>NZ_JANFVR010000601.1 GCF_024609805.1 Tahibacter caeni | reverse complement strand
GCGGCTACCGAAGAGTGCGCGGACGGCGACGCCAGACCCGGTGTGCGCGAGTCCGGCCTGCGTGCTGTGTCCGGCGCCGACGCCACCGCGCTGCCGGCCGCCGTCCGTTCGCGCATGCGCGCGTCGCTGCGCCGCGAGGTCGACGGCAATGCCGCGACCAGCAGCGCCGCGGCGACGGCCGCGGCCGCGAGCAGCGCGCCCGCACGACGCGGCTTCATCGCTGCGCCTCCCGCGCAACCGCGGGGGACGCTGTCGCCGCGATCCTGGCGTCGGCATGGCGCACGACGGTTTCGCGCTTCAGGCGCTCGCGCAGCTCGGCGAAGGTGCGGCTCGCGGCCTGCTCGGCGATCGCGCGCGCGGCGAGATAGCGCACGGTTTCCGAGTCGGCCGGAAAGTAGCCGGTCTGCTGCACGTCGACGCGGACGATTTCCCAGTGCGCCGGCGCGTCGGCCGCGACCGGTTCGCGCACCGGCACGCCGTTGCGCCGCACCGGCTGGGCAAACACGAGCTCGGTGAACCAGTCGGCCTCGGCGCGGCGCGCGAGCCAGCCGAGCTCGCCGCCGCCCGTCGCGTCGGGTGCCAATGAATGGCGCCGCGCCAGTGCAGCGAAGTTGCTGCCGTCCTTGCGCAGCTGCGCGGCGACCTGCTGCGCGGCCGCTTCGTCGGCGACGCGGATGTGCCGCGCCTTGACGCGTTCGACGCGGCGGAACTGCTCGCGATGCGCCGCATACCACGCCGCGACCTGCGCCGGCGTGACCGCGCGCCGCAGGCCGTCGACGTAGGCATTGCTGTCGTGCGGGTCGGCGCCGACGCCGTAGTGGCTCGCGAGTCCCTGCGCGTACTCGCGATCGAGCAGGTTGCGCCGCAGCTCGGCGATCGCGGCATCGCCGGCTGCCGTGCGCGCCCAGTCCTGCACGAGCAGCGCGGCCACGCGCCGACGCGCCTCGGCGAGCAGGAAATCCGCATCGAGACGATGCAGCGTCAGGCGGCCCTGTACGTTCTGGCGCGCGTAGACGTCGGCGAGGCTCAGGCCGGCCTCGCGGCCGTCGAGACCGCGCCAGCGCTGCACGACCAGCGCCTGCGCCTTGCGCTGCGCGGCCGCGTCCAGCGCATAGTCGAGCCGCACCTGCGCCGGATCGCCGAGCACCTCGCGCAATTGCGCCGCCGTCGGCGGCGGCGTCGCGACGAGCACGTTCTGCAGTTCCGCGCCGGCGCCGACCCGCAGTGCTGTTTCGAGCGGCTCGCGATAGACCGCACGCAGCAACCCGGTCAGCTTGTCGTCGGCGGCGACCTCGGGGGCGAACGCGACATGCGCGTCGGGAAACAGCTGCTCGCGCGACAGATGCGCGGCCGCATACCGGGCGAGCG
Organism: Tahibacter caeni; assembly: GCF_024609805.1. Lineage (GTDB taxonomy): Bacteria > Pseudomonadota > Gammaproteobacteria > Xanthomonadales > Rhodanobacteraceae > Tahibacter > Tahibacter caeni. The sequence goes on along the minus strand of NZ_JANFVR010000601.1, from coordinate 139 downwards.
CGCGCTGCTCGACGACCTCGGCGAGCACCGCCGCGCTGCTGGCGGCGCGACCGTCGAGCGCCGCATAGCGCTGCAGCAGCGCGAGGCCGTTGCGGCCGATGCGCTCGCCGTCGACCTCGGCGACGGGCGCGTCCGCGCC
>NZ_JANFVR010000600.1 GCF_024609805.1 Tahibacter caeni | reverse complement strand
CGCCGGCCCGCGCGGCGGTCGCGCTGCCGGCGCAGACCGAGCCGGCCTCGGCCGCGGGCAAGCCGTTCCTCGAGCGGCGCGAGCTCGGCGCCGTCAACGTGGGCCAGGGCGCCGGCCGCATCCGCGTCGACGGCCAGGTGTTCGAGCTGCAGCCGCGCGATGCGCTGTACGTGCCGATGGGCAGCGCCGAGGTCGTCTTCGAGTCGCTGTCGGCGGAGCAGCCGGCGCTGTTCTACCTGGCTTCCACGCCGGCGCACGCGCGCCACGCGGCCGTGCACATCTCGATCGCCGAGGCCGTGCCGCTGCAGCGCGGCGCGCTCGCCACGTCGAACGAGCGCACGATCTACCAGTACATCGTGCCGGCGACCTGCCAGTCCTGCCAGCTGCTGCTCGGCCTGACCCTGCTCAATACCGGCAGCGTCTGGAACACCATGCCGCCGCACCTGCACGACCGCCGCAGCGAGGTCTATTTCTACTTCGACCTCGGCGCGAACGACCGCGTATTCCATTTCATGGGCGAGCCCGACGCGGCGCGCCATCTCGTCGTCGCCAATCACGAAGCGGTGGTGTCGCCGCCGTGGTCGATCCACATGGGCTCGGGCACGGCCAACTACGGCTTCGTCTGGGCCATGGGCGGGGAGAATCTCGACTACACCGACATGGCCGTGCTCGACATCTGTCAGCTGAAGTGAGGCGCGAATGAGCCATCCGTTCGATCTGTCCGGCCGCGTCGCGCTCGTGACCGGCGCGAACACCGGCCTGGGCCAGGCCATGGCCGTCGCGCTCGCGCGGGCCGGCGCCGACATCGCGGCGATCGGCCGCTCGGCGCCGGACGAGACCGCGACGGCGGTCGCCGCTGCCGGCCGGCGTCTGCGCTGGATCGAGACCGGCCTCGATCGCGTGGCCGGCCTGGAGCAGGCCGTCGCGGCCGCCGTCGCACAGCTCGGCCGCGCCGACATCCTCGTCAACAACGCCGGCACGATACGCCGCGCCGCGGCGCTGGACTTCAGCGAGCAGGACTGGGACGCCGTGCTCGGCGTCAACCTGAAGACCGCGTTCTTCCTGGCCCAGGCGTTCGCGCGCCACTGCGTGGCCGCGGGGCAGGGCGGCAAGATCATCAATATCGCCTCGATGCTGTCGTTCCAGGGCGGCATACGCGTCGCTTCGTACACGGCGAGCAAGAGCGGGCTGCTCGGGCTGACCCGCCTGCTCGCCAACGAATGGGCCGCGCAGGACATCAACGTCAACGCGATCGCGCCGGGCTATTTCGCGACGTCCAACACCGCGGCGCTGCGCGCCGACGAACAGCGCAACCGCGACATCCTCGCGCGGATTCCGGCCGCGCGCTGGGGCGATCCGGCCGATCTCGGCGGCGCGGCGGTGTTCCTGGCCTCGCGCGCGGCCGACTACGTCCACGGCGCCGTGCTGCCGGTCGACGGCGGCTGGCTCGCGCGCTGACCATGCGCGCGCCGCGCCGCCGTGCCCGCGCAGTTGCCGTGCTGCGCCGGCTCTGCGGT
>NZ_JANFVR010000060.1 GCF_024609805.1 Tahibacter caeni | reverse complement strand
GCCGGTGTTCGCGCGCTCCACGGCCGTGCTCGCCGGCATGGCCCGGCGGCTGCAGGGCCGGCTGCCGTTGCTCGGCGTCGGCGGCATTCTCGACGGCGCCGACGCGGTCGCGAAGATCGACGCCGGCGCCGGGGCGGTGCAGATCTACAGCGGCCTGATCTATCGCGGCCCGGCGCTGATCGGCGCCTGCGTCGAAGCGCTGCGCGCCGCGCGAGGCTCGCGCGCATGAGCGAGTTCCGCGTCGCACCGGCACGCCTGGACGGCGCCGGCTACAGCATTCTCGAAGACGCCTCGCTGGCCGGGCGCAACACCCTGCGCGTCGACGCGCGCGCGGCGTTGCTCGTCGACCTGCGCGCGAGCGCGGCGCTGGCCGAGGTGCTCGCGTTCCCGCTGCTCGCCAACGCGCCGCTGCTCGTGCTCGGCGAAGGCAGCAACCTGCTGCTGACGCGCGACGTGCCCGGCGTCGTGCTCAGCCTGTCCACGCGCGGCATCGCGGTCGTCGACGAGCGCGACGGATACGCCCGGGTCCGCGCCGAGGCCGGCGAGAACTGGAACGACCTCGTGCACTGGACCCTCGGCCGCGGCCTGGCCGGGCTCGAGAACCTCGCGCTGATCCCGGGCACGGTCGGCGCCGCGCCGATCCAGAACATCGGCGCCTACGGCGTGGAGCTCGCCGAATTCGTCGACACCGTCGAAGCCTGGGACCGCGAGGCGAAGACGCTGCGCCGGTTCGACGCGGCCGCCTGCGCGTTCGGCTACCGTGACTCGCTGTTCAAGCGCGAGCCCGGCCGCCACATCGTGACCGCGCTGACCCTGCGCCTGCCGCGCACGCCGGCGCTGCGGCTGGACTACGCCGGCGTGCGCGAGGAACTCGCCGCGATGCGGGCCGACGCGCCGACGCCGGCGCTCGTCGCCGAAGCGATCTCGCGCCTGCGCCGGCGCAAGCTGCCGGATCCGGCCGTGATCGGCAATGCCGGCAGCTTCTTCAAGAATCCCGTCGTCGACGCGGCGCAGGCCGCCGCGCTCGGTGCCGCGCATCCGCAGCTGCCGTCGTGGCCGCAGGGCGACGGCCGCCGCAAGCTGTCGGCGGCCTGGCTCATCGAGCAGGCCGGCTACAAGGGACGCCGCGACGGCGACGCGGGCATCGCCGCGCAGCATGCGCTCGTGCTGGTCAATCACGGCAAGGCCAGCGGCGCCGAGCTCTGGGCGTTCGCGCAGCGCGTGCAGGCCGCCGTGCAGGAACGCTTCGGCGTCGCGCTGGAGGCGGAGCCGCGCATCGTCTGACGGGCCGCGGCTGCCGCCCGTCCACGACTCCCGTCGAACTGGGAGCGCAGTCACGACATACAGACACGTACGGTTTAACCTGAGCGGGTTTTGTCTTGCCCGTTTCCGGAGTCCCGATGGCCAGCGTATTCGCAAGCCAGGTCCTGAGCCGCCGTCAGCTGATCCAATCCTTAGCCGCCGCGATCGGCGTCGTCGATCCCGCCGCGATGCGCCGGCCCGGCAAGGCCGCGGTGCAGTCGCCCGAACAGGCGCCGAGTCCGAATCTCGCCGTGCCGCCCGGCCCCGTTCGCTGGCTGCAGAAGGCGACGTTCGGCTACAACTACTTCGATCTGGTCGCCTTGCTCTCGCTGCCGGGCGCCAACGACGACGCGCGCTGGACGAACTGGGTCGCCGCCCAGCTGAATCCCGCCGCCATCGACGACAGCGCCTGCGACGCGCGCGTCGCCGGCGCCGGCTTCACGACCCTGGCCAAGACCCTGCCGCAGCTCTGGAGCCAGCATCACGGCAACACGGCCAACTACACCGTGCGCATGCAGCCGATCGCCGAGATCGAATGCGCGACGACGATCCGCGCGGTGTATTCAAAGCGCCAGCTGTTCGAGGTCATGACCGACTTCTGGCACGACCATTTCAGCACCTACGGCTGGGACTACGACGCCGGTCCGCTGTTCGTGCACTACGACCGCGACGTGATCCGGCCGAACGTGTTCGGCAACTTCCGCACGATGCTCGAGGCCGTGGCCCGCTCGACCACGATGATGTACTACCTCGATCTCTACGCGAGCACGGTGGCCGGCCCGAACGAGAACTACGCGCGCGAGCTCATCGAGCTGCACACGCTGGGCGCGGAGAACTACGCCGGCGTCATGGATCCGACCGATCCGTCGCTGCCGGTCGGCGTCATCGGCGACGGGCTGACGGCGCGGCTCAAGTACGTCGACGAGGACGTCTACGAAAGCACGCGCGCGCTGACCGGCTGGACGATCAAGAACGGCCACTGGCAATACCCGGCCGACAACGACGGCACGTTCGTGTTCCGCGATTCGGCCGAATGGCACGACCGCTTCACCAAGTACGTGCTGAACCGCCGCTTCGCGCCGGACCAGGGCCAGCAGGACGGCGTCAAGCTGTTCGACCTGCTCGCGGCGCATCCGGGCACGGCGAACTTCATCGCGCGCAAGCTCTGCCGCCGCTTCGTCGGCGATGATCCGCCGCCGGCGCTGGTCGCGAGCATCGCCCAGTTGTTCCAGAACACCTGGCAGGCGCCGGACCAGCTCAAGCAGGTCACCCAGGCGCTGCTGACCAGCAGCGAGTTCAAGAACGCCTGGGGCACCAAGATCAAGCGCCCGTTCAATGCGCTGACCGGCGCGTTGCGCGGCACCTTCGCCGAGTTCACGCCGACCCTGGCGACCTACGGCACGGACTGGTCGACCAAGGACGAGATCAACTCGCGCCTGCAGCAGGCCGGCCAGCGCAAATTCTACTGGCCCGCACCGAACGGCTATCCGGACCGCGCCTCGGCCTGGGCCAGCAGCGGCAGCCTGGCCATGACCTGGAAGATGCTCGTGCGCCTGACCGAGATCCATCGCGAAGTCGGTTACGACGGCAACCGGCCCTACGTCATCGACGTGCTCGGCATCACCACGGCGACGTTCCCGGCGGCGGCCGACCGCACCGCGGCGAACATCGTCGGCTACTGGTGCGACGTGATCCTCGGCTTCCGGCCCGAGCCGGTCTACACCAAGGCCGTCGATTTCCTGCGCCAGAACGCCGCGCCGAACGAGGCGCTGACCTTGAACGAGGTCTGGGCCGGCGGCGCCACGCCGAATCTCAAGAACCACTACACCCAGTCGCGCCTGCGCTCCACCGTCGCGCTGATCCTGTGCAGTCCGGACGCGCTGCGCCGCTGAGGAGAGCTCCATGTTCGATCGACGCGATTTCCTCAAGACCTGCGGCGCCGGCGGCGGCGCACTCGCCCTGGCCGGCACGAGCACGCTCGCGTTCGGCGCGACGCAGGCCAACACCTACGACACGCTCGTCGTCGTGTTCCTGCGCGGCGGCATGGACGGGCTCAGCCTGTTCTCGCCGGGCGGCAGCAACGCGCACCGCGGAGCCTACGAGACGGCGCGCCCGACCCTGAAGGTGCCGCTCAGCGGCACCGGCGCGGGCCTGGCCGTCAGCAGTGACCAGTGGCGCCTGCATCCGCGCGCGCCGCAGCTGCGCGACCTCTACGTCGGCGGCAAGCTCGCCGTCGTGCTCGGCGCGGGCATGCCGGCGCCGGTCACGCGCAGCCACTTCGACGCGCAGATCAACATGGAAGTCGGCCTGGCCGGCCAGGGCGGCGGCGTAGGCTGGCTCACGCGCGTGCTCGAGACCGCGAACCTGCCCGGCACCGTGCAGATACCCGCCGTCAGCGCCGGCAGCATCACCTCGACCAGCCTGCTCGGCAGCACCGAGGCCATCACGCTCGGCAGCGGCTCGGACTTCCGCATCGATTCGGGTTCCTGGGCCTGGAACGTCGAGCCGGATTTCCGCACGACCGCGCCGCCCGGCGCCCGCGGCGTGTTCGGCACCTTGCCCGATCTGTGGAGCCAGGCCGGCGATCTCGAAGCGGCCGGCCGGCAGACCATCGACGCGCTCAACGTCATCAAGCCGATCGATTTCGCCGCCTATGCGCCGGCCAACGGCGCCGTCTACGATTCCGGCAGCAGCTTTGCCCAGCAGCTCAAGATGCTGGCCCAGCTGATCAAGCGCGACGTCGGCCTGCGCATCGCGACGATCGACCTCGGCGGCTGGGACACCCACGACGGCCAGGGCAACCCGGCCAACAGCTACGACTATTTCGGCAACAAGGTCGACGAGCTGTCCAAGGGACTCGGCGCGTTCTACACGGATCTCAACGGCAGCGGCGCGGCGAACTACGCCGGCACGACCAGCGTCGTCGTCATGAGCGAATTCGGCCGCCGCGTGCGCGAGAACGACGACGGCGGCACCGACCACGGCTACGGCAACATCATGCTCGCGCTCGGCGGTTCGGTGAACGGCGGCCAGACCTTCGGCAGCTTCGCCGGCCTGTCGACCGCGCAGCTGTTCGAAGGCGCCGACGTCATGGTCACGACCGACTACCGCCGCGTCATGTCCGAAGCCGTGATCCGCCGCCTGCGCAATCCGAGTGTCTACTACGCGTTCCCGGGCTATTCGGGCTACACGCCGCTCGGCATCTTCCAGGGCAGCGACCTGCCGCCGAGCGGCGCCGACCGGATCTTCGCGAACGGGTTCCAGTAAGTTGCTGGTGAGCGCAGCGAACCGCAACATCTCGCGCCCGGCGACACCCATGTCCGCAAACCATTGACGGACATGCCTCGATGGCATGTCCGACGTTCTTGCGCCTGTCCCGTTCAACCGGGGGAAGTCATGGTGCGCCCTGGCCAGGCCGTCGTAATGTGACCGGGCGCGCCGGGGAAGCGGCAGAGCCTCATCGCCGTTCCTGACAAGCCCCCTCCGGAAGGAGGACTGGGCAAACGGCAGCGTGTCGCCGTTCCGACGACGACACCGACAAACCGGGAAAGCTCTGCAGCTTCCGGCCAATCCGCCGCTGGACGGCGTTCCGTGACCAGCCCGAGTTCCGACGTTTCCGACGGGCACCCCTGAGAGAATGATCGGCGTGGCGACAGAACGAAACGGGCAATCCAGCCATGCCGGCGGGCAGCCTTGCCGGAGTCCTCCGCCTGCCCTCGCGACTTTGCCGGAAGCCAAATTGTGACGCGCATTGCATGTTGGCAATGCATTTCGGAAGGTAAGCCAGCCTCAAACCTCGCACCGCAGGAGCCCAGCCCATGAACCTCGCCGACATCGTCGATACCGCCGCCGCGATTCGCCTGCGCCAGCGTCTGCAGCCGGAAGGCGGGCCCGGCGACAAGATCTTTCCGCCGACGTTCGCGGGCGGGGTCTATTGCTGGGAGCAGCGGCGCATCGACGGCAAGACGGTGCCGTGCGTGCTGCTCGATTCCGTGGCCTCGCAGGCCAACCGCTTCGAGGAAGCGCTCGAAGCTGCCGCGCAGTCGGGCCTGGAGCTGCCGCGCCTGGTCGTGCAGTTCGACGGCGATCTCGCCGATATCGGCGAGATCAGCACCCTGGCCGCGCCGCACCGCGTGTTCGACGCGATCCTGCGCGACAGCGCGCTCGACGGCATGCCGTTCTTCAAGTCGCCGCTGTACCGCCAGCTGACCGCCTGCAACACGCGCAACGCGACCGCGTTGTTCGCGCACGCGCCGAGCGCGCTGGTGTTCGGCTGCTGGGACTCGACCGGCGCCGCCGGCGGCCTGGGCAACAAGTTCGCACGCGCGCTGAGCAGCGAGATCGTCGGCGTCGGCGCCGAATGGGGCGCGACGCAGGGCGGCCTGCGCCAGGACCCGCTCGGCGTCAGCGCCGACGTGGAGATCGCCATCACCGAGGACGGCGACTGGTCGCTGGCCGAACGGGACGCCGACAAGAGCGCACGCGGCAAGAAAGAGCGCGCCAAAGGCACGCGCCCGTCGGAAATCAATCACGGCAACGTGCTGGTCAAGGTGGAAAGCGGCGAACAGCAGCGCGTGCTCGCCGACAACCGGATCGAATCGTACAAAGCCACATTGCGCGGCGGCGTCACCGTCGACCATGCGCTGCAGACCACGGTGCTCTCGCTCGCGGCGCTGCGGCGTTTGCGATTCCCTGTCGACGGCGCGGCCGGAGACACCGGCCGCGCTGCGCGCGCCGTGCTCGCCGCACTGGCGCTCGTTGCGGTCACCGGCGGACGTGAACGCGGAGGCTGGCTGCGTTCGCGCTGCGGACTCGTCGCCGAGAGCCGGCAGGATTTCGAGATCGTCCACGCCGACGGCACGACCGCGCCGCTGGCGCTCGATGCCGGACAGGCTGCCGCGATCTACGCCGACGCCGTCACCGCGGCGCGCAAGGCCGGTCTTCCCTGGCATGCCGAGCCGATCCGCCTCGTGCCGCAGCCGAAGCTCGCCGAGCTCGTGAAGATGAGCCGGCAGGTGCAGAAGATCGGAGGCTGAGCCCATGCTCGCCATCGAGGTGGAATTCCTGCTCGGCCGCGCCGTCGCCACGCGCGTGGACGAGCGCGTCGAGGCCGAGTGGCCGCCGCATCCGCAGCGTCTGTTCTCGGCGCTGGTCGCCAGCCACGCCGATCTCGATCTCGGCGCCGCCGGGGAACACGCGCTGCAATGGCTCGAAGCGTTGCCCGCGCCGCAGATCTGCGCCGACCCGGTCCCGTCGCACCGGCAGGTGCACAGCCACTGGGTTCCGGTCAACGACGAGCCGGTCAAGGCGGACAAGGGAAAGACCGATCCGCGCCATCCGCTGGAACGCCGCAACCGGCAGGAGCGCTTTTTCCCGGCCGTCGTCCCGGCCGACCCGGTCGTGATCTTCCAGTGGCCGGACGCCGATGGCGCCGAAGCGCACCGCGCCGCGCTCGGCGAAATCGTCGGTCACCTGACGTATCTCGGCCACAGCAGCTCGCCGGTTCGCGCGCAACTGCGCGACACGCTCGCCGCGCCGACCTGGCTGCCGGACGACGACGGCGACCTCACGCTGCGCGTACCCGGCCCCGGACGCCTGGCGCGCCTGCAGCAGATCCATGAGCTGCGCCGGGCCGACGAAAGCGCGCAGCCGCCTCTCGGCCGCATGCAGGCCTACATCGCAAGCCGCCCAGCCGACGACAACGTCTTTGGCCGCGACGCGTTCGTTCTGGCCTTCGACAGCGGTCCTCGCGTGTCGCTCGACTCCACCTTGCCGCTGATGCAGCACCTGCGCGATGCGGTGATGTCGCGATTGCAGGAGCCCGCGCCGCCCAGCCTCTCGGGTCACGAGACCGACGGCAGCGTCACGAAAGCACCGCACCTCGCGTTCGCCCCGCTCGCTTTTGTCGGCACGCCTCATGCCGACGGATCGATCAAAGGAGCCGCGCTGATCCTGCCGCGCGACATCCATCCGGCCGAACGCCGCCGCCTGCGGCTGGCGATCGACTCGCCGTGGATGCTGCAGCTTGGTCCGCTGGGGGCGATCCGGCTGCGCCTGATCGACACCACCGATGACGAGCTGAAGGCGCTGCGCTTCCGGCGCTACACCCGCCCGTCGGCGGTCTGGGCCAGCGTCACGCCGGTCGTGCTCGACCGCCATCCGAAGAAGAACGGACCGGACGCGGAAACCATCGTCGCCGACAGCTGCGAACGCATCGGTCTGCCGCGTCCGGTCGACGTCCGCACCGGTGCGGTATCGGCCGTGGGTAGCGCGCCGCGCACGCGCGATTTCCATGGCCAGGCGTCCCAGACGCGCGACCGGCTGCGGCGTCACGTCTGGCTGCGCTTCGCCGAACCGGTACGCGGTCCAGTGTTGATCGGCGCCGGGCGTTTCACCGGGCTCGGCCTGTGCCTGCCGCTGACGGATCGCCATGACTGAGCTCGATTTCGACGCGTTCTTCGCCGCCGTGCACGGAAAGCCGCCGCTGCCGTGGCAGTCGCGCCTCGCGCGCACCTTGCGACAGACGCATCGCTGGCCCGGCCTCGTCGACCTGCCGACCGCCAGCGGCAAGACCGCCTGCATCGACATCGCGCTGTTCCATCTCGCCGCTTGCGCCGCGGCCGGCACGCCATGGCTCGCCGCACGGCGCATCGTGTTCGCGGTCGACCGGCGCCTCATCGTCGACAGCGCCCACGAGCGGGCGCTGACCCTGCAACGCGCACTCGACGAATCGACGGCCCCCGCCGTCCGCGCCGTCGCCGCTGCGCTCAAGACACTCGGCAGCGGCGAGCCGCTGCACTGTCTGAAGCTGCGCGGCGGCATGTCGCGCGAGCGCGGCTTCGCCTACCACCCGTGCCAACCGATGATCGTCAGCTCGACGATCGACCAGATCGGCTCGCGGCTGCTGTTCCGCGGCTACGGCCTGAGCCGCTATTCGCAACCCTTGCACGCCGGGCTGCTCGGCCACGACACGCTGATCCTGCTCGACGAAGCGCACCTGAGCGCGCCCTTCATCGGCACCGTCGCCGCCATCCAGCGCGAGCAGGCTCGAGCGGAGGCGCCTCCCGGCCCGGTGCGCCCGGTCGTCGTCGTGCCGCTGAGCGCGACGGCGCAGGCCGACGGCGAACGCTTCCGCCTCGACGCCGACGATCTCGCCAATCCGCTGATCGCCCGCCGCCGCACCGCGTCGAAACCGGCGCGCCTGGTCGAAGCCGGCGCCAAGCCGGCCGAGCGCGTGAAGGCGATCGTGGCCGCCGTGGCCGAACTGCGCATGCACGCGGCGAGTCCGGTGCCCACACTGGCCGTGATGGTCAACCGCGTCGCCACGGCGAGGCAGGTCTACGAGCAACTCGTGCGCACGCACGGAGGGGTCTGTCAGGTCGAACTCGCGACGGGTCGCAACCGGCCGCTCGCGCGCGAAGCGATTTCCGCACGGCTGATCGCGCGCTGCGCGGCGGGTCGCGAACCGCGGGACGACGACCGGCCGATCGTCGTGGTCGCGACGCAGACGCTGGAAGTCGGCGCCGATCTCGATTTCGACGGCCTGGTCACCGAGTGCGCTTCGCTCGCTGCGCTGCGGCAGCGCTTCGGCCGGCTCGATCGCCTGGGCAACTCCCGGCAGGCCGCCGCCGTCATCGTCGGCGGCGGTGAATCCGACAACGATCCGGTCTACGGCCCCGCGCTCGTCGAGACCTGGCAATGGCTCACGCGGGCGGCGCAGCGCGACGGCGGCGACGCGCCGACGGTCGATTTCTCGATTGCCGCAATGGAAGCGTTGCTCGCCGATTCCGACACCGACCTCGCCGAACTCGATCCGCCGCCGCGCGATCGCCTGCGCCTGACCCCGGCTCATGTCGAACTACTGTGCCAGACCTCTCCGCCGCCGCAGTACGACCCCGACGTCGCGGCGCTGCTGCACGGGCTGGACACCTCGCCCGCCGACGTCCAGATCGTCTGGCGCTCCGATCTTCCGCTCGACGACACTGGTACGCAGATCGACGACACGGAGACGGCGCTCGTCGGCCGGCTGCTGGCGCTGCGTCCGCCGCAGAGCCTGGAGTCGCTGGCGCTGCCGCTCGGCGGCGTCAGGGCCTGGCTGCAGGGTGTCGCATCCGATACGCCGCTCGTCGATGTCGAAGGTGCGGACATCGACGTCGACGATACCGGCGGCAAACCCGGTGGGCGCCTCCCTGCGCCGCGCCGGGCCTGGCGGCGCGAACGCGACAACGAATGGCGCGCCGTCGATCCGGCCCGCATCCGGCCCGGCGACACCCTCGTCGTGCCGGCGGCCTACGGCGGCTGCGACGCCCTCGGCTATGCGCCGGACGCCACGTCGTGCGTCGACGACCTGGCGATGGACGCGCGACGGGAAACGATGAGCGAGTCCATCGCCGTGGTGACGCCGCAGTTTCTCGCCACGAGCGGCACCCTCGACGAAGCCGCGATCGCGGCAGCCTGGGACCGACTGAAAACTGCCCCCGAAGAGGCGACCGCCGACGAACTGCGCGACCTGCTGCGAGCCGAATACCCGCCGGATGCGACGCCGCCGTGGCTGTCCCTTCCGATCGCCGAAACCCTGCTCCGCCAGGACGACAGCTTCTACGCGCTGGTCCTGCGCAGCGGTGACCTCGGACAGGAAGATCTCTCCGACGAAGACATTTCCTCGAGTCAAACCATCGTCGTCACCTTGCCGGCACACAACGCCGGCGTCGGCCGCCGCGCCCGCGCGCTCGGCGCGGCCCTGGGATTCGACGCGGACCTCTGCAAGCTGCTCCACGCCGCCGGACGCGCGCACGACCTGGGCAAGGCCGATCCCCGTTTCCAGCGCCTGCTGCGCGCCGGCGACGATGCGACTGCCGGCGGACAGCTGCTGGCCAAGGGACTGCGACGGCACGGCGCCTTGCGCGACGAGCTCGGCGAGCGGCACGAAGCGTATTCGGTCGCACTGGCCATGGCGAACCCGGCCCTGCTCGCCGGCATCGACGACACCGAGCTCGCGCTGTACCTGATAGGCACGCACCATGGCCGCGGCCGCGCGCTGATGCCCGACAAGCCCGACGACGGCACGCGCCTCACCGTCACCGATGGTGACCACGCCTACCTTTTCGACGGCGCGCCGCGGCTCGGCGCGCTCGGTTCAGGCTGGCCCGATCGCTTCTGGCGCCTGGTACGCCGCTACGGTCCCTGGGGCCTCGCCTACCTCGAGGCGGTACTGCGACTGGCCGACCATCTGCAGTCCCGCGACGAGCTCGCCGGAGGCGCCCATGGCTGAACTGACTTGCCCGGCGCTGCTCGGGTCGCATCCGCTCGGCGCATTGGCGAGCTTCGGCCTGCTGCGGCTCGTCGCCGCAAGCGATCCGGGCGCGCGGCTGCATTTCACGCTGACCGACGACTGGGTCGCTGTACTGGGCTCCACGCGCTACGCGACCCTGGATGCGCTGATCGAGCACCTGTCCGAATGGGCGATCTCGGCACCGCTCGACCGGATATTCGGCTGGGCCGACGACGTGCGCATGCCGTCGCCGCAATACCGGGCGCTGCTCGACGACGCAGTGGCCCACGGCGACTCGGACCTCGTCGCGTTCCTCTGCGCATTCGCCGCCGACGGCGCGATCGACGGATCCAAGAAGCAGATCAAGCCGTCCGCGTTCTACATGGTGTCGGGCCAGCAATCCTTTCTCGGCGGCGCGAGGAACATCCTGTCGCAGTGCCGGGCTCAAGGGCGGCAGGTGTTCGAAGAAGCGCTGGTCGGCCCCTGGCGCTACGCCACTCGCGAGCACAGTCTCGGCTGGGACCCCGGCACGGAACGCTTGTACGCCTTGCGGCATCGCGCGCCGACCGCGGAAAAACCGTGCTGCATCGCCGGCGCCATGCTGCTCGGCCTGTGGGCGCTGCCGCTGTTCCCACCCGTCAGCGAACGCGGCCGCGAACGGACCATCGGTTTCGTTCGTGACGGCGGCGAGCGTCACTTCTCGTGGCCGGTATTCACGAGCGCGATCGGCATCGACGAACTGCGCTCGTTGCTGCAGACGCGGCAGTGGTCGGCGCGCGGCGAAGCGCAGCGCCGAAGCGGCATCGCCGCCGTCTACCGCTCGCGCCGCTCGGAATTCGGCCAGGGCTACGCGGTGCTTCGCGCCGCGCAGCCGGAGCCGGCGCCACGTGGCCGCGACCGGTGAACCCGCGAACGGCCGTGACACGGGCGTCAACTTTTACTGATGGAAAAGTGAGGAACGTCGCCGCGGAGGAGAGCCGCCGATGGAACCCCGGCAAAACGAACTCGAACTGCCATTCCCGGAACTCCGCGGCGACCAGCCGCCGATTCCCGTGCGCATGCTCAACGAGCATGTCTACTGCCCACGCCTGGCCTATCTCGAATGGGTGCAGGGCGAATGGGCCGACTCGGCCGATACCGTGGAAGGCCGCCACCGGCACCGGCGCGTCGACAAGCCGGCGGGCGACCTGCCCGAGGCCGGCAAGGCTGAAGAAGAGAAGATCGACATCCACGCCCGCTCGGTCACGCTGTCGTCCAACAAGCTCGGCCTGATCGCGAAGCTCGACCTGATCGAAGGCGAAGGCAACGTCGTCACGCCGGTCGACTACAAGCGCGGCAAGCGGCCGCACATACCCCGCGGCGTCTACGATCCGGAGCGCGTGCAGCTCTGCGCGCAAGGGTTGCTGCTGCGCGAGCACGGTTATGTCTGCGAGGAGGCGGCGATCTACTACGTCGAGAGCAAGGAGCGCGTGAAAGTGCCGCTCGACGACGAACTCGTCGCGCTGACGCGACGGGCCATCGGCGAGCTGCGCGCGACCGCAGCCGGCGGGCGCATTCCTTCACCGCTCGTGGACAGCCCGAAATGCCCGCGCTGTTCGCTCGTGACCATCTGCCTGCCCGACGAAGTGCACAGCCTGGGCGGCACCGAACAGGCGCCGCGCCCGCTGGCGGTACCGCACCACGAAGCGCTGCCGTTGTACGTGCAGCAGTTCAACGCGAAGCTCGCCAAGAAAGGCGACGTGCTCGAGGTCAGCAAGGACGACGCCGTCCTGGCCACCGCACGCATCGGCGAGGTGTCGCAAGTGGTGCTGATGGGCAATGTCTACGTGACCGCACCCTGTCTGCAGGAACTCATGCAGCGCGACATCCCGGTGACCTGGCACAGCTACGGCGGCTGGTTCTACGGCCACAGCATCGGCAACGGCCACAAGAACGTCGAGCTGCGCACCGCGCAATACCGCGCCAGCTTCAGCGAATCCACCTGTCTGCGCATCGCCCGCGGCCTGGTCGACACCAAGATCGCCAATTGCCGCATCCAGCTGCGCCGCAACTGGCGACCGGAAGAGAAACCCGAGCGCGTGCTCGCCGACCTCAAGCGCGTGCGCGCGCAGGTCCAGCGCGCCGAGACGCTGGAGAGCCTGCTCGGCCACGAAGGCAACGCGGCATCGATGTACTTCGCGCATTTCCGCCACGTGCTCAAGCAGGAAGCCGACCCGGCGCTGCTCGCCTTCGACTTCGGCAAGCGCAACCGAAGGCCGCCGACCGATCCGGTCAACGCGATGCTGTCGTTCGCCTACACGCTGCTGGCCAGAACCCTCACGGTCACGCTGCAGGCCGTCGGCTTCGACCCGTACCGGGGCTTCTACCACCAGCCGCGCTATGGCCGTCCTGCACTGGCACTGGACCTCATGGAACCATTCCGCCCGCTGCTGGCCGATTCTGTCGTGATCCAGGTCATCAACAACGGCGAGGTCCGTCCGGCCGACTTCGTCAGCGCGGCCGGCAGCGTCAGCCTCGCGCCGGACGGCCGCAAGCGCTTCATCGCCGCATTCGAACGACGGTTGAGCCAGGAAGTCACCCACCCCCTGTTCGGCTATCGGGTCAGCTACCGCCGACTGCTCGAACTGCAGGCACGTCTGCTCGGACGTTTCCTGCTCGGCGAACTCCCCGAATATCCCGGCTTCGTGACACGGTGAGCACGTGGACGAGCATCTGTTCCTCGTCACCTACGACATTCGCGACGTGAAGCGCTGGCGCCGCGTCTTCCGCCTGATGAAGGGCTACGGCGAATGGCTGCAGCTGTCGGTCTTCCAGTGCCGCCTGAGCCGCCGCCGGCATGCCGAAATGCTGGAGATGCTCGACGGCGCGATCAACGGCAAGGTCGACGCCCTGCTCGTGATCGATCTCGGCCCGGCCGATAGAATCAAGCCTCGGGTAGTCAGCTTGGGCGAAAAGTTCGAGCCGGTCGCCCGCGAGCCGACCATCGTCTGACCGTCCCGCTTTTGCGCCGGACCTTGCCCGGCCGTTGCGAGCGCTCTGGTGATGCCGGCAAACCCGGCCAGCGCTCGCCTGCCATCGCTCCATGACAATCAGCCAAATACACACTATTCTTCGCGCCGGACCTGATGAACGCGCCACCCGCACCGCCCCAACGCGTTCAGCGCTCGCAAGAGCGCCGGTTTCGGCAATGGATGCCGGCACTTACCCCAGGGGCGGTGATCCGCAGCGAATAGCTGCGGCCTCGTTGAAGCCCGGTGACTTTGGCCAAGATCTCCATCGCGGGGATGTGATCCGCAGCGAATAGCTGCGGCCTCGTTGAAGCAAGAACTGCAGCGCATCACTAGATCGGATCAGGACGGTGATCCGCAGCGAATAGCTGCGGCCTCGTTGAAGCTGGAGGCGCCATGACTTCCCGCGTCGACCTGTTCAAGTGATCCGCAGCGAATAGCTGCGGCCTCGTTGAAGCGGGCTGACGTTCCAGCCGTACACCGAACCGACCGCGGTGATCCGCAGCGAATAGCTGCGGCCTCGTTGAAGCGTGGTGTTCTGCATCTTGCCGGCGGCGCGCTCGTTGGTGATCCGCAGCGAATAGCTGCGGCCTCGTTGAAGCACCGGTGCCGTCGACGCGACCCCGGCCCCGGAAGGGTGATCCGCAGCGAATAGCTGCGGCCTCGTTGAAGCATTGAAAATCTCCCCAGAATATACGATCAGAAAGGTAGTGATCCGCAGCGAATAGCTGCGGCCTCGTTGAAGCACGCTGCGGGATCGTGGCGCGCAGCAGCCCGGCCGGTGATCCGCAGCGAATAGCTGCGGCCTCGTTGAAGCTCTGCGCGGATCTTCTCGCCCCACTCCTTCTGCTTCGTGATCCGCAGCGAATAGCTGCGGCCTCGTTGAAGCTCCGTGTCCCATGCGGCGGATTCGACGGCATCGACCGTGATCCGCAGCGAATAGCTGCGGCCTCGTTGAAGCCAGCCTAGTGACGCCGAGTTGATCTAGATCAACTCGTGATCCGCAGCGAATAGCTGCGGCCTCGTTGAAGCAGCGAGTGCGCTGCGATCACCGCTCGCGCAGCGGAGCTGATCCGCAGCGAATAGCTGCGGCCTCGTTGAAGCGCTCCCTTCGGATATAGGGCATTGCCGAGGCAGTAGAGTGATCCGCAGCGAATAGCTGCGGCCTCGTTGAAGCGTGACGGTGGACATGGCTACCTCCGGTTGATCTGCTGCGTGATCCGCAGCGAATAGCTGCGGCCTCGTTGAAGCTGGCGAACTCAGACTGCTTCCCGCCGCAATAGGTCGTGATCCGCAGCGAATAGCTGCGGCCTCGTTGAAGCTAGATGCGCCACGCGAAGTATTGGTGCGCCCACCCCTGTGATCCGCAGCGAATAGCTGCGGCCTCGTTGAAGCGCTGCCCCGATAGAGCCGCAAGTCGTGCAGATCAGGGGTGATCCGCAGCGAATAGCTGCGGCCTCGTTGAAGCAGCGTCGCGGCGAGGAACAGCGGATGCGGTTGCTCTTGTGATCCGCAGCGAATAGCTGCGGCCTCGTTGAAGCATGATGGCGAACGTGCGATCAGTGGACATTGGCGCCGTGATCCGCAGCGAATAGCTGCGGCCTCGTTGAAGCAAGCCGCTGGCCAGCGAGCTACGCGTGGTGTCGCGCCGGTGATCCGCAGCGAATAGCTGCGGCCTCGTTGAAGCACGTGAACCGTGCGCGCGGCTTCGGCCTGGCTCATGCGTGATCCGCAGCGAATAGCTGCGGCCTCGTTGAAGCAAGGGGCCATCGAAGCGGGGTTTTGCCGGTACGACGAGGTGATCCGCAGCGAATAGCTGCGGCCTCGTTGAAGCAGATTTTTGACGGGGCGCCGGCCCAACGTGATGCCGGTGTGATCCGCAGCGAATAGCTGCGGCCTCGTTGAAGCCGGGTAGCCGTTAACCCCCCTATGGTGGAACGAGCAGTGATCCGCAGCGAATAGCTGCGGCCTCGTTGAAGCGGCGATGGCCTCGAATGCCGCATCGAGAAGCGCACGGGTGATCCGCAGCGAATAGCTGCGGCCTCGTTGAAGCAACTGGTTCTCCGACGATCGCAGGCGCGCCATGTCGCCGTGATCCGCAGCGAATAGCTGCGGCCTCGTTGAAGCGACATTTGCGTCAGCACCTGCAAATGCTGCGTCTGCGTGATCCGCAGCGAATAGCTGCGGCCTCGTTGAAGCATCGTCCATCCCCCGATTTCCGCGCGGCGCTCCACGGTGATCCGCAGCGAATAGCTGCGGCCTCGTTGAAGCCTATCTCCCGTGGCTGCGCGAATCATGGGGCACACGGTGATCCGCAGCGAATAGCTGCGGCCTCGTTGAAGCTGCAACAGCGGCGCGGCGGCGATCTCGCTGGCGGCCGTGATCCGCAGCGAATAGCTGCGGCCTCGTTGAAGCGTGGACATGGGAAGCTCCTGGCGCGATTGCGCGATGTGATCCGCAGCGAATAGCTGCGGCCTCGTTGAAGCCTGCAGGTGCGCGCGGCGTGCTCTCGCGACGATCTGGTGATCCGCAGCGAATAGCTGCGGCCTCGTTGAAGCAGCGATCCAGCGAAGGCCACTGCGCCGCCGCCTGCTGGTGATCCGCAGCGAATAGCTGCGGCCTCGTTGAAGCAAGCCGGGCACGGCCGGTGCTGCGGCGCCGAGCATGCCGGTGATCCGCAGCGAATAGCTGCGGCCTCGTTGAAGCACTGCGATTCCGGGGCCTTCTGGTTCGCGTGTTGGAAGTGATCCGCAGCGAATAGCTGCGGCCTCGTTGAAGCTTGTTGCCGGACTTGTCCGCCGGCAGCTTGATCGTCGGTGATCCGCAGCGAATAGCTGCGGCCTCGTTGAAGCGAGCGCGACCTTCACGGCGCCCTGAAGACCGCCCACCAGTGATCCGCAGCGAATAGCTGCGGCCTCGTTGAAGCGAAAAATTGATCGCGGCGCTGGCGATGCGCTGCGGGTGATCCGCAGCGAATAGCTGCGGCCTCGTTGAAGCCATTCGTCCTGCTGTCGCAGCTGAACCGCGCGCCAGGTGATCCGCAGCGAATAGCTGCGGCCTCGTTGAAGCAGCCGTGTCGTGCGCGTGATCAACGGCGGCCTCAATGGTGATCCGCAGCGAATAGCTGCGGCCTCGTTGAAGCCATACCTCGGTCACATCCACGCCGTAGAGCGCCTTGTGATCCGCAGCGAATAGCTGCGGCCTCGTTGAAGCAGCTCGTCGCCGTCCCACATCGAGTCGTCGGTCTCGAGTGATCCGCAGCGAATAGCTGCGGCCTCGTTGAAGCCTCAATCACGGCCGCTGGCCAGTGACGACGGATCGGGTGATCCGCAGCGAATAGCTGCGGCCTCGTTGAAGCAGCTACGGAGGCTTCGGCTTCGTGTATTCGGACAACAGTGATCCGCAGCGAATAGCTGCGGCCTCGTTGAAGCTCCGAAAAGCTCGGCCATATCGAGCTGTGGGACGGCGGTGATCCGCAGCGAATAGCTGCGGCCTCGTTGAAGCCGTCGAGAGCGCTGCAATCCACGTCCTGAACGTGGCAGTGATCCGCAGCGAATAGCTGCGGCCTCGTTGAAGCGACAGCAGACACTCGCCCGTGTTAATGCCGTACGTGCGGTGATCCGCAGCGAATAGCTGCGGCCTCGTTGAAGCTACGGGGCTGCCCATGGCTACTAGCAGCGAGGTCGGTGATCCGCAGCGAATAGCTGCGGCCTCGTTGAAGCTCGAGCGAGATGCGATCTTCCATGTCGCCGGTCACGGTGATCCGCAGCGAATAGCTGCGGCCTCGTTGAAGCATCGACACCGACAACGCCAAGCCGGTCGACGGCGCGTGTGATCCGCAGCGAATAGCTGCGGCCTCGTTGAAGCTTGAAGACAGGAGTAGCCAGCTCAATCGTGTACAGCGTGATCCGCAGCGAATAGCTGCGGCCTCGTTGAAGCGTGATGCCGTCGGCTGGTCCCCGTCATCGGACCACGTGATCCGCAGCGAATAGCTGCGGCCTCGTTGAAGCCGCGAATTCATGCGGCAGCTCGCCGGCGACGACCGGTGATCCGCAGCGAATAGCTGCGGCCTCGTTGAAGCCACGTCGCCGGCCTTGCGTTCCTCGCGCAGCAGCTTGTGATCCGCAGCGAATAGCTGCGGCCTCGTTGAAGCGCGGAAGCGCGCGTCCAGTAGAACGGGCCGTCGTTGTGATCCGCAGCGAATAGCTGCGGCCTCGTTGAAGCTCATGCGACGCACCGCATCGGCGATGAAGTCGCGGGTGTGATCCGCAGCGAATAGCTGCGGCCTCGTTGAAGCAGGCCCGTGGTCGGGGAACCCGGCTGGACATACGCCTTGTGATCCGCAGCGAATAGCTGCGGCCTCGTTGAAGCGGTTGTTGATGGCGAATTCATCATCCACGGTATCCTGTGATCCGCAGCGAATAGCTGCGGCCTCGTTGAAGCCTTGAGCGCCGCGAGCGCGCGAAGCATCTCCGGCTCGGTGGTGATCCGCAGCGAATAGCTGCGGCCTCGTTGAAGCTTGCCGGTCGGGAGGATGTAGCCCTCGCGCAGCACGGTGATCCGCAGCGAATAGCTGCGGCCTCGTTGAAGCTCGCCGTCCTGGCGCTGCTTTTCCAGCCACGCCATGTGATCCGCAGCGAATAGCTGCGGCCTCGTTGAAGCCCCTGCTCGATGTAGATCCCGTCGTCGCCAAGGTCGGGTGATCCGCAGCGAATAGCTGCGGCCTCGTTGAAGCGACAACCGTCTTCTTTACATCACATGCGCGGCGGCGGTGATCCGCAGCGAATAGCTGCGGCCTCGTTGAAGCATAGCGGCAGCCACCTCACAGAGGCCGGGTTGCGCAGGTGATCCGCAGCGAATAGCTGCGGCCTCGTTGAAGCGCCGGGAACGCCGTACGGGCAGCGCTGCATCCACTCGGTGATCCGCAGCGAATAGCTGCGGCCTCGTTGAAGCCCGACGATCTCGTGGTCGATCTCCGGGATGGCGCCCTGTGATCCGCAGCGAATAGCTGCGGCCTCGTTGAAGCTTGACGTCAAGACCGTGCTTCTGGATCGTTCCTGATGCGTGATCCGCAGCGAATAGCTGCGGCCTCGTTGAAGCGAGCTGAACAGCTCGGCATAACACACGATCAGCTAGTGATCCGCAGCGAATAGCTGCGGCCTCGTTGAAGCGCTTCCGTGATCGCAGGCGCGGCGCGCGGCGCGCGGGTGATCCGCAGCGAATAGCTGCGGCCTCGTTGAAGCACCGGCCTGATGGCCCTGCCGACGGACGTTGCGATTGTGATCCGTAGCGAATAGCTGCGGCCTCGTTGAAGCTATTCGGGAAGAGGCTTGCCATAATCGGCCTCAGCCTGTGATCCGCAGCGAATAGCTGCGGCCTCGTTGAAGCTTCGCGCAGCGCTCTCTCTGCTCTGGCGCCATCTCTGTGTGATCCGCAGCGAATAGCTGCGGCCTCGTTGAAGCCCGATGACAATGGCAGAACACCGACTAGGAGACCGGGTGATCCGCAGCGAATAGCTGCGGCCTCGTTGAAGCAATCTGCGCAGATGGAGACCGCCGCAGGTGGTGCAGTGATCCGCAGCGAATAGCTGCGGCCTCGTTGAAGCGGCGTTGATCCGCGGCGTGCTGCGCGCCGACCGCGCGGCGTGATCCGCAGCGAATAGCTGCGGCCTCGTTGAAGCGAGGCCAGTCACGCCGGATAGGTAGCTCCTGAGCTGGTGATCCGCAGCGAATAGCTGCGGCCTCGTTGAAGCACGTCGGCGCGCGCGAGACCGAGCCATGCCGGCGTAGTGATCCGCAGCGAATAGCTGCGGCCTCGTTGAAGCGCGATCCAGAGCAGTCCAGTTGATCCAGTAACTCAGTGATCCGCAGCGAATAGCTGCGGCCTCGTTGAAGCAACGCGACGATGCCGCCGATCGCCTGGCGAACCTGGCGTGATCCGCAGCGAATAGCTGCGGCCTCGTTGAAGCCCGAATTTCCATGACCATCTTGTGTTCCTTGTAGTCGGTGATCCGCAGCGAATAGCTGCGGCCTCGTTGAAGCAAGGAGCTGCAGCGCGACGGCCAGGTGAGCTGGTGGGTGGTGATCCGCAGCGAATAGCTGCGGCCTCGTTGAAGCG
The DNA here is from genome assembly GCF_024609805.1 of Tahibacter caeni. Lineage (GTDB taxonomy): Bacteria > Pseudomonadota > Gammaproteobacteria > Xanthomonadales > Rhodanobacteraceae > Tahibacter > Tahibacter caeni. Next base: position 319 of record NZ_JANFVR010000060.1, on the reverse strand, counting down.
CTGCGTTGAACGACTCGATCAGCCGGCGCTCCTTCGGTGATCCGCAGCGAATAGCTGCGGCCTCGTTGAAGCGTACAGGCCGATGAACTCAGCCGCCTCTGGCAAGTCGTGATCCGCAGCGAATAGCTGCGGCCTCGTTGAAGCGGTGCGTAGGTGCATGGGGTTTCCCTGTTGCGGACGGTGATCCGCAGCGAATAGGGAAGGTCTGAATAAGCCCTCGTCACCCCATGCCAGAAACACGATTTGCGGAACCGGCATCGAAACCAGGCGCAAAGTTGCCAAAATCTCGCCGCGAAAGCCGCTGTTTGCGGCTTTTCGT